>JAAZZF010000051.1 GCA_014239275.1 Flavobacteriaceae bacterium | reverse complement strand
TGTGTGAATTTATATTAGTTTTTAAAAAATATATTAAGCTTGTTTCCAAATCGTTTCTATCCAAATTACTAAAGGCAGTTTTTTTAGATCTTATTAAACAATCCTTCAAAAAAGAATCTAGAGATTTTTTTAATAATATTTGACCTCTTTTTTTAGATACATTATATATATACAGATCAATGAATTTTATAAGGTTTAAATCTTTTGAGCCAGGAATTTCTTTATCAGAAGGAATTATCAAGTCTGTTAATTCAGATATAATATTTACTTGACCTGAATTAAAAAAAACAGGATTCCAGTCTAAATCATTTTTACAGCTTTGTAATAAGCTCAACACTGCTGGTGACAATGTTATAGAACCTAGACTTAATCCTAATTTTTTAATTGCTTTTCTTCTATTCATTTTAAATATTATTTTTATTTAGTTCGGATACAGCATGTTTAACCGCTCTTGCTGTCAGTGCCATGTAAGTTAATGAAGGATTCACATTTCCAGATGAAGTCATAGCAGAACCATCAGTAACAAATACATTTTTAACAGAATGAATTTGATTATATTTATTTAAAACAGATGTTTTTGGATCACGCCCCATTCGTGCTGTTCCCATTTCATGAATTCCTAATCCTAAAGAATATTTTTCATCTTTCCCTACTACATTTTTAAAACCAGCTTTTTCTAACATTTCAACAGCCTGATTTATCATGTCTTTTCTCATTTTTAATTCATTTTCTCTAATCTTAGCATCAAATGTCACAGTTGGTAATCCCCATTTATCTTTTTTCTCATAATTCAAATACATTCTATTACCATGATATGGTAAAATTTCTCCAAAACCACCTAGGCCCATTTTCCAATCTCCAGGAGATAAAATCGCTTCTTTTAAATCTTTTCCATAAGAAAGTTCTGCAATAGATTGAGTCCAATCTGTTCTACTAGCACCTCCTTGATAACCATATCCTCTAATAAAATCATTTTGATTAGTATTTCCTCCTATATTTCTAAACTTAGGAATATAAACTCCAGTAGGTCTTCTACCTGTATAATATTTATCCTTAAATCCATCAAAATTTCCACTAGCACCAGCTTTAAAATGATGATCCATTAAATTATGACCTAATTCTCCAGAATCATTTCCCATTCCATTTGGAAATCTATTAGATTTTGATTGCATTAAAATAGAAGTTGAGCCTACAGTAGAAGCACAAACAAAAATAATTTTAGCCCTATATTCATAAGTCTGTTTAGTTTCTGAATCAATTATTTTAACTCCAGTGGCTCTTTTCTTATTTTCATCATACATAATCTCGTAAACAACTGAATTAGGTCTTAAAGTCATATTTCCTGAATCTTCAGCTGCAGGAAGTGTAGATGAATTACTACTAAAATAAGCTCCAAATGGACAACCTCTTCTACAAAGGCTTCTATATTGACATGTTACTCTTCCTCTACCAGGTTTAGTTCCTTCTGTAATATTGGCAACTCTACCTAAAGTTAAAACTCTATCATTATATTTTTTGGATAGTGTATCTTTTAAAACTTCCTCAACACAATTCATTTCCATAGGTTTTAATAATATACCGCTAGGATACTGTGGAAGACCTAAGTTTTCTCCACTTACTCCAATATAATCTTCTACATAGTCATACCATGGTGCTAAATCATTATATCTTATTGGCCAGTCAACAGCAATACCTTCTTTTATATTTCCTTCAAAATCAAATTGTGTTAATCGGTGACTTTGTCTTCCCCAAAGTAAAGATCTTCCACCAACATGATATCCTCTAATCCAGTCGAAAGGTTTGTCCTCATTATATGGATGTTTTATGTCATCAACAAATAAATGTTTTGTTGATTCTGTATTCACATATCCTGTCCTACTTTGTTTAGGCTGCTGTTTCCTAATTTCATTAGTTATTTTATCTCCATAGGGAAAATCCCATTTATCCATGTTTGCAGTTGTATAATCTGAGGGATGATTTATCATTCTACCTCTTTCTAAGACAAGAGTTTTTAAACCATTTTCACATAATTCTTTGGCTGCCCATCCGCCACTAACACCAGTTCCTATTACAATGGCATCAAAATCACTATTCATAATATAAAATAATGTTGTTTATAAAGATTCACCATACGACCAACCTTCTCTAACAGGTTCTTTTATATATTCATTCACATCTGGTCTATTTGTAATTTGCATGTTTTCAGAGTCATATTTTAAATCAGCATTAAATCTTTGCGCTAAACATCCTAATAATGCCATTTCAGTAAGACTTGCTCCATAATCAAAATTTGAAAGAGGTAATATACCATTTTTAATGGCGTGAACCCATTCTTGAACTGGGGTTTCATCAACAATTCTTGGAATAGTTTTTTCAGGAGCATTTTTCAAAAATTCTTCCCATTCTAATTCAGACATTAATAATTTTGGATTATTGGGTCTCCCTCCGGTAATTAAAGTATTTTTATCGCCGACCATTACCATTCCATGTCTTTGATAATCCTTCATTTTATCAACACCTAAATCTTTTAAAATGTCAGGTTTAAGACCGCCTTCATACCATTTTAATGTCACTGGTGGTTTATTTTTTTTCTTATTAAAGTTGAAAGTAACTTCAGATTGCTCAGAAACAAAATTATGTTTAGTCATAGGATTCGGAATTTTAACCCCAATGAAATTTGGCATGCCTAAATTCAAAGCCCAAAATGGGCCATCCAAAGTATGACAAGCCCAATCTCCTAACTGACCATTTCCGAAATCATAAAAACCTCTCCAAGATTTAGGCGCATATGCATTATTAAAATCTCTGTATTTTGCTGGACCTAACCATAAATCCCAATCTAAATATTCGGGGATTGGATCAGTTGGAGGAGGGAAACTTTCAGGCTTAGTCCAATAATGACCTGGTCTAAAATCAAATGTCCCAATCCAAGCATGAACTTCTTTAACCTCCCCTAAAACTCCTGCATCATACCATTCTTTAATTAATCTAATACCATTAGTTGTATGACCTTGATTACCCATTTGAGAAACAATACCATAGTATTTAGCAGCTTTTTTCATTGTTCTTAGTTGCCATACATTATGTGCAAGCGGTTTTTCTACATAAACATGTTTTCCTAGCTCCATAGCAGCCATAGTAGCCGCAAAGTGTGTGTGATCTGGTGTACTAATAATAACTGCATCTATTTCTTTATGCATTTTATCAAACATTACTCTAAAATCTTTAAATTTTCTTGCTTTTGGATACATTTTGTAACCTTCTGCAGCTCTATTCTCATCAACATCACACATTGCAACTATATTTTCATTTTCAACTTTACTCCAATTGGCTCTCCCTCTTCCACCAACTCCAATTACTGCTACATTTAATTTACTATTTGGTGAGCATGAATAAAGACCGGGAAGAATTAATAATCCTGTGGATAATGCAGATGTTGATTTTAAAAATGATCTTCTAGAATTATTTTTCATAATTTATTTTTTTACTATAGGTAAAGTTATTAATGATGGATATTTTTTTGAGTGATAAATTTTATTATTTGCTACAACAGAAATTGATTCATCATAATTATTACCACCTGTATTTAAGTTTCTAGCAAACCTTGGAAAGTTACTGCTAGAAACTTCTATTCTAATTTGATGACCCTTTTTAAAGTAATAACTTGTTGACATTGGAGTTAAATCTACCTTGTATACTGAGTTTTTTTCCATCATTACTTCTTTATCGTATCCTTCGCGATATCTGACTCTTTGTATTGTTTCATCAATATTGAAAGCTCGACCATCAGGATAGACATCTATAAATTTTATAGTAATATCTGTATCCTTAACATCTGAAGATAAATAAATCGTTGAGTTAATAAAACCTGTTACTTCAAAACCATTTTTAAGATTGTCCGTTGAATATACTAGAACATCTTCTCTCAATTCAATTTCTTGTTGATCAAAAGATCCTCCCTTTAATGCATTTCCCATACAACAAACTCCTCCTCCAACTGACTGAACTGGATTCATAGGGTCGTATAATAATGAATCTGTATTATTTTTTACTTTTCTTTTTAGAGTGGTTAATTTTCCATCTCCATTTAAAGTATTAGCATTCCCATTACTAGTAAGATAAAAATTAGTCATTTCAATATTTTCAGGTGGCCATTGGTCAGAATTTTGCCATTTATTAGAACCCATTGTGTAGTATTGAACTCTTGGTGTTTCTTCTTTAAAATCATTATCAATATCCTTTAACATTAGATCAAAAAATGAATAAACCTGTTGATCATAATTAAGTCTAGCATCCCCAACACTTAGTTCACCTACAATTGTGTTTTCAGTAGCTCTTTTAAAACCACAATGTAATGTAGGGGCAATTATTAAATATTGATTATCTCTTATTTTTAGATCTTTAGCATTATTTCTAACATGATTAAATAAAGCAATATTTGGACTAGTAGCAATATCATACCAAGAAACAAACCAAAAACTAGGAACTCCAAACTCCATATCATCATGATAGAGTCCTCCAGTATACCAATCCGGATCGTTTGGTTTTCTTCTTATCAATTTGTCATAAATTTCTTTCTTTCCATTAACATTTTTAAGCAAATCTTGTATTGGTAAATGATTAAATGCCTCTGACCAATCTACTTTAGGATTTTCTGGTGCTAAATCATAAAACCTAGAGATTCTTAATAAGTCTTCTTGAGTTGCTCCAGTAGGAATTCTTGGTTTAAATTTATCATGCTCAACTCCATAAAGCCATGATGGAAATAAAAGTTGTTCTACTCCTCCTCTATACCAATTACCCTGTTCAAAATACTCACCAACTCTTCCTACTCCTGCTCCAAAACCTTGTGGAACCATAGCAGCATGGGAAGGATGATCTAAAGCTGCAACAGCCATTTGCCACTCAGCTGTTGAAGAACATCCTATTGTTCCAATTCTTCCATTAGACCATTGTTGAGCACTCATCCAACTAAAAGCATCATATCCATCTGTTAATGGTACTCCTAAAATATCCCATTCACCTTCTGAAAAAAATCTTCCCCTTTCATTTTGCACAACATAGGCATAACCTCTTCTTACAGCTTCATAAGCTGCATAATAAACTCTCTGATTTTCTTCACCATCACGCCATGAGTTAAAATTATAAGGTGTTCTTGAAAAAATTATTGGAACTTTATCTTTTGTTCTAGGCCGATATATATCTGTAGCTAATCGAACTCCATCTCTCATCGGCATCATTACTTTTTGATCAATAAAAGCAATTTCATTGAGTTTGGAATATATTTCTTCCTGTGATTGAGATGTATAGGAAAAAATAAGTAAAAAAATTAAAACGGAAATATTGTGTATTTTCTTCATATATTAAATATAATAAAATCCTAAACAGGAATGATTATCAATCCTTTTTAATAATTTC
>JAAZZF010000050.1 GCA_014239275.1 Flavobacteriaceae bacterium | reverse complement strand
TGATTTTAACTGTGACAATGTAATTGTTCAATATAATTTAAGTGTAGAAAATGCGGGAGGTTTTATTGAAATACTTGGAAATAATTACAATTGTTCATACAGATATAATGTTAGTGTGAATGATGGACATAGAATAAAAGGTAAAGAGAATGCATTTCAACAAGGGAAAACATTTTGGTTAAGTGGTTATGTTGGAAGAGGTAATGAAAGAAATGGACCTTTTAACAGTTATGTTTATAATAATACCATATTTACGAAAGAATCAATTTTATCGAAAATTGCTGTAGATAAAGCTTCTAATGGAGTTTTAGTTGCAAACAATATTTTTCATATTGAAGGGGAGAGTAAACATGTCTTAGGAGATCAATATAAACCAGATAAAGGAGGTTCTGTTGAAATTGAAAATACAATTTTTCAAAACAATTTGTTTTTAAAAAATTCATACTGGCCGAAAAACGCTTTGATTCAGCCTTCAAAAAGTTTATTTGGAAATGCTACATTTAGAAATACTGGAGGTGAAAAGATTAGTGATTATGTTCCTTTAAATACCAAATTGATAAAGGACAGAGGAATTGTAATCAATAAAATTCCAAATGATAGTTTAGGGCTTTTTGAGGGATTAGGTTTAGAATTTGATATATTAGGTAACAAAATTACTGGCTTGCCTGACTTAGGAGCTATTGAGATAAAATAATCATGAAAATAAAGAAAATTGAATCTTTTGTCCTTAATGATAAACTTTCTAAAAGCTTTTACTTTTCTCAATGGGAATATAAAGAGAGGGTATGCTGTTTAGTTAAAATTACTACAGATAACGGTGAATATGGATGGGGTGAAGGGTATGGTCCCGCAAATATTATTAAAGCGGGGATTGATTTTTTAAAACCAATTTTAATTGGAATGAATATAATTGATAATGAAGTTATTTGGTCAAAGATGTATGCTAGAACCTTGGACTATGCTAGAAAAGGAGTATTGATGGCGTCTGTAAGTGCAATAGATGTTGCAATTTGGGATTTAAAAGGAAAATTATTGAATCTACCAGTCAGCAGACTATTAGGTGGTAGACATAGAGAAAAAATAAAACCTTATGCAACTGGATTGTATTTTTCATCTTTAGAAAACCCTTCCAAAAATTATGAAAATGAGTTAAATCAGTATTTAAAAAAGGGTTTTAAAGCTATTAAAATGAAAATAGGTCTTGGTATTGAAACTGACTTAAAAAATATTCATTATGTGAGAAAAGTTATAGGTAATGATATTAAACTTATGGTAGATGCTAACCATGCATATTCCTTTTTAGAATCTATTGAATTATCCAAAAAAATGGAGAAGTATGATATTTATTGGTTTGAGGAACCTTTATCTCCAGAATTTTACAAACAATACAGAGAATTAAAAGAAAAAACAACTATACCTATATCTTCAGGAGAGTGTGAATATTTAAGATTTGGTTTTCATCAGCTACTAGAAAACCAATCAGTTGATATCATTCAACCAGATATATGTTCTTGTGGAGGAATTACCGAGGCAAAAAGAATCTCTAACCTTGCTTCAACCTATGGAATTGATTTAATTCCACATACTTGGGGCTCTGGTTTAGGAATTTATGTTGCATTGAATTTTATGTCTAATCTTGAGCCTAATCCTACAAGATTAATTGATAAAGACTTATATGTTGAGTATGATCAAACTGAAAATAAAATTAGAGAAGAGTTGATATTGCCAAAGTTAAAAATAAAGGATGGTTATATTGAAGTACCTTCTAAGCCTGGATTAGGTATTGATATTAATGAAGAAAAAATGGATTCATTTAAAATTTAATTATGGATTTTGGAGATTTAAAAATGTATATAGGTGGAAAACTTGTAGATTCCATT
>JAAZZF010000049.1 GCA_014239275.1 Flavobacteriaceae bacterium | reverse complement strand
TTATGTGCCAAATATATTTAAAGCAAAAGATAGTGACTTTATAAAGGCAAGGCATACTATTTACTGTAACAGCAAATATGCAACATATATTGAATTACCTATAGTAGAAAAGTAACTTTGTATATTTAATATTTACAATTACGAACACCTCCATTCAAAAGAAAACTGATATTATATAAGTAGAGATGTACCAATTAAAAATTACTATTGAGATTTTTTTGACTTTTTGTTTTAACTTAGTGATAGTTAAAAGCAGTAAAGGCAACGATTAATGAGTCAATCTTACAATTATATTATAATTGGTGCAGGTTCTGCAGGTTGTGTATTGGCAAACCGTTTGTCTAAAAATCCAAAAAATTCAGTTTTATTATTAGAAGCAGGTGGACCAGATTCAAATATGAATATTCATATTCCAGGTGCATATTTAAAGATTCATAAAAGTAAACAAGATTGGGGTTTTTGGACCGAGAAGCAGGTTAATGTTTTGAATCGAAAAATCTATTTACCAAGAGGAAAAACCTTAGGCGGAAGTAGCTCTACAAATGCTATGGCTTATGTAAGAGGAAATGCTGAAGATTATGATGGTTGGGCAGAACTTGGTAATGATGGTTGGGGATATAAAGATGTGCTTCCCTTTTTTAAGCGCTCAGAAAATCATGAACAAATTGACAAGGTAGATTCTGGCTATCATGGAAGCTCAGGAGAGTTAGGAGTTACACTTCCTACAAAATTTAAAACACCTTATGTTGATGGATTTATTTCAGCTTGTGAAAAAATTGGTATACCTAAAAATGATGATTATAACGGTGTAAATCAAGAGGGTGCCAGTTTAGTTCATAGTACCATTAAAAATGGCAAACGTCATAGTGGAGCAGTTGCTTTCTTAAAACCTATTTTAAATAGATCTAACTTAAAAGCTATAACTCATGCTCAAGTTTGTAAAATAATTTTAAAAGATAAAGAAGCTGTAGGAGTAGAGTATATTAAGGGTTCAAAAAAAATTAAAGTATATGCACAAAAAGAGATAATACTCTCTGCTGGAGCTTTTCAATCACCACAATTATTAATGTTATCTGGAATTGGAGAAGTTTCAGAATTAACAAAGCATGGAATTGATTGCTTGCATGAATTAAAAGGAGTTGGTAAGAACTTACAGGATCATTTATTTTATCCAATATGCGCTCAATCTAAAACTCAAGAAGGTATCAATCATTATATACCACCTTTAAAACAACTTAAAGCTGCTTGGAATTATTATGTTAATAAAAAAGGAGTTTTTTGTGCTGGTCCTCTTGAGGGTATTGCTTTTTTTGATCTTTATCAAAAGGGTGGAAAAGTAAATTTTCAATTACACTTTTCTCCAATATGTATAGATAATGAATACGGTTACGATGCTTATGATCTGTATGATTATCCAAGAGTAGATGGTTTTACTATATTACCAACGTTATTACATCCTAAAAGCAGGGGAACGGTTAGTCTTTCTTCTTCAAATCCAAAAGCACCACCAATTATTCAACCTAATTTTCTTGAGGAAAAAGAAGATCTTGATCAACTTATTAAAGGAGGTAAGTTAGTATTTAAGCTAATGGAAGATGAAGCGATGAAAAAACATACTGAAGTAGATCGACTTCCGAGGAATCGATCTTCAGACGATTCTCTTATTGAACACATAAAGAAAACTCTTGAAACAGTTTACCACCCTGTAGGTACTTGTAAAATGGGAACAGATAATATGTCTGTTGTTGATCCTACTTTAAAAGTACATGGAATTTCTAATCTAAGGGTAGTTGATGCATCAGTTATGCCTAAAATTGTTTCTGGAAACACTAATGCTCCTGTATATATGATTGCAGAAAAAGCAGCAGATATGATTTTAAATTATTGATAGTTAAAAGCAGTAAAGGCAACGATTCAGGCAACCAAAATTAAAAACCCCTGTAAATCAATGACTTACAAGGGTCTTTGCGGAGGAAGAGGGATTCGAACCCCCGGAGGTGTGACCCTCAACAGTTTTCAAGACTGCCGCATTCGACCACTCTGCCATTCCTCCAATGGGATGCAAATATATATCCTTTTTTATTCTGTTACAATTTTGTTAATTATTAACGAAATGATAACCTTATTATAACTAAATTTGGGCAATGGAATTGTTCACTGATTTTTCCTGGGAATACCCACTTTTAGTTTTTGTTGGATTTATTGTTGGCATTATTAACACAATGGCAGGTGGAGGTTCCTTAATTACATTACCATTACTTATTTTTTTAGGACTTCCTCCTTCAGTTGCAAATGGAACTAACAGAATTGCCATAATGATGACAGCTTTTTCAGCTAATATGGGATTCAAAAGCAAAGGCTTAAGCACATATCCTTTTAGTGCATATTTAGGTGCATTTGCTTTAGTTGGATCAATAATTGGTGCTCATATAGCAATTGACATTGAAGGTGAAGTTTTTAATAAAATTCTTTCAATTATAATGATTTTGGTAGTGTTGATAATAATTTTTAAACCCAGAATCATTAAATCAACATTACAAGTTAGAACTACTGGAAAACATTTAATGTTTTCTTGTATAGCATTCTTTTTTATTGGAGTTTATGGTGGATTTGTTAATGCCGGAATAGGATTTGTTATAATGTTGTTTTTGCACTTCTACAATAGGTTAAATCTATTAGAAGTAAATGCAACAAAGGTTGTGATTGTGTTGGTATATACTCTAGGAGCCTTTATCACCTTTGTTTTTAATGACATGGTTGACTGGTCTTATGGTATTTGTTTAGGTATCGGAACTTTAAACGGAGGATGGTTTACTAGTAGATGGTCAGTGAAGAAGGGTGAAAATGTTATAAGAATTTTTCTTACTGTAATAGTAATTTTTATGGCTTTTAAACTTTGGTTCTTTTAGTATTTAATATATTTTACTATTTCTAACCCATATCCTATCATTCCAACCCTTTTAATCTGAGTACTATTGGTAAGTAATTCAATCTTATGGATATTAAGTCCATGCAATATTTGTGCTCCAATTCCAAAGTCTTTTTTGTCCATTATTGGTGGAGGAACTTCAATTTCACCTTTTTTTTGTATTGATTTTAATTTTTTTAATCTATGCAATATATTATCTGAACTTTGAGATTGATTTATAAATACTACTACACCTTTTCCGTTAGAATTAATCATATCAAATATAGAATCTAACTTTTCATCTTTATAACGAGTAAATGAGTTTAATAGATCATTATTAGTGATAGATGAATTTATTCTAACCATTACAGGTTCATTTTCTTTCCATTTACCTTTAGTCAAGGCTAAATGTACTCGATCATTATTTGTTTGTTGAAAAGCATGCAGATTAAATTTTCCAAAACGAGTATTAAATGGAAAACTTTCTTTTTTTGAAATCAAACTATCATGTTTCATTCTGAATGCTACTAAATCTTCAATAGATACAATTTTTAGATCAAGTTTCTTAGAAAGATTAATCAAATCTGGAAGTCTAGCCATTAGACCGTCTTCTCTCATTATTTCACAAATTACACCAGCGGGGGAGAATCCAGCTAATCTTGAAAAATCTATTGCGGCTTCTGTATGGCCAGTTCTTCTTAAAACACCACCATCCTTAGCAATTAATGGAAATATATGACCAGGTCTTGCTAAATCACTTGATTTGGTCTTTTTATTTACTATTGCCTTAATTGTTTTAGATCTATCAGAAGCTGATATTCCTGAGCTTACACCATTTCCTTTTAAATCAACAGAAACAGTAAAAGCAGTATCCATAGGGTCTGTGTTATTAATGACCATAGGATTTAGGTTTAATTCTTTAGATCTTTTATCAGTTAAAGGCATACAGATAAGACCTCTACCATATTTAGCCATAAAATTAATTATCTCTGGAGATGCTAATTCAGCGGCACAAATAAAATCACCTTCATTTTCTCTGTTTTCATCATCTACAACAATAATAACTTTACCTTTTTTTATGTCTTCAATTGCTTCACTAATTGAATTAAGTTTATTGTTGATTTCAGTCATTTAAATATGATTTATACAAAGATACGTTGGTTTATGCTTTTATTCTTGAAAATATTTTATTAAAAACCACCTTAAAAGGATTTAATAAATTATCTAAATTGAAAATTGCTTTGTCGGCAGAAGCTCTCCAAATTAAATATATTCCTAAAGGAAGCATTATGATATTAGGTACCCAACTCCCTAGCATCGCATCAATACTACCATCTTCTGCAGCATTTCTAGTAAAGGTGCCTATAAAATTATATGCTAAAAATAAGATCAAGGAAACAACCATAGGGAGTCCAAATCCTCCTTTACGAATTAAGGCCCCCAGAGGAGCGCCAACAAAAAATAAAATAATTGATGTTAGAGCAAATGCATATTTATCAAAAAGATTTGATTTGTGAAGATTTATAATTTTTTCTTTTATAAAGAAGGTATTTTTTTGATTACTCAAAACTTGTTTCTGACTAGATAAATTATTTAATGAAGAATTAACTATTGATATTTGTATATCTTTAGGATAATCACTTAAATGAGTCTTGTAATTAGAATAAAGGTTTTTATCGAAAACTTTTTTATCCATCCTTACATTTCTTTTAAAATTTGATATACCAGTTCTAGTATAAAAGCTTTTTCCAAAATTTGCATATCTAAATTCTAGTTTTTTTGATAAAGAGTCAATACTATATTTTAATTGTGAAATATTTTGCATTCTATAAGTATTGTTGTATTTCTCTTCTCCAAAATCAACTTGATTAAAATCTCTAAGGTCAATATTCATAATGTATTTTTCAAAAGAAACATAAGTATGAGGTTTTACCTGTTTATCTGAAGGTTTTTGACTCTGAATTTCTTCGTATCTATTTCCGTTTTTTAAAACTAATTGTAAAATTTCATCAGAATCACTATTAATTAGTTTACCCTCTTCTGCTTTGATTACTATCAGATTTTTAGAATTGTAATTATTCATATGAATAATTACATCTCTCAATAGATTATTGTCTGGACCAAATTTTTCGGCAACTTTTATATTCATTGTATTAATATCATTAAAAACTCCTTCTGTTATTGCTAATGCAGGCTTAAGTTTTGCAAGATTTTTTCTGAGATTATAAGATTTAAATTCAGCATATGGTATTAATGTATTAGCTATGAAAAACATTCCAAGGCATAACAATAGGTTAAATACAATTAGACTTCTCATGGATTTAAAAAGAGAGATTCCAGAAGATTTTATTGCTGCTAATTCATAATTTTCAGATAAGTTTCCAAAAGTCATTATTGATGCTAGTAAAACAGTAAGTGGAAGTACCAAGGGAAGGAGTTTGGGTGAATAATACAAAAGAAATTTAAATATAATATCAAAATCAACTTCTTTTCCAGCAAGATCATCTATAAAAACCCAAATAATTTGAATAATAAAAATAAACATCAATATCATAAAGAAACTAAAGAATATTTTTAGATATGATGTTAAGATATATTTATCAATTATTTTCATTTTTATAGCTCTTCAATGTAATACCCATTATAATTATCCCTATTAAAAACAAATCTATCATCTTTAATTTTTATGTTGTATGAAATAGAGTCTACTTTTAAAATAGTTTTTGTTTGATTTTTTCCTATTTCTATTAATTTAAATATATCATAATTAACTGTGTTTATTCCAAGCAGCAGATGACTTATTTCAGTATTAGAATCAATGGGTATTAATTTAACATATTGAATATTAGGACTAGAATCAATTATTAAGTCAAACCATTTTATCAAATAACCTTCTCTATAAAAATTTAATAATTTTGAGGGAGGAATTGTTTCAGAGTTTTCTTTAGAAATTTCAGAAATCATAATTTCTTCATTTTCAGGAACAATAGTGTATATGTAATTCGAATCACATATTTGTTGAATTCCCATAAAATCTAAATAATATTTTTCTTTGCTAATAAGTGCGCTTCCTTCTAAATTTGTATCTTTTTCTATTGTATATGTAAAATTGATTAAATAGCTATTGGACGCGTCAATTTTTTTCGATACTTTATTTAATAACTCTTCTGCTTTTTGATCATTTTGAGAAGAGATACTACTAAAACTTAGTAGTAAAACTATTAAGATATAATTTTTCATTAATTATTCTTTTCATTTTCTAAAAAAGCATTTAAGGATGCTATATCTGAAATGAGAACATCTCTAGCTCTGCTTCCTTCAAAAGGTCCAACTATTCCAGCAGCTTCTAATTGATCAATTATCCTGCCAGCTCTATTATATCCCAATTTCATTTTTCTTTGAAGAAGTGATGCAGAACCTTGCTGAGCAATGACAATTACTTCAGCTGCTTCTTTAAACAAAACATCTCTATCTTCAATATTATTGTCCATTGAAGTTCCACTTTCATCTCCAATATATTCAGGTAATTCATGAGCACTTGCATAAGCCTTTTGTGAACCAATAAATTCTGTTATTTTTTTTATTTCAGGACTATCAACAAAAGCACATTGAATTCTTACAAGATCATTTCCTTGTGTATATAGCATATCACCTCTGCCAATTAACTGATCTGCACCTCCACTATCTAATATAGTTCGGGAATCTATTTTTGATGTAACCCTAAAAGCAATTCTTGCAGGAAAATTTGCTTTAATTATTCCAGTAATTACATTTACTGAAGGTCTCTGTGTTGCAATAATCAAATGAATTCCAACAGCTCTAGCTAATTGTGCCAATCGTGCTATAGGTGTTTCTACTTCTTTTCCAGTTGTCATAATTAAATCTGCAAATTCATCAATTATTAATACTATATATGGAAGAAAAACATTTCCAGATTCAGGGTTAAGCTTTCTTTGTTTAAACTTCGCATTATATTCTTTTATATTTCTACACATGGCATTTTTAAGCATCTCATATCTATTGTCCATTTCAATACATAGAGAGTTTAAAGTTTTTATTACTGCTTTATTATCAGTTATAATAGCTTCTTCTGTATCTGGAAGTTTTGCCAAATAATGTCTTTCAATTTTATTAAATAAAGTTAATTCAACTTTTTTAGGGTCAACTAGAACAAATTTAACTTCAGAAGGGTGTTTCTTGTATATTAAAGAGGTTAAAACTGCATTAAGACCAACTGATTTACCTTGACCTGTAGCTCCAGCCATTAGTAAATGAGGCATTTTAGTAAGGTCTGCAATATAAGTTTCATTACTAATTGTTTTACCTAAGGCTAAAGGGAGTTCCATTTCTGCTTCTTGATAATTTTTTGATGAAATAACAGATTTCATAGAAACGATTGAAGGATTCTTGTTTGGAACTTCAATTCCTATTGTACCTTTTCCTGGAATAGGTGCAATTATTCTTATTCCTAATGCAGAAAGAGATAGAGCTATGTCATCCTCTAGATTCTTAATTTTAGAAATTCTTATACCAGCTTCAGGAACTATTTCATATAAAGTTACTGTAGGTCCAATAGTAGCTTTTATTTGATCAATACCTATTTTGTAGTTTCCAAGTGTATCAATTATTTTTTCTTTATTTTCTTCAAGTTCTTCTTCATTTATTGTAATTACTCCTCCGTTATCATATTCTTTTAACAGATCAACTGATGGAGGTTGGAAGTTTTTTAGCTCTAATGTTTGGTCATATTCACCATATTTTTTTACTAAATTCTTAGCAATTAAATCTTCATCTAAGATTTCTTCTTCTATATTCTCTTTAATTTCAATTTTAATATCATCCGCCTTATCATTTTTAGTAGTTTTATCGCTCTTTTTTATTGAAGAAAAATTTTCAATAGTTGGTTTCAAATCCTTGCTTAACTTTACACTAGATTTAGTTTCGGATTCTTTATTTTCCTTATTTTCTTTTACATCCAAATCAGCAAGTTTAGATTCATCATTTGAAATGATTTGATTTTTTTGACTATTAATTTTAAATTTTTCTTTAATCCATTGGTAAATTTTTTCTGGTGTAAGTTTAATTTTTAGAACAATAAATGAAACAAACCCAAAAATTAATATTAATAATACTCCAATATCTCCAGTGTAGATTGATATAAAATCAGTTATTTCAAGGCCAATTGCTCCACCTAGCATTTGATTAGTAAAGAAATGTCCAAAAAATAAAGAAAACCAAATAGTAATTAAAATCCCCCAAATCCATTTTCCAATGAGTTTATTAGAATTTGCTCCAACAAAATATGAAAGTCCTGAAATAAACAATAAAATAGAAAAGATATATGAAGACAAACCAAACATTTTATACATAAGAAAATGACTAATTTGGGCACCAAATTTCTTTGCAATGTTTCCAGCTTCAGCATCACGATCAAAAAAACTATTTAATTCTGATTGATCTGCTCTCCAAGTATTAAAGTATGATGTTAAAGAAGCAAAAATTATAATTGAAAGCAGTATCAAAAATACACCAAGCATTATCTGTTGGCCCCTACTAAGTTTAAATAATTTCTTAGATTTTTCTTTGTTATCAGTTTTAGCCATAGGAAGTGTATAACAAAAGTAAAGATTTATAATTAATAATTTTAAACCTTATTCTTTAGTTTTTTTATTTTAATATTAAATGCTGCAATAAGTAATGTCATAAATGGACTAAGCCAATTAAATATGGCATATATAAAATAATCGGCAACACTAACTCCTAAAATCCCAGATTGATATGCTCCACACGTATTCCATGGAATTAAAGCTGATGTAACGGTTCCTGAATCTTCTAGAGTTCTACTTAAATTTTCTGGAGCTAGGCCTTTATCTTCATATGCTTTTGAAAACATTTTGCCTGGAATGACAATAGATAAATATTGATCTGAAGCTGTTAAGTTTATAGCTAAACAACTACCAACTGTACTAGCAAAAGTCGAGAATGTAGACTTTCCTAACTCAAGTAGAGAAGAGCTTATTTTTTTTAATGCACCTATAGACTCCATCACGCCTCCAAAAACCATTGCGCATATAACTAACCAAATAGTATTTAGCATTCCTTTCATTCCTCCGCTTTTAAACAAGTCATTTAAAAGAGGGTCTCCTGAATCAATAGAGGTTTCTATTGTTATAGCATTTAATACAGCTTGATATGCACTGCTAAAAGTTAATTCTAAATTTCCAGAAATATGATTTATTATAGAGGATTGGAAAATAACGGCAAATATTCCTCCCAGAACTGTCCCAATAAAAAGAGCAATTAAAGGAGGCGTTTTTTTAAAAATCATAAATATTACTATTAAAGGAACCATGAAAAGAAATGGAGAAATATAAAAAGTGTTATTAATAGTATTTAAAAGAGATTGATGATCCGTAGGTCCAGTTGATGTTAGAAAGAAATTTATAATTGATAATACAATTAAAGTTATAATTATTGTAGGCACAGTAGTTATGGTTAAATACTTAATATGTGTAAAAAGATCAGATCCAGAAACTGCTGGGGCTAAATTTGTTGTATCACTCAACGGAGATAGTTTGTCACCAAAATAAGCTCCAGATATAACTGCTCCAGCAACCATGCCTACGGGAATTTCAATAGCTCTTCCAATTCCAATTAAGGCTATACCTACAGTAGCAGAAGTTGTCCAACTACTTCCCGTTGAAACAGATATTACGGCACATATTATCAAACAAGATGGAAGAAAAACAGAAGGGTGTAGAACTTGTAGCCCATAATAGATCATAGAAGGAATAATTCCACTAATCAACCATGTGCCTGATAAAGCTCCAACAAATAACAAAATTAATATTGCTCCTGTGATAGATTTCAGGTTTGAAGAAACATCATTAATCATAGACTTGAATAAAACCCCTTTTTTTAATCCAAGTAAAACTGCTATAGCTGCTCCCAATAATAATATAAATTGGTTTGATCCATTCATGGCTAAATCTCCGTATATATAAACATTGTAGGCTAAAAGAAGTATTAAAATAAATACAGGAAAAAGTGATTCTGTTAGAGAAAGAAGATTTTTTTTATTTTTCAACTACACATATAATTTATTCTTTGCTAATATATAAGTCATTTTAGTTAAATAAAACAAAACATTTGTATTTTTGAAAAAAAATGATGGATAAATTTGATGTTGTTGTTATAGGTTCTGGTCCTGGTGGTTATGTTTGTGCAATTAGATGTTCACAACTAGGCATGAAAACTGCTTTAATTGAGAAATATAATACTCTTGGTGGAACTTGTTTAAATGTTGGTTGTATTCCTTCAAAATCACTTTTAGATTCTTCACATCATTATTACGATGCAATAAATCATTTTGAAACACATGGAATTTCAATTCAAGGCAATATTAAAGTTGATTTAGATAAAATGATTTCTAGAAAACAAAACGTTGTTGATCAGACTACAAAAGGGATTGATTTTTTAATGAATAAGAATAAAATTAAAGTGTTTAATGGTATAGGGTCATTTATTGACTCTAATACTATTAAAATAAACAATTCATCTAATATTAGTCAAATATCCTTTGACAATGCTGTTATTGCAACGGGTTCCAAACCTACTTCACTTCCCTTTGCAAAAATTGATAAAAACAGAATAATTACATCTACAGAGGCATTAGAACTTAAAGAAATTCCAAAGAAACTTCTAGTTATTGGAGGAGGAGTTATTGGACTTGAATTAGGTCAGGTGTACAATAGACTTGGCTCAGAAGTAAAAGTAATTGAATATTCAAGTACTATTACACCATTTATGGATTCTGCTGTTTCAAAGGAATTAATAAAAGTTTTTAAAAAACAAAAAATAAAATTTTATTTATCTCATAAAGTTTATAATGTTATTTCTGAAGGAAATAATGTAAAAGTTGAAGCTGAAGATGATCAGGGCAATAAAGTTTCTTTTGATGGGGATTATTGCTTAATTTCTGTAGGAAGAAAACCTTATACAGATGGGCTAAACTTAAATGCTTTGGACATTCAAGTTAATGACAAGGGACAAATTCAAGTTAATGATCATTTACAAACAAATGTTAAAAACATTTATGCAATAGGTGATGTTATTAAAGGTCCTATGTTAGCTCATAAAGCTGAAGAAGAGGGAGTGATGGTTGCAGAAATAATGGCTAAACAAAAACCACATATTGACTATAATTTAATTCCTAATGTTATTTATACATGGCCTGAAGTTGCTTCTGTCGGTAAAACAGAAGAACAGTTAAATACTGAAGGAATACAATTTAAAACAGGCCAGTTTCCAATGCGTGCTTTAGGAAGATCTAGAGCAAGTATGGATGTTGATGGGTTTGTTAAAATATTAGCTGATAAAAAAACAGATGAAATTTTAGGTGTTCACATAATTGGAGCAAGAGCAGCAGATTTAATTGCTGAAGCTGTTATTGCTATGGAATTTAGAGCTTCAGCTGAAGATGTTTCTAGAATGAGTCATTCTCATCCAACTTACTCTGAAGCTATTAAAGAAGCTGCTTTAGCGGCGACAGAAAATAGAGCTCTTCACATGTAAATCCTTGTTTTAATTGAGTAGTAGTGTAAAATCTTTTAAAATTATTAAAAAACGTAATATTGCTAAATATGTATAATCTATTTTCAAAACATATTAAAAAAGAATTTAGTTTTTTAAAAGAATCAAAACTTCTCGTTTGTGTAAGTGGAGGAGTTGATAGTATGGTTTTAATTAATTTATTAAATAGATTAAAATATAATGTTTCTATTGCACATTGTAATTTTAATCTAAGAGATGATGAAAGTGATATAGATGAAGATTTTGTAAAAAATTATGCAATAACTAATTCTATTCCATTTTTTTCAAAATCATTTATTACAAGAATTCCAAAACATTCAATGCAAATGGCTGCCAGAAATTTAAGATACAAATGGTTTTATAGTGTTTTAAAAGTTGAAGAATTAGATTACATTATAACTGCGCATCATCTAGATGATTCTTTAGAAACATTTATTTTAAATCTTTCTAGAGCGTCTGGTATAGAAGGTTTAGCTGGAATTAAACAATTAAATGATATAATTGTAAGGCCATTACTTATTTTTTCAAAGAATGAGATATTAAATTATGCAAAAACAAATAATATTAAGTGGAGAGAAGATTCTACAAATAAGAAAAATGACTATCAAAGAAATCAGATTAGAAATGAAATTATTCCTCTTTTAAAAAAGCTACATCCAAACTTTTTGGATCAATCAAAAAAAACAATGACTTTTTTAAAAGAATCTAATCTTATTATTGAGAACTATATTCAAATTATTAAAAATGAAAATTTCAATTTAAAAGATGATGAAATATTCATTTCAAAAGATTTTATAAAAAATAATAGTAATCTTATTTTTCATTTATTTAAAGAATATAATTTTAAATATTCAGATCAAATATTGGAATTATGTAATTCTTTATCAGGAAAGATTATAGAATCTAATACTCATGTTCTTTTAAGTAATCGATCAAATTTAGTTGTAAAAGAGAAGACCAATAGAATTGATCAAACCTTTGAGGTAGGAATAAAAGGCTTACTAAGTCCAATTGAAATGAATATTGAAGTAGGGGAGTTTAAAACAAAATTTAATAAGAAATCTATATATCTATCAAAAAAAGAAATTGATTTTCCACTTTATTTAAGAAAATGGAAAAAAGGTGATGTTTTTTTTCCATTTGGTATGAAAGGAAAAAAAACGGTATCAAAATATTATAAAGATGAAAAAATGTCTTTCTTTGATAAACAAAATCAATGGCTTCTTTGTAATAATGATGAAATTGTATGGGTTGTTGGGAAAAGACCTGACAGGAGATTTTTTAAGGATAATAATGCTTCTCTAAAGATTGAGGTTTTATGAAAAATTTTTATAGTTTATTTCTTGTTTTTTTATTCTCTTTTCAGCTAATTCATTCTCAGAATCCAGTTACGTTTACAACATCTGTAAATAAAATATCGGAGAATCATTATGAATTAGTTACATCATCAGAAATTGAAAATGAATGGCGACTATATTCACAGTTTCTTATTGATGGTGGCGCTATTCCAACTGAATTTATTTTTAAGAATAATGAAAAATCTTCATTTGAACTTATTGGTCAAATGAAGGAATCCGAATCCATAACTAAATATGATCCAGTTTTCAAAATCGATCAAACTTATTTTATTAATGCAAATACTTTTAAACAAGAAATTAAAGTTAATGACTATAACACTGATAAAATTTATGCTACAATAATTTATCAGTCTTGTAATGATTATATATGTATTTATAGAGAATCTGAATTGCTTTTTAATTTAGATGGATCAATAGAGGATGCTGTAAATGAGGATTTAACAACCTTAATTTTAGATGACAATAATCCTCTTAAATTGGATTTAAAAAATAAAGAATTATTAAGTGAAAATTCATCAAAAGAAAGTATTTCAGGAAACAACTATTTTGACCTTTTAATTTTAGGTTTTATAGGAGGTTTACTTGCGCTATTAACACCTTGTGTTTTTCCAATGATTCCTCTAACTGTTTCGTTTTTTACAAAAAAGAATTCTAAATCATCTTTAAAAGCAATTATTTATGGTTTATTTATAATATTAATTTACTTATTTCTAAGTATTCCTTTTTATTTTATTGAATCCTTAGATCCTGAAATTTTAAATACTATTTCAACTAATGCTTGGTTGAACATTTTGTTTTTTATAATCTTCATAATTTTTGCTTTTTCTTTTTTTGGATTCTATGAATTAACTATACCATCCTCTTGGATAAATTCTATAGATTCAAAATCCAATACTATTGGTGGATATATAGGGGTGTTTTTTATGTCATTAACCCTAGTTCTAGTTTCTTTTTCATGTACTGGACCTATTCTTGGATCTTTATTAGTAGGTTCAATTTCATCTCAAGGTGGTGCAATTCAGTTATCAATAGGAATGTTTGGATTTGGAATAGCATTAGCTCTACCATTTACTTTATTTGCTCTTTTTCCAAGTATGCTGAAATCTTTACCTAAATCAGGAAGATGGATGAATACATTTAAAATAATATTAGGTTTTCTTGAGTTAGGTTTAGCATTTAAATTCTTATCAAATGCAGATTTGGTTGAACATTGGGGAATCCTTAAAAGAGAAGTGTTTATAGGAATTTGGGTTGTTATTTCTTTGATGATATCCCTTTACCTTCTAGGAGTATATAAATTTCCGTATGAAACTATTGCTGTAAAAAGATCAAAGTTTAATATTAGCTTATCCCTGTTCTTCTTTATTTTTGCTATTTATTTAAGTCCTGCATTATTTCCTAATGGAAGTAATAGTGCACGTCTATTAAGTGGATTCACTCCTCCTTCGTTTTATAGTATATATCCAAAGACGAATGATTGTCCATTAGGATTAAACTGTTTTAAAGATTTTGATAAAGGTTTACAATATGCAAAAGAAAAGAATAAACCAATTTTATTAGACTTTACAGGATGGGCATGTGTCAATTGTAGAAGAATAGAAGAGAATGTATGGACTGATCCAATTGTATTTGATTTAATTAATGAAAATTTTGTTTTAATATCACTCTATGTAGATGATAGAAAAGAACTTCCTATACAGGATCAATTTGATCTTAGTTATAATTCAGGTAAAATAAAGAAAATTAGGACAATAGGAGATAAATCGGCTACATTTCAAGCATTAAATTTTAAAACTGCATCACAGCCATATTATGTTTTATTAAATACAGAATTAGAGATCTTAAATGCTCCCATTCAATATACTTCTAAGGATGTTTATCAGAATTGGCTTGAAGAAGGATTAAATAATTTAAATAGATTTAATAATTCGTATTTAAAATAATTGTTTTCAAATAGATTTATAAACACTTTCAAATGGAACTCTATATCTTGATCCATATACTCCTTTTGGATCTCTAATTCCACATCCTATAATCATGTTAATTTCTGCCTTATAAGGAAGATTTAATATCTTTTTAACCATTAGGGAATCAAAACCTTCCATAGGGCATGTGTCATATCCTAGAGCTGACATACTGATCATAAAGTTTTGTCCAGCCAATGCAGCACTTTTGTGAGACACAATCCTTTTATCAATAGATGTTACTTGTCTAAACATTGGAACAAAGATTCCTGTTAATTGAGCAATAAATGATTTAAAAATTCCAAGGATGCCGAAAAAATCACTATAGGTAAATGGAATAAGCTTTGTATAATAGTTCAGAGCCATTTTATAACTTTTATCTGATATTATACCTTCTTCAGCTTGTATTTTAAGGAAATTAGCATTCCCTTTGGCTCTTTGTCTCCAAAGATCTTTTCTAACAACAATAATTACTAATTGATTAGCAGTTTTTGCTGCATTTTGATTTAAACAAGCCTTAGTTAATTTTTTTTGAATTTCTTTATTAGTTACGTGAATAAACTCCCATAATTGTAAATTACTACTATTTGGTGCTAATGAACCATTATAAATACACTGTTTTACTTTTTTCTTATCAATATCTGTTTTTTTAAAAATTCTAACAGATCTTCTTAAATTTATAGCTTCAGATACTTTTTTTTCCATTATTTTCATCGAAGATTTATCTTAATTGTTTTATTAATATTTAATTTAATTAATGCTTTTTCAAAATCCGGTGCACCAAATAAATTCATAGCATCATTAGAAAAACCATATTGTTCTTTTGGAAGACCAAAAATATTAAAATCAAACTTATTGTTGTAGTTCTTATCAATATAAATTTTTACAGAATATATTCCTTTATTTAATTCAATTTCTTTTATATAATTTCCTATTTTAACATTTTCTTTTATTCCATAATATACTCTATCATTAGATCCGTCACGAGAGTTAAAATCAATTGCATTATTATAAATGGCAAGATATAAGTTTCCTTCATGTTTAATTTTTGAAATTTCTATCTTCAGTTTAAATCTTTGAATTTTAGTAGAATCATTATTAAACTGAGCATTAATTGAAAATGATAATAATAGTATTAAGATTTTCAATTTTTTCATTATTGATTATTCAATTAATTTTAAAACCTTTTTAAGAAAACTAATTTTTTTCTTAAATGGAGGATATCTGAGCGGAAGATCTATCCAAAAAGGTTTAGAAATATATGGTTTAAAATGAGAAAATGTTTTAAAAGTAGATTCGCCATGATATTTTCCCATTCCACTATTGCCAACTCCTCCAAAAGGCAATCTATCATTTGCAATATGTACAACTGTATCATTAATAGCGCCTCCACCAAAGCTATAGTTATTTAGAAATTTTTCACCAAATTTTCTTTTTTTAGTAAAAATGTATAATGCAAGAGGATCTTTATATCTACTAATAATTTCATCAATTTCATTAAAATCTTTATACTTATATATAGGAAGAATTGGTCCAAAAATCTCCTGTTTCATTAAATTTGAATTAAAATCAGTTATTTCAACTAAAGTAGGTTCAAAATATTTATTCTCTGAATCAATTTTTCCTCCATAAATAATGTTTTCATTATTTAACAATGAACTTAGAAAATCAATGTGCTTTTTACTTATAATTCTACCATAAGAATCCGAAACTTGGGCGTCATCTCCGTAAATGTGTTTTATTTGATTTATAATTTCATTAACTAATTTATTTTTTATTTTTTCATTAACAATTAAAAAATCTGGAGCTATACATGTTTGTCCACAGTTAATAAATTTTCCCCAAACAATTCTTTTTGCAGTTACTTTTATTGAAGCTGTTTCATCAATAATACATGGATTTTTTCCACCAAGTTCTAAAGTAGTTGGAGTTAAGAATTTGGCTGCTTTCTCAGCCACTATTTTCCCAACATTTAGACTTCCTGTAAAAAATATATAATCCCAACGATAATTTAATAACTCATTAGCTTCCTCTGGACCTCCTTGGATAACCTTAACTAAATCTTCTGGAAAAACATTATCAATTATTTTTTCTAATACAAGAGATGTATTTATAGAGTATTCTGAAGGTTTTAAAATAACTGTGTTTCCAGCAGCAATGGCTCCAATTAGTGGAGCTATAGATAATTGA
>JAAZZF010000048.1 GCA_014239275.1 Flavobacteriaceae bacterium | reverse complement strand
GTCCAAACTGTATAGTGAAGGAATAGGGTTTCTTAAGTTACTAAACTCATGATCATAATCATCTTCAATTATAATTGAATTATTATTTGATATCCATTTTATAATTTCTTTTCTTCTTTCTAGACTCATCTTAACACCTAAAGGATATTGATTAGATGGTGTTGTGTATATAAATTTTACTTTAGGATTTAGATTGTTTAATACAATTCCTTCTTTGTCAATTTCACAAGGTAAAATTTCTGCTTTTAAACTTTTGAATAAATTAAATGCTCTAGGAAATGTTGGGTTTTCCATTCCAATTTTATCTCCATTATCTATAATAGAATTAGAAATTAGGTACAAGGAATGAAGTGACCCAGAAGTAATGATTATTTGATTATAATCACATCTAATGTTTCTGTAAATTTTCAAATAATTTGAAATATTAATTCTTAATTCCTCTAACCCTTCTGCTGGAGCATATGAAAGATCAGACGGTTTTGATAATCTCCAAAATTTATTAGAAATATTCTTCCATTTATTAACAGGAAATATATCTAATGGTGGCAGTCCAGGTCTGAAAGCAACCCCAGTTTTTGAAAAATTGTCAGTACTTAAATATTTTTTATGGTTAAATAGTTTTGATTTTTTTGAAAGACTTGGGTATAGTAAATTCATTTTTAGTTTCTTTTCTTTTTTTTTAGTCTTTTTATAAGCGACGTAATACCCTGATCCTTTTTTTGAAGAAATAATTCCTTCAAATAATAATAAATCATAAATTTTTAAAGCTGTAGTTCGAGATATACTTAAATCTTTTGACAAAACCCTTGTTGGAGGAAGTTTTTGATTTTCAGATATTCTACCATTAAGTATTGTTTTTTTTATTTCACTTGAATAGAATTTATATAAAGGATATTCTTTTTTATTTGTAATTAAATTGCGAATATTATAATACATAATTGGTATGCTTAACTTTTATTAATTGGTATTAAAAATAACTATTTTATTTCATAAATTCATTGTACAACAACTAAAAGAATACTTGAATGCATTTTTATAAAAAAATACCATTTATTTTTTTCTTTTTTTTATTTGTAATTAGCTGTTATACAGTTAAAAATGTAAATTTTAAAGATCCAATTGATACAAAAACAAAGAGAATTGAAAAGCAAACTATAAAAGAGTTTTATATTAAAGATATGGGTTTATATGCGTCAAATAACTTTACTAGTTCAAGGATAAATGATTTTTATAAATTAAATGATAGTACTGTTTGTGTTTTGATTAACCCTGAAAACAAACCAATTAATAAAAGCCCTTATTATGCTTTTAAAACTTGGTCAAATTCTCCTAAATCAATTTATTATTCTTTTAAATATCCTGAAAATTTTAATCATCGTTATGTTCCAAAACTTAAATATGATGATGGCTGGAGTATTATAGACTCAACAAGAGTTTTTGATACAGAGACTTCCTATTCAATAAAACTAGATGTTTCAAGTAACCCAATTACTGTTGCTGCTCAAGAAATTCAATCTTCTTCTGATGTTAAAAGATGGGTTTCTTCTCTAATAAAAGACAAAGATTTCGCTACAATTAAAAGTTGCGGAAAATCAAAACTAGGTAGAGATATTCCTGTTATTGATATTTATAAAGGATCTAAAAAAAATAAAGAGATCATTGTATTATTAACTCGTCAACATCCGCCTGAAGTAACGGGTTATTATGCATTTCAAAGTTTTTTATCTACAATTCTAAATGAAGATAAATTATCGAATAAATTTTTAAATAAATATAGAATTTTAGCATTTCCAATTGTAAATCCTGATGGGGTAGATTTAGGTCATTGGAGACATAATGCTGGTGGGATAGATACAAATAGAGATTGGTCTGAATATAATCAACCAGAAATTAAAAAAGTTACTCGTTTTATAACAAAAACAAGTAAGTTGTCTGATTCTAAAATAATTATAGGTTTAGATTTTCATTCAACATATAATGATGTGTTTTATACTAATAAAACTATACCTACAGCTAATAAATTAACGGAAGTTTTTGTAAATAAATGGTTTGATTCACTAGAAAAGAACATTCCAAATTATAAAGTAAATGAGAAATCCTCTGACAGTAGAGAACCTGTTTCCAAAGGTTGGTTTTTGTATGGTCATAATGCTGTTGGGATTACTTATGAAATAGGTGATGCGACGCCTAGAGATTTTATTAACTTAAAAGGTCGTGTTTCAGCTACTGAAATGATGAAAATTTTAGTAGATAATATTAATTAAAACTATAAATATGAAAAGAAAGTTTTTGAGTGCAATTATGATTTTATGTATTGGATCTATTGTTTTTGCACAACAAACAGTTTCGGGAGTTGTTAATGGTAATGGTGATCCTTTACCTGGCGCAACCGTAATTGAAAAAGGAACTAATAATGGTGTTAGTACAGATTTTGACGGTAATTTCTCGATTACTGTTTCAAATAGTGATGCTGTTTTAGTGGTTTCTTACTTAGGATTCAAAGATGAAGAAGTTTCCGTTTCAGGAGTTACTTCATTAACAATTAACCTTGAAGAAGATTCT
Organism: Flavobacteriaceae bacterium; assembly: GCA_014239275.1. Taxonomy (GTDB): domain Bacteria; phylum Bacteroidota; class Bacteroidia; order Flavobacteriales; family Flavobacteriaceae; genus MAG-121220-bin8. The sequence continues at coordinate 9,236 of JAAZZF010000048.1, read as the reverse complement.
GAAGCTCTAGAAGAGGTAGTAGTTACCTCACTTGGATTTACTGCAATCAAGGATCAACAAGGTTCAACTTTTTCTGTTTTAGACACGGAATCTGTTGTTCGTTCTGGTGAAGCCACAGTAATGAACGCTTTAAGTGGTAAAGCATCTGGAGTTAGAGTAACAAGATCAAATGGTGATCCAGGAGCTGGTAGTACTATCAAAATTAGAGGTGCTAATACTATTGATGGTGCTAGTAATCCTCTGATTATTGTTGATGGTGTTCCCTTAAACAATGACACAAGTTATGCCGGAGGTAATGGAATTACAGGAGGTAAAGCTGGTGGAATTACACAGGGATCAAGAATGAATGACTTAAATGCTTCAGACATAAAAAGTGTTCAAGTTTTAAAAGGAGCATCAGCAGCAGCCCTTTGGGGAAGTAGAGCAGCTAATGGTGTTGTTGTAATTACAACGAAAGAAGGATCTAGAGGAGAAGCTAAAATTAATTTTACATCAACTTATTCTTTTGATGAAGTTTCTGAAAAAATCCCAATGCAAAATACTTGGGGACAGGGTAGAAGTGGAAAATTTGGAGCAACAAGAGCTGAATCTTGGGGTGATTATATTCCAAACAGAGCAGGTGGCTCAGATACATTTAACACTTCTGGAGCTTCTTTTGTTGCTGATAATGGAACAACATATTATCCAATTACTGGTAAAAATTCCAAACAAACTTTTGTTGATAGTAACTGGGATTCTGTATTTCAAACTGGAGATTTTTGGCAAAATGATTTATCCATGAGTGGTGGAAATGAAAAAAACACTTACTATTTTAGTTTAGGAAATATTCAGCAAAAAGGTATTATTAGAGAAGCTAGTTATGATAGATCAAGTATAAGATTTAATTTTAATTCTAAACTTAATGATAAGATAAGTTTATCTAATAAAATGTATTACGCTTATACGGATTCAAATAGAATTCAGCAAAGTTCAAATACAGCAGGTGTGATGTTAGGGCTTTTAAGAACCCCGCCTGATTTTGATCAAAGAGACTATAGAGGAACCTATTATACTAGTAGTGGTACAGAATATACAAAGAGACATCGTTCTTATAGAAAGTATCTTGGGAATAGTCAAAATCCATCCTACAATAATCCTTTATGGACTATATATGAACAAGTAGCAAATACTAAAGTAAATAGAATTACTGCAACTCCTCAGCTTACATTTAATCCTGTAGATGCTTTAAGTGTTATAGCTAGAGGAAATGTTGATGTTGCTGATGATAGGCGTACTTACTTTTTCCCAATAGGTTCTGCTGGATCTAGAAATGTTGGAATCTATCAGGAAGATGCACTTAGTACCACGAATTTAAATTTTGATTTAATTGGTAAAGCAAATTTTGAACTATCAAGTGATGCTAACTTAACAACAACTGCAGGATGGAGTTTCACCGATAGAAAATATAAAAGGAATTCAGGGCAGGTTAATGGTTTTTTAGTTAATTCTTCAAAACAAACAACATCATTAAATACTGCTGCTGAATCATCGACATTTTCAACTTATAAAACTCACAGACGTTCAAACAGGGGTTATGCACTACTTAATTTTGATTTATTTGATCAGTTATACATCAATGTAACAGGTGCATTAGAAGCGTCTTCAACAATTAATGGAACCTTCTTTTATCCTGCAACTGATTTAGCTTGGGTGTTTACTAATCAATTTGATTCAAGCGCATTATCTTTTGGAAAGCTTAGAGCATCGTGGGGAAAAGTTGGTGTACAACCATCTGCTCATAAGTTTGAAACTTTAGCTGAAGGAGGTTTTGGATATTCAACTTATAGTGATCCATTAGATATAGATTTATTTGGTGGAGGTTTTAGACTTGATAACAATCTTGGAAACGCAAAATTAGAACCTGAAATCAAAACAGAGTGGGAAATTGGTAGTGATCTAAGATTTTTAAATGATGATTTAACTTTTTCATTTACTTATTATCAAAATAAAATCGAAGGTATATTACTTAATGTAAGTCTTTCTCCTTCTTCTGGTTTTGCTACTCAATATGGAAACTTTGGTGCTATGGAAAATAGTGGTTTAGAACTTGATATGAGTTGGAATATAGTGGATAAAAGTGATTTTAGTATTTCATCTTCATTAAATTGGTCTAAAAATACCAATGAAGTTACTGACCTTTATGGGACATCATCAATCGGTTTAACTGGTGCCTCTATTAGTTCAAGAGCAATAGTTGGTCATCCATTAGGTGTATTATATGGAACAGGCTCTAAAACAAAGGCTGACGGAAGTCTTGATCTAAATGCAAATGGATTTCCGCAAATTACATCTGGACCTATTGTTTTAGGAGATCCAAATCCAGATTGGAGAGGTGGTTTAGGTTTCGATATTAATTATAAGAAACTTAATCTTAATGTTTTAGTAGAACATTTTCAAGGAGGAGAGTTTTCTCCAAGAACTATATGGGTTTTAAATCGATTTGGTACAACTCAAGAAACTGCTGGCAGAATTACATTAAGTCAAGACCTAGTTAATTTTAAGGGGAATACAATTGCTGCTGGAACTACTGTTAGAGGTACAGTAAAAGACTTTGGTGCTGGTCCAGTTTTACTTGATGAAAATTGGTATAGAACTGGAATTGGTGGAGGTTTTGGTGATAATCAGGCCTATAACTTTTCTATCTATGACGCTACTTTTACAAAACTTAGAGAAATTTCTTTAAGCTATGTTTTAGATGGGGATAATTTAAATTCTTTTGGATTAGATAATGTGATTTTCACTTTATCAGGAAGGAATTTAATAAACATCAATAAAGTTCCAGGAATTGACCCTGAAGTAAATCAATATGGTGTTGGTCAAGGATTTGGATTAGATTATTTTACAAATCCTCAAACTAAATCATTTTTATTAAAAGTATCATTTAATTATTAATATAAAAATTATGAAAAAAAATATTATTAAAGTTTTATTATGCTCAATGATTATTTCACTTTCATCTTGTGAAGACATGGTTGAAGGCATAAATGAAAACCCAAATGACATCTCTGTTTTAGATGTTGAAAGTAAGTTATTTCTTACTGGAGCAATGATAGCTAATGTTCAAGTTCAGTGTGGACATTTAAACAGAATTTCTGCTATGTATTCTGGACAATTAATTGGATTTTCATCATTATATTCTAATATATACGGGTTTAATCTTTCTACGGTTGAATCTAATGATGAATGGACTCAAGTATATGGTGGAGTGATTACAAACATGCGTCATATAGCTAAAAATTCTACAAATGATTTACTTGTTGGAATTTCTAAGGTAGTTGAGGCTCATGCTATTGGAACAGCTGCTTCATTATGGGGAAATATTCCTTATTCTGAATCAAACGATATCGAAATTTCTGATCCTAAATTTGATAGTCAAAAAGCTGTATATACTGCAGCTATTGCTCTCTTAGATGAAGGAATAAATAAATTAAGTTCTGCTTCTAGTTTTAATTTGAGTCAGGATATTTATTTCTCTGGAGATAAAGATAAATGGATAAAGGCCGCTAATACATTAAAGGCTAGATTTTATTTACATCAGAAAGATTATTCAAGTGCTCTTTCTGCAGCTTCAAATGGTATTAGCGCTTCATCTGGTGACATGAAATATAAACCAAGAGGAGCAGCAAGTCAAGCTTCTGGAGACAAAAATTTGTTTTGGACAATTTTAGAAGGTTCAAGAGCTGGAGATATAGGAAATTCTAGTGGAGGCTCTGATAGTTATCTATTACAATTATTGGATGCTTCTTCTTCTGTTTCAAGAAATCATGCTAAAACCAATGAGGCAGCAAGACATGCATATTATAAAATTGATGCTTCTGGAGGAAAAGTCAATAAGGGGATTGTTGAACAATTTGAACCTCAAAATATGGTCACTTATTTTGAAAATCAATTAATTAAAGCTGAGTGTGCTGCTCGTTCCGGTGGAGTTGCAGCAGGACTCTCCCATTTAAATGCTGTACGATCCTGGTTAAATTCTGGAGGACAGCTTAATTCAAGTTTTGCTGGCATGACTTATAAGTATGATGCTTTTGTTGCCGCAGATTTTGATAATGGAGGAGTTGAAAATGGAGACAATGTAGATTCCAAAACAGCTTTTTTAAGAGAAGTAATGGAAGAACGTTATGTTTCAGGTTTTGGAATGCATATGCCTTTTAATGATGCTAGAAGATTAAGGAAAAGTGGTTCTAGTTTTGCAGTTCCTTTTGTTTTGGTAGATGGACCCAACCCTCCATATCCTGAAAGAATGCCATATTCAGCAAATGAATTAAATTCTAATTCTAATGCTCCGGCTGATCCTGGAATTTTTGCAAAAACCGAGGTAAATAATTAATAATTACAACCTTGATAGATACTCTAGCTATTTGATAAAATTATCAAATAGCTTGGGTACCTATTAACTAATATTAACTAAAATAATGATTAAAGTTATACAGATTGGTTTTGGACCACTGGGTGTTCAAACAGCTAAATTTATTGCAAAAAAATCTACCATTAAAACAGTTGCAGTTGTGGATAATGATCCAGATCTATATAATAAAAATATTAATGATTTTTCCTCTGATCTTGATAATAAAATTTGCATTTCAAATTCTGTTAATGAAGCATTGAAAAATATTAATGAAAAACCTGATGTTGCAATTATTACTACTGTTTCTAGTTTAAAAGAGATTTATAATCAAATTAATGAAGTAGTAAAACATAATATAAATATTATTTCAACTTGTGAAGAGTTGTCTTATCCATGGAAAACAGATCCAGCTTTAAGCAAAAAATTAAATGATTTATGTAAACTTAATAATGTAGCGTGTTTAGGAACAGGCGTAAATCCTGGTTTTCTTATGGATTACTTGCCTTCAGTATTAAGTACAGTTTGTAAAGAGATTAATAAAATAAGAATATATAGAGTTCAAGATGCAAGTTTTAGAAGAATTCCATTTCAGAAGAAAATTGGAGCAGGTTTAGATTTAAGTGAATTTAAAAATAAAGAGCTGGAAGGAACATTAAGGCATGTTGGATTAACTGAATCGTTGCACTTACTTGCAAAAACCCTAAATTTTGATATTGACAATGTAACTGAAACTTTGAATCCAGTAATTTGTAAAAGTGATTTAAATGGTTCAATTAATATAAAAAAAGGTTGTGCAAGAGGAGTTGAACAAATTGCTTATGGATATTTAAATAGTGAAGTAGTAATTGAAATGCAATTTAAAGCCGCTGTAGGAGAATCACGTTCATTTGATAGGATTGAGGTTGATGGAATTCCCTCTTTTGTTTCAGAAATTGAAGGAGGTATTAATGGAGATATTGCTACATGTTCAATTGCAATTAATAGTATTAAAAGTATTATGAAAGCTTCTCCAGGTCTTCATACGATGGCTGATATTGCTGTTCCAGGATATATACACTAAATTGTATTAACAAATATTAATTTTTTGAAACATCTCAGATATTTATTTCTTATATGTCTTTTGTCTTCTTGTAAATCTGATATCAATGTAGATTTACTAATTATAAATGGAATGGTATATGATGGAATTAATTCTGAACCGCAAAATATTGATATTAGCATTAATAATGGAAAAATTATTTATTTAAGTAATAATAAGCAGTCTATTAATGCTGATAAAATTATTGATGCAGAAGGTCTAATTGTTTCACCGGGCTTTATTGATACTCACACTCATTCAGATAGGGACTTGAATAATAAGGAAACCTCACACAATCTACCTTTTTTAAAACAGGGTATTACTACAGTTGTAGTTGGAAATGATGGCGATAGTTATTTTCCTATTTCTGACTACAAATCATTATACGAGTCACAGGGAATCGGGACTAATGTTGTTATGTTAGTTGGTCACGGTACAATTAGAAATAAAGTATTAGGAAATATTAATAAAAAACCAAACTTGGATGAATTGAGTGAAATGAAAAAATTAATAACTCAAGAGATGAGTTCTGGTGCGTTTGGAATGTCCACAGGTTTATTTTATTCCCCTGGAAGTTATTCTAATACTGAAGAAATAGTTTCGTTAGCAAAAATCGTTTCAGATAATGGAGGAATATACGATACTCATTTAAGAGATGAAAGCAACTATAATATAGGTTTAATTTCAGCTGTTAAGGAAACAATAGATATTGGATTAAAAGCAAATATTCCAGTTCATATTTCACACATAAAATGTTTAGGAAGATATGTATGGCATCAAAGTGATTCCATTATCAAATTAATCGAATTCTATAGGAATAAAGGGTTGAATGTTACTGCTAATCAATACCCTTATGATGCATCAGCAACTAGCTTAAAAGGTGCAGTTGTTCCTAGATGGGCTGAGAGTGGAGGTAAAGATTCTTTATTTATTCGTTTTAATAACAAAAAAATTAAAACTAGAATATTAAAAGAAACAAGTTCCAATATATTTAGAAGGGGAGGAGCTGATAAATTATTGATTGTAAATTCTAAAAATTCTGATTTAATAGGAAAAAATTTGTTAGAATTATCAATTGAATTTGATAAACCTCCTGAAGAAACAGTATATCACTTGATTAAATCAGAAAATGTCAGTGTTGCTTCGTTTAATATGATTGAAGAGGATATTATAAATTTCATGAAGCAGAGTTGGGTTTTTACAGGTTCTGATGGTAATACTGGTCACCCTAGAAAATATGGTTCATTTCCTAAAAAATATTCTGAATATGTAGTTAATAAAAAGGTTCTAAATCTTTCGGAATTTATTGCTAACAGCACTTCAAAACCAGCAGAATTTTTTAATGTTAACAAAAGAGGTAAAATTAAGGAGGGATATTATGCTGATATTATTATATTCGATCCATTGTATTTTAAAGATAAAGCTGATTATTCTAATGCATTTGTATATTCAGAAGGTTTAATTTATAGTATAATAAATGGGGAATTAATAATTGATAAAAATAATTTTACTGGTAAATTAAAAGGAAAAGTTTTAAAAAAATAAAAAATATTTCTATGAAAAAATTAGAATTACATTGGAAAATCTTAATAGGAATGGCACTAGGTGTTGTTTTTGGTTTTATAATGACAAATTTTGATTTTGGAAAAGATTTCATATCTGATTGGATAAAACCTTTTGGAACAATTTTTATTAATTCTTTAAAGCTAATAGCAATTCCATTAATACTAGCATCTCTTGTAAAGGGTATTTCAGATTTGAAAGATATTTCAAAATTGTCACAAATGGGAGGAATTACAATAGTTACATACTTAATAACAACTGTTATAGCTGTTAGCATTGGTTTAATTGTAGTAAATGTTATAAAACCTGGTGATTCAATTTCTGAAGAAACACGAATAGAATTAATAGGTGCATATGAGAGTGATGCAGATGAAAAAAGAGAAGTAGCTGCAAACACAAAAAATTCAGGCCCTCTTCAAGCTCTTATAGATGTTGTGCCTTCAAATATAGTTTATGCTGCATCTAATAATAAGAATATGCTTCAAGTAATTTTCTTTGCAATTTTGTTCGGTATTTCAATTATCTTAATTCCTCCAAATAAATCAAAACCAATAAAAGAATTCTTTGATTCACTAAATGATGTTATCCTAAAAATAATTGATCTAATAATGTTGTTTGCACCATATGGTGTATTTGCATTATTAGCAACATTAATTGTAGAAGCTCCAAAATGGGATTTACTAAAGAGTCTATTATTGTATTCTATTACCCTTATTCTTGGATTATCGGTATTAATAATACTATATGTAATAATTGTAAAGATTTTTACTGGAAAAGGGCCTAATTACTTTTTAAAAGGTATTCTTCCTGCCCAACTAGTTGCATTTTCAACTAGCTCTAGTGCAGCAACCCTACCAGTTACTATGGATAGAGTTCACAATCATTTAGGTGTAAAAGAAGAGGTTTCTAGTTTTGTCCTTCCAATTGGAGCAACTATTAATATGGATGGAACGGCATTGTACCAGGCTATTGCAGCTGTATTTATTGCACAAACATTTGGTTTAGATCTGACATTGGGGGCTCAGCTTGGAATTATTCTTACGGCAACACTTGCTTCTATAGGGGCTGCAGCAGTACCTAGTGCAGGTATTATTGTATTAGTTATTGTATTAGCTCAAGCAGGAATACCAGAGGCTGGATTAGCATTAATCTTTGCTGTAGATAGACCTCTAGATATGTGTAGAACAATAGTTAATATCACTGGAGACGCAACAGTCTCCATGATAGTAGCAAAATCAGTTGGAAAATTAGATGATCCAAAAGTTAATAATGGTGATGATAATTATAAAAATGTAAAAGGTTAATATTTATAGATTAAAATAATATTTGATTAAATAAATAATGACTAATAAAAATAAAATAAGCCGTTTTCTATTAAAACACGGAATCAAAGATTCAAAAATAAATTATGGATTAAATTCAGATGAATTAAATGAAATTTGTATTAAAAAAGGTTTAGGAACTTATGCTGATTCTGGAGCATTAGTTGTAAATACAGGTGAGTTTACTGGAAGATCTCCAAAAGATAGATTTATTGTAGAAGACAAAATAACTAAGAATAAAATTTGGTGGGGTGATATTAATTTACCTTTTGATTCTAATAATTTTGACAATTTGCTCAAAAAAATTGTCAAGCATATTTCAAATAAAGAACTTTATGTATCCGACTCTTATGCATGTTCTGACCCTAGATTTAGAATTAACTTAAGAGTTGTTACTGAACTACCTTGGGTAAATATCTTTGCTTTAAACATGTTTTTAAACCCAAAGGAAGAAGAGTTAGATAGTTTTAAACCAGAATGGTTAATAATTCAAGCACCAAGTTTCATGGCGGTACCAAAAAAAGATGGTACTCGATCTCATAATTTTTCAATTATAAATTTCTCTAAAAAAACTATACTTATTGGAGGATCAGGTTATACTGGAGAGGTAAAAAAAGGAGTTTTTTCAGTTTTAAATTTTCTATTTCCGGAATCAAAAAATGTTTTACCAATGCATTGCTCAGCGAATGTTGGAAAAAATGGAGAAACGGCTATTTTCTTTGGTCTTTCTGGAACAGGAAAAACTACATTGTCTGCTGATCCTAATAGAAAACTTGTAGGAGATGATGAACATGGATGGTCGAAAGACAATGTTATTTTTAACTTTGAAGGAGGATGTTATGCTAAGGTTATAGATTTAAAGGAAGAAAATGAACCTGAGATATAT
>JAAZZF010000047.1 GCA_014239275.1 Flavobacteriaceae bacterium | reverse complement strand
TCTTTTTCTGAACGAAGGTTTGGTGCAAATGGTTTTTATGCCAGTCCTTCTGCAACAGAACAATATGAAGAAACACAGGCAAGTTTATTAGGACTTTCCACTGTTATAAAATCAGAAAAATTAATCATTAAACCTAGATTATATTGGAAAAGGGGACAAGATGAATACATCTATATTAGAGATAATCCATCAGTATATAGAAATCTTCATAAAACAAATAAGATTTCTGCTGAATTAAGCGGTTCTTATTTTACTAAAGGAGGAATTACGGGATTTGGTATAGATTTGTCAACAGTCAATATTACAAGTAATAATTTGGGAGAGCACAACAGAACGACGCTTAATGTTTTTGTCGATCATACTTTTGAATTGTTGAATGATAATCTGACAATATCACCGGGCATTGCCATTAGTTACTTTTCAGATTTATCTTTTCATTCCTTTCCAGGAATTGATTTAGGATATCACTTAAATCCTAAACTAAAACTTTATTCTAATATTGGTAAAACCTACAGGATACCTACTTATACAGATTTATATTATAGTGATAGAACAACAGTTGGAAATGAGAATTTAAATCCAGAGCAAGCAATATCCACTGAATTTGGATTTAAGTATAATACCTCAAAATTTGATTTTTCAGCTGCTATTTTCTCAAGAAGGTCTAAAAACATTATAGATTACGTTAAGAAAAATCAAAATGATTTATGGAAAGCTGTAAATATAGGTTCTTTAAATACCAAAGGCTTTGAATTTGATTTAATATATAATTTTTCTTCAAATTCACTTAGTTTAGGATATTCTAATATTAAAGATGATAATTATGTGAGTAATATAAATTACTCGAAGTATTCATTGAATTCTATTAAAAATCACTTTATTTCCAAGCTTAACCTTAATTATAAAAATGTTTTTCATTCAATTGTATACAAATACGCAGAACGGTCAAATGGAGTTAGTTATAGTGTTTTAGATTCCAAGGTATCTTATAAATCTTTTTTTGTTTCTGTAAATAATATTCTAGACGAGGTTTATTCTGAAACTAATCTAGTTCCAATGCCTGGAAGAAATATGTTATTAGGGGTAATTTTTAGCATAGACTAATTCACCTGACACATAGGTTTTTAAAACTTTAGTTTTTGGAGTTTTATTGATTTCAATTTTCATAATATCTTGATCAATTACAATAAAGTCAGCAAGTTTCCCTTTTTCAATACTTCCTTTTTCTTTTTCTTCAAAATTCAAATAGGCAGCCCAAATAGTCATTCCTTTTAATGTTTCTTCTCTAGAAAGTGCATTTTGAAATTGAAATCCTTTTTCTGGATAGCCATTTAAATCTTTCCTAGAAATAGCAGCATAAAAAGTATGAAATGGGTTAACTCTTTCCACAGGAAAATCTGTGCCTAAACCAATTACTTTGGATTTTTCCAATAGTTTTTTATATGCATAGGCTCCATTAATTCTTGAAGATCCTACTCTGTCTTCAGCCCAATACATATCACTTGTTGCATGAGTAGGCTGTACAGAAGGAAGAATTTTATGATTAAAACTATTGATATCCTCTAAATCTATAATTTGAGAATGTTCAATTCTCCACCTTGGATCTAATTTGTTTTTTAAAACCTCAGAATAGCTATCAATTAATAATTTTACTGTAGAATCCCCTATAGCATGTGTATTCATTTGAAAATTAGCATCCGCTAATCTTGTAGCTAAATTTTTTATTTTTTCAGGATTTGTAATTAATTTTCCATAATTTTTTTTATCATCATGATAGGGGGACTTTAATGTAGCTCCTCTTGAGCCTAATGCTCCATCTCCATAGACTTTAACAGATCTAACATTTAATCTAGCTGTTTTAATAGGCCCTTTATCAAGGAAATAATCAAGATTATTTTTTGAGTTGCTAATCATAGCATAAACCCTCATTTTTATATCCTTATTTTTTTGCAAACTATCAATTAAGAGTATAATTTCTTTAGATAATCCAGCATCATCAACAGTAGTTAATCCATTTTTAAAACATATTTTTTGAGCATCTATAAGAGCCTGTATTTTTTCAGATTTTGATAATTCTGGAATAACATTATCGATCAATCTCATAGGGCCATCAATTAAAACACCAGTTAATTGTCCATTCTTTTTTAATATACTTCCGTTATTAGATTTGGTATTAAGGTTTATTTTGGCCATATCTAAAGCCTTTTGATTAACAAGGTAGGCATGACCATCAATTCTTTCTAAAACAACGGGAATATTAGGAAAAAGCAAGTCTAATTCATTTTTTTCTGGAAAGTCTTTATTTTTCCAGTCATTTTGATCCCATCCTCTTCCTTTAATTATGGTATTTTTTTCATTAGAATTAGATTTTAATCTAAATATAATTTCTTCAAATGATTGAGTGCCTACTAAATCAATAACTAATTGGTTTGTTCCTAAACCATAAAAATGGCAATGCGCATCTATAAGACCTGGCAAAATAGTAGAGCCCTTAAGATCAAAAGATTCTTTAGAATTGTATTTATTTAAAATATCATTTTCTCCTACATCATAAAATATACCATCTTTAATTGCAATAGCCTCAGCAAAGCTAAATGTATTATCTACCGTATATATGTTAGCATTATATATGATTAAATCAACATTTTTTTTACACCCTACACTTGAGTTTAAAATTAAAATTGACAAGAGGATTTTTAAACTATATTTCATTTATTTTCGAATAGACTAAATTACTTTCCCAACCTCTGTATAATAAATAAGAAATTATTTTTTTCTTTTTTAAAGGTGAGCTTAAGTTACTCAAAGATGATAATTTTTTATTAAAAATATCTTCGAGCTTTTTCATGTAATCTTGATCATCAATCTCATTTAATCCAAGAGTAATGTTATATGGTGAAATATTTCTAAATTTTAATTCGTTTATTATTCTAACCTTTCCCCAATTTTTTATATTAAATTTTCCTCTAACAAAACTTTTAGAAAATCTGGATTCATTTAAATAGTTTTCCTTGATTAAATTAGAAATTATTTGATTTGATTCGTTAGATTTAACTCCAAAGGTTTTAAGTTTTGCTATAACTTCTTTATGACACCTATCTTGATACGAGCAGTAATATTGTAGTTTGCCTTCTATTTCTTTTAAAGTTAAATCGAAATTATTCATCTATGAAAATTAGAACAATTTTGAAAAAAAAAAAAGCGGCATGAAGCCGCTTTTTTACTATACATTGATGATTTTACCATCTTTATCAAAAAATCGAAAATGTAAATAGGTGTAAGCATCTCTAGGGATAATTTTAACCCATCTTTTATGTTCAAAATACCATTTTGATCTAATAGAAGGATAACCACTTTTTACATATGCAGCTATAAATGGATGCAAATGTAAAACGAGTTTTTTATTATCGTACTTTTTATTACTTAAGATTTTTTCTAATTTATCTGAAATTTTATCAATTAAAACAATTGGAGCTTCAACAGTTCCATTAGTATTAGGATTCAATTCTTTTGTTTTTATGTCCATCTCTGGCCTTACCCTTTGTCGAGTCATTTGAATTAATCCAATTTTACTTGGTGGAAGAATTTTGTGCTTAGCTCTGTCTGAGTCCATTTCAGTTTTAAAATGCTCAAATAGTTTTTTTCTGTTTTCTGAGCTTGTCATATCTATAAAGTCAATAACTATAATTCCACCCATATCTCTAAGCCGTAATTGTCTAGCAATTTCTGAAGCTGCTACTAAATTTACTTCAAGAGCAGTTTCTTCTTGATTTTTTGCCTTTGTAGATCTATTTCCACTGTTTACATCTATAACATGAAGCGCTTCCGTGTGCTCAATTATTAAATAAGCACCTTTGCTCATTGTTACAGTCCTTCCAAAAGCTGTTTTAATTTGACGTTCAACTCCATATTGTTCAAAAATTGGTATATCAGAATTATGAAGTTTTAAAACAGATTGCTTATTAGGAGAAATTTGTTTTAAGTAATCCTTAATTTCTGAAAACATGGATTTTTGATTAACATAAATTCCAGTGAAGGAGTCGTTAAAAATATCTCTTAAAATTGATGAAGACCTGTTTAATTCACTTTGTACTTTTATAGGCATTTGGGCCCCTTTTATTTTTTTACAAAGTTCTATCCAGTACCCATATAAGTTTTGTAAATCTTTATCTAGTTCAGCAACTTTTTTATCTTTTGCTACTGTTCTAACTATGACTCCAAAACCCTTGGGTTTTATACTTTGGACTAATCTTTTTAATCTGCTTTTTTCTTCTCTACTTTCAATTTTTTGTGAAATAGAAATCCTATTTGAAAAAGGTACTAATACTAGAAAACGACCAGCAAAAGATAATTCTGAACTAATTCTAGGACCTTTTGTAGATATAGGTTCTTTGATAATTTGAACCAATACAGATTGATTAGGACTTATAACATCGGAGATACTCCCCTCCTTGTTAATTTCTGATTCAAAATGAAATTTGTCAAGAGAAAAATTCTTTATTTTACCTGTACTTACACCTTTAATGAACTTTATTATTGATAGAATTTTTGGACCTAGGTCATGATAATGTAAAAAAGCATCTTTTTCATAACCAACATTTACAAATGCTGCATTTAAGCCAGAAATAGTTTTTTTAGTTCTGGCCAAAAAGATGTCACCTACATTAAACTTATTACCATCATTTTGTTTATGAAGTTCAATTAATTTTCCGTTTTTAAGTAATGCAAAATCAACTGCAGTAGAATTTGATCGAATAATAATTTCTTTACTCACAATTTATGATTTAGTATTCATATTAAAATATGAATAGGTTATACTATATATACAGGATTTAATTTTACAGGGAAGAATAATTAGTAATGAACAAATACCAAAATAAACTTCATTTCAAAGAACGTAAATCGTTCGTATAAGAAATAATATAATTATTTCTTTTTGTGTCGGTTAGCTCGACTTCTTTTCTTTCGCTTATGAGTAGCTACCTTGTGCCTTTTTCTTTTCTTACCACTTGGCATATATTGTTTTTTTATTAATTATTTTTCTTTACACCATCTACAAACACTTTGGCAGGTTTAAAGGCTGGAATATGATGGGCAGGAATTCTTATGGTTGTGTTTTTAGAGATATTTCGACCTGTTTTTTCAGCTCTTTTCTTTACAATAAAACTTCCAAATCCTCTTAGATAAACATTTTCTCCATTATTAAGAGAATCTTTGATCTCATTCATTAAATTTTCTACAGTTGCTAAAACTTCATTTTTTTCTAATCCTAAGTTGTTGGAAACTTTCGAAACAATATCTGCCTTGGTCATATTCTTATTTTTATTTATGTTTACTTTTTAAGTTGCCAAATATATAAATTTATATTCTAAATTCACTTTTAAATAACTCTTATAATTTTAACTATTTTGGTTTTGAATCTTTCAAAAGGTTTTGTCAACAGTTTTTCTAATAATTTGATTAGTTGGTATAGAATAAATAAAAGAGATTTGCCATGGAGGAATACAAAGGATCCTTACAAAATTTGGCTATCTGAAATCATTTTGCAACAAACTAAAATAGCGCAAGGGCTCCCTTATTATAATCGATTTATAAAAAAATATCCTAATGTTCAAGTATTGGCTGGTGCTTCAGAAAAAGAAGTGTTAAAATTATGGGAAGGTCTTGGTTATTACAGTAGAGCTAGGAATTTGCATAAAACGGCTAAAATTATTGTAACAAATTTAGAAGGTATTTTTCCTTCTACATATAAAAACCTTATTAAATTACCGGGAATTGGAGATTACACTGCCAGTGCAATAAGCTCTTTTTCAATAAATGAAATTAATCCTGTTATAGATGGAAATGTATATAGGTTTTTATCTCGTTTACTTGGAATTTTAATTCCAATTAACACAAATAAATCTTTAAAAGAGTTTAGAAATATTGCAAAAATATTAATATCAAAAAAAAATCCTTCTGATTTTAATCAAGCTATAATGGAGTTTGGATCATTAGTATGTAAACCAAAAAATCCAATTTGTAATGAGTGTATTTATCAAAAATCTTGTTTTGCTTATCTAAATCAAAAAACATTAACATTGCCTCTAAAAAACAGCAAGAAAAAAGTTAAAGAAAGGTTTTTAAATTTTTTAATAATCAAATCTCCTGATGGAAACACTGTAATTGAAAAGAGAATCAATAAGGATATTTGGCAAAATTTATATCAATTTCCCTTAATTGAATCAGAAAAACCATTAGATAAAAAAAACTTATCAATTAAATTAAAAGAAATTCAGTATTTGAATTCTAAAGACATTGAATTTTATTTATATCAAAATAAAAGTTTTAGTCATAAACTTACTCATCAAAATATTCATTCCTCCTTTTGGATTTTTGATGTTAAAAAAATAAAAAATAATCAAACAAATATCAGAAATTTAGATATGTATCCATTTCCAAAACCAATTTCTAATTTCCTTTTGAACTATAATTGGTAATATTTGCTTTTTCGTATATTTGAGTATATAAAATTTATGAAATGAGCAGCTCTTTAAATAAAGTAATGTTAATAGGCAATTTAGGTGATGATGTTAAAATGCATCACTTTGATGGAGGAGGTTGTATAGGCAGATTTCCAATTGCTACAAATGAAAGTTATACAAATAAAGCTACAGGAGAAAAAATTTCAAATACAGAGTGGCATAATTTGGTTGTAAAAAATAAAGCAGCTGAGATATGTGAAAAATATCTTAAAAAAGGAGATAAAATTTATGCTGAAGGAAAAATAAAAACAAGAAAGTGGCAATCTGAAGATGGAATTCAAAGATACTCTACTGAAATTCATGTTTCAGAATTTAATTTTCTGAACACTAAAAATGATTTAAATACTGATAATAATCAGGAAAATATACAACAAAATCAACCTTCAAACGAAATCAATGAAGCTGATGATTTACCATTCTAAATCAATTTTTTAATTAATATTGGAGACTCAAATAAATCTGATTACTATACTGTTGTTATTAGATACGTATACATTAGTTTTTAAAATAATCTTAATAATCTTACTATTAATTTTTTCTGCTTTAATTTCAGGATCTGAAGTTGCTTTTTTTTCACTCTCTAGTACTGATATTAAAAAAGCAAATATTTCAAAGAGTAAGAGCTTAAAACTTGTTCATAATTTAAGAAATAAGCCTAAAAGGTTATTGGCAGCTTTATTAGTTTCAAATAATTTTATAAATATTGCAATAGTATTGCTTTTTTCTTCTTTTGGTGATGCAATGTATTTTTCTTCTCTCCCTTTTTGGGCAAACTTTATAATTGAGGTTGGAATAATCACATTATTTATTTTATTATTTGGAGAGATATTGCCAAAAGTATATGCAAATAGGAATCCTGTTTCTTTTTCAAAGAAAATGGCATTACCAATACAAATATTAGATAAATATATTTTCTTTTTTCTAACCATTCCTATGAGTATGATGACAGAATTTATTCAAAAAAAATTAGTATTTAAATCAACTAACCTGTCGGTGGATAAATTATCTGATGCTTTAGAACTTACTGATAAAACTGAAACATCAAAAGATGAACAAAAAATTTTAAAAGGAATTGTTTCCTTTGGAAGTATAGAAACAAAACAAGTTATGAAACCTAGAATAGATGTTTTTTCCGTTTCTAAAGATTTAACCTTTGATGAACTTATTAAACAAGTTAGAGAAGAAGGTTATTCCAGGATTCCCGTTTTTGAAGAAAAGATAGATAAGGTAATTGGAGTTATTTATTTGAAAGACTTATTTCCTTTTTTAAATAATAAGGATTATAATTGGAATGAATTAATTAGAGAACCGTATTTTGTGCCTGAAAACAAAAAATTAGATGATTTACTTAATGAATTTCAACAATTAAAAATTCATCTTGCAATTGTAGTTGATGAGTACGGAGGAAATTCTGGTATAATAACTATGGAGGATATTGTAGAGGAGATAGTAGGAGGATTAAGTGATAAATTCTACCAAGAAGATTTATCTTACTATAAAATAGATTCCAATAATTATATTTTTGATGGAAAAACTAATTTAAAAGATTTTTATAGGGCTATAAAAATTAAGAATGAAATTATTTTTGAAAATAAAAAAGGAGAATCTGAAACCATAGCAGGTTTTATTTTAGAACAGTTTGGTTATTTTCCAAAGAAAGGATCTGTTTTAAAAGTAAATAATGTAAAGTTTAAAATTGAGGAAATTGATAGAAAAAGAATCAAAAAAATTAAAATTACACTTAAAAAATAAATGTTTAGACTATTAATAATCTTGTTTATATTAATTGGGTGTGAAGAGTTTCATTTACCAAAACAGAAAGCATATTTAGCTCATCAATTTTCTTTACCTAATTATGAAATGATTTTAGATAAATGTGGTTATTCCTTTGTAATAAATTCTGATTCTAAAATAAGTTTTGACTCTAATTGTAACGCTAAAATTAATTACGATTTTTTAAAAGCAGATATTTTTATTTCAAATATTAAAATAAAGAATAATTTAGAATTGATTAGATACGATTTTAATCAAAAGATTTCAGATAATTCTTCTTTAGTTTCGAGTATTAATACTAGTGAGTTTAATAATATAGATCAAAATGTATTTGCGCTTTCTTATTCTTTTGTAGGAGAGGCACCATCAAACATTCAGTTTTATGTTACAGATTCAATTTCAAATTTTTTAACGGGATCCCTTTATTTTAATTCTAAACCAAACTACGATTCTTTATTACCTTCAATTTCATATGTAAAAAATGATATTAAAAAAATCATTGAAACATTTCAATGGAAATAACTAATTACTAATCAAAATCGTCGTCATTAAACTTCTCATTAAAAAGAACATCAATAAGTGTCATTTCAATGGATTGTGGTCCCATTGATTGAGACCTTTTATTTGGCAATAAAATTCCATTATAATCTTTATAATTTCCAATTATAGATTCTTGTGTTTGAGGTTGTCCTCCCATATTTGTTGTAGATATCTCTTTAATTTTTAGACCTGAATTGACATCATATAAAAATTTGTTTGACACCATTTCTCCATTAATCTCAATTGCGTATACTTCAGTCTCTTCAAACGTTTCTTTACCAACAAATTTTACATTTGGATTATCTATAAGATTTAATTCAGCAAATATTCCTAATGAATTTTTTAAATCATTATGAAAATTTTCAGGCAAATCTATTTTATTAGGACCTTGTTTAATAAAAGCTTTATCTTCTGTTACTACCATTTTCATCATTAAATTTCCATTCATTGAAGTTGAATTTGTAAACTTTTTTTTAAGCCTTTTTTCTTCACTAACTATAGAAGCTCCCATAACTTCTCCCTTGTATTTTAAAACAAGAGATTCTATAGATTTCAATTTTTCTACTCCACCTATAGCGTTTAAATAATTTTGAAGAATTGACTTAGCCGTTATTCCCTTTGGAGTTTCAGCTTCCTGAGGTTTTTG
>JAAZZF010000046.1 GCA_014239275.1 Flavobacteriaceae bacterium | reverse complement strand
GTAATGAACAAGAAACTCATGTTCATGAACTCGAAATTGATTGTTTAACTTGTGATTATTTAAGAAAAAGTTTTGATTATTCTTTTAATGAATTTGAAAATTCAGATAGTAATTTTTTAAATACAGCTGAATATAAAATTTCTATTATAGAAATATTCTCTTCAAATTTTATTAATGGTTTTGATTCTAGAGGCCCTCCAGCCAATTGCTAATTCTTATTATCAATTAAATCAATCATTAATAAATAAAAAAACATGAAAAATATTACAAAATATGCCTTTATGGCATTATTGCTTTTTTGCACAAACAAAATTTTATCTCAAAATACACAAGTAAATGACAGTATAATTTCTGTTGATCTTGATGAAGTGGTAGTTTCTATTCCATTTAAAGAGTCATTGAAAAATAATGTATTAAGAGTAAATAAACTAAACATTAAAAACTTAAACTATATTAAATCACAAAACTTTTCAAAATCTCTTATTGAGATTCCAGGCCTTTCTTTAATAACAACAGGACCTGGTATTGCAAAACCAGTTATTAGAGGCTTATCTTCTAATAGAGTAGTTGTCTTTAACCAAAATATGAGACAAGAAAATCAACAATGGGGAGGTGAACACGGAATGGATATTTCTGGTTTTGGAGTTGAATCCGTTGAATTAATCAAAGGACCAATGTCTGTTATTTATGGTAGCGATGCAATTGGAGGAGTTCTTTATGTGCATCCAGATAGTTATACTATGGGAAACAAAACTGATTTTCTTAATGAAGATTTGGAAGTTGAAATTGGTAGTTACTATAATTCAAATTATAAGGGTTTTACTAACAATTTAGGAGTAAAAGGAAATTTAAACAATCTTAGCTACCTTATTCAAGGAAGTGTTGTAGATAATAAAGATTTTGAAACTCCCAAAGAAAAAGTTGAAAGTACTTACTTTGAAAATAAAGATTTAAAATTAGGATTAGGTTATGAATCTGAGAAATTCATTTCTGATTTCAGATTTAATTATTCAAAGACTAAAGTTGGAATTCCACATAGTGAACATGAGGATGAAGATCATGAAGATGAAGAACATGAAGAACATGAAGAGGAAAGCTATCAAGATTTAACAAACTCTATAGTAACATGGAAAAACACTTTTCTATTTGACAACAAATCGGAGTTTGAAATAATTTTAGGACGTAGTCTTAATAATAGAAAAGAATTTGGAGAACATGAAGAAGAACATGAGGATGAGGATGAGGATCATGATGAAGAAGAACATGAAGAGCATGAAGGAGAGGCACATATTGATTTTGATCTAAATACAACCACGGTTGATATGAAATATTTATTTCCAAAGAAAGATAAATCAGAGCTTGTATTAGGATCAAATATTTTATTTCAAGAAAATAAAAATATTGGCGAAGAAGCGTTAATTCCTGATGCTAAGAAAAATGATTTTGGAATTTATGGTTTAACTCATATACATTCTGTCAGCTGGGATATTTTGATAGGCTTAAGAGCTGACTTTAGAAATATCAAACAAACAGATTTTGATAAAAATTTCAGTAGTCTTACTTCCTCATTAGGTTTTAAAAGAAAGTTAGGAGAAAAAGCTGTTATGAGAATAAATTTTTCCAGGGGATATAGGGCTCCTAATCTTTCTGAATTATTTTCAGAGGGTGTTCATCACGGAACAGCTCAATATGAAATTGGAAATAAGAATTTAAAGGAAGAAAGGAGTTCTCAGATAGATTTATCAATAGTAACATCCACGTCAAATTCTACATTTGGAATGGACATTTTTTATAATAAATTAAGTGATTATATTTATTTAAATCCAACTGGAAATAAAATAGGTGATTTTAAAGTGTATAATTACCTACAAGAAGATGCCTCTTTATTTGGAGGAGAGATTTTTTTAAGTAAAAAAACATCACTGGATTGGTTGTCTCATAAAACTTCATTAGCCTATGTAAGTGGAGAAAAGGCTAATAAAGGGGGATATTTGCCATTAATTCCTCCAGTAACCTTAAAACATTCATTTAATTTTGAATTTGATAATAATTCTTTTGAAATAAGTGCACTTGCCAAAGGGAAAAAACAAAATATAGGCCAGTTTGAAACTAAAACTAATTCTTACTTTGTTATGGATATTTCCGGTTCACATGACTTTAATTTTCTACAAAATTCTATTAATTGTAGTTGGGCGATTAATAATTTATTTGACAGAGAATATTATGATCATTTATCAAGACTTAAAAATATGGAGATATATGAAATTGGAAGAAATATTTCCTTTGGATTAAATTATAACTTCTAAATTTTAAATGGCAATTCAGTT
>JAAZZF010000045.1 GCA_014239275.1 Flavobacteriaceae bacterium | reverse complement strand
GAATATATTTCTTCCTGTGATTGAGATGTATAGGAAAAAATAAGTAAAAAAATTAAAACGGAAATATTGTGTATTTTCTTCATATATTAAATATAATAAAATCCTAAACAGGAATGATTATCAATCCTTTTTAATAATTTCTAAACCAAACTTAATTGTCCTTATTTTTTTAATTTATTTCTATATGTGATTGAAATTAGTATAGTACATATGAAGTATAAAAACATTAATATATAAAAGAAAAGATAATTCTCTATTAAAAATTCATTGGAAGGATGAACAAGAAAAAATATACATGCTAGACCTCTGAAAATTTCAAATTTTGATGTCCATGCATATAAATCTAAAAAAGAAGTAAAGCCAAAAATAGAAACAAAAATTATAAAGCCAAAAGAAATTTGAAAACTTGTTGATAAATAGGAAAAATTAGATAAAAAGAAAAACACTAAAATATTAATTGAAATAAAATGAAAAAGTGCAATCCATTTAAATTTATTTGAATAATTATGATTGTACTTAACTCTATTCTCTAAATCAGTTATAATAGGTCTTGGAAATTTTTCAATGACATCACTTGGTCTCCAGCCTGTAGGCATGAACCATAATCTCAACTTATCTTTAATACTTCTTGTGTTATATGCATCTTGAATTAAATGATAAGCATGCTGAAAATTAATCAGAACAGGATTCCAGGTATTAACTGGTTTTAAGACGCCATAAACTGGCGCTTCTTCATCTAATTCTTCTTGAAAAGTTCCAAAGATTCTGTCCCAAATACAAAAGATAGCTGATAAGTTTTTATCAATATAAATTGGATTTATGGCATGATGAACTCTATGTTGTGAAGGAGTCACAATTATATATTCTAAAAACCCTAACTTTCCTATATGCTGTGTATGATACCAAAATTGAGCAAATAAATGTAATGGAGCTAGTACATTAATAATATTTGGAGGAATTCCAAAAATGGCAGCTGGAATTAAAAATAAAGCTCCAAATCCAATCCATGCAGAAATACTTTGCCTTAAAGCACAAGCCATATTAAATTCTTCACTACTATGATGAATCACATGTCTGTTCCAAAAAATATTTACTTTATGATTAAGCCTATGGTTCCAATAACTAGCAAAATCAACACATATAAAAGCTACTAAGTATAACGTAAAACTTGATTCCAAATGAATAATAGCTATGGAATCAAGAATATATGGATAGGAAACAATAATTAATACTAAACCTAAAGAATCTTTAAGGATATTTGTCATTCCTGAACTTAGACTTGAAATTGTATCCATAAATGAATAGGTTTGTTTATTAGTAAAATGACCATATAAAATTTCAATTGTCATTAAAACCATAAATCCAGGAATCACCCATAATAAAATCGCAGCATAAGTCTCCATATAATATATCTAATAAATAACTTAGAAATCTTTAAATTTAAACATATTTTTTTAAATTTGCAGCGCAAAAAAGGTCGCGTAGCTCAGCTGGATAGAGCATCTGCCTTCTAAGCAGACGGTCAGAGGTTCGAATCCTCTCGCGATCACAAAATCCCTTGTAAATCATTGATTTACAGGGGTTTTTTTATGAGTATTAAGTTTTGGAATTCATAAAGTCTGAGATTAAATTATGGAAATGGTGCACTCCTTGTTCTTTTGTAGGAGAAAACCTTCCAGCTTTATAAAAGGAAGAATTTAAACCTATATGTACATTTTCCACAACAAACTCATCTTCTTCCTCTACCTTTTGAAGATCATTACCTGCTCCCCTATTTAATTTAGAAGTATCTAATACATATGATCTAAATGAAACTTTAGTAAATGATTCAGATATTGGTTGAACAAGGTTAATTGAAACACCCCAGGGGTAGAAATTAAACATCATGTTTGGAAAAACCCAATAATAATAAGCAGCAACATTTTTTCCATAGTCAATATGTCCTTTAGGAAGATCAAAAATTTCAGAATCATCTTCACTATAACCAATTTGTAAATTACAATACTTATAAACTTCAGTAGTATAATTTTTATAGTCAAGAACTTCATTTAAATCCTTGTGAACAAAAGGGATATGAAAGCCTTCTAAATAATTGTCACAATATAAAGCCCAGTGAGATTTTATATTAAAATCTTTTGACAGTGAATCATCAAATTTAAATTTATCAATTGGAAGAAATCCAACCCTTTCGTTCATTTTATCGATTACTTGTTGAAAATCAAAAGCTGGGTTTAATCCAACAAAAAGTAATTTGCCCCATTTTCTTAATGGAAAATTATGTAAACTATCACATGCTCTTGGATAATTTTTAGCATCTTGAAATTCAGGCATATATTCATATTTTCCTTTATTGTCAAATCTTCTTCCGTGGTACATACATATCAGCTTTTTCATTTTTCCTGGTTCCAGTACCATAATATTACCTCGATGGGTACATACATTTGTCATGCAATTTATATTATCATCATCCGATCTAGTAATCACAATAGGTTCAGATAAATAATCCTGCAAAAGAAAAAGTGGATATACAGAATCTTTCTCAGGAACAAGGTCTGAATCACCAATCCATTGCCAAGATTTTAAAAAAATTTTTGATTTAATCTCTTCGAAAACTGAAACATCTTTATAAAATGAAGATGGTAAAGTTTCGGCTTTTGATATATCTGGATCAATATTATATTTATCTTTAATTGACATAAATAAATTTTACTGAATATAAATTTTTATTATGACCCAACAAAATGAAAAAATAGGGTTATTAGCAGCAACTTCACTAATAATTGGAAATATGATTGGTGCAGGAATTTTTGTTCTACCAGCCAGTTTAGGAAAATTTGGAAGTATAAGTATTCTAGGTTGGATACTTACTGCTTCTGGTGCTTTAGTTTTAGCTAAAATATTCAGTAATTTCAGCAAAATACTTAAAGGACAAAGTGGAGGACCTTACATTTATTCAAAAGTAGTCTTCGGAGATTTTATTGGTTTTTTAGTTGCCTGGGGATACTGGATTTCATGTTGGATTAATAATGCAGCAATTGCTGTAGCCATAGTAAGTGCATTAAGTTTTTTTATTCCAGAACTAGCAACAAATTCATTGTATGCTACATTAACAGGACTTTTTTTTATTTGGCTATTTACATATACCTCATCAAAAGGCTTTAAATCATCAGGAAATATTCAAATTTTTACAACAATTGCAAAATTAATTCCTCTAATCTTCATCATTATTGCAGGATTATTTGTTTTTGATTTCAATGTCTTTCCAAAGTTTAATATAACAGACCAAAGTGATTTTGAAATTTTACCAATTGTGTGTGTTATGACACTCTATGCTTTTTTAGGAATTGAATGTGCAAGTATTCCAGCTGAAAATATAAAAAATCCTGAAAAAAACATACCTAAAGCTACTATGATTGGAACTATCGTTTCTACGATTATTTACATTTTTGGAACTGTAGTTTTATTTGGTGTTTTACCAACTGAAATAATTATTAATTCACCTGCACCATTTGCAGAAGCTGGTGAAATTATTGGAGGTAAATATGCAGGTTATTTTGTTTCAGCAGGGGCAGCAATTTCAGCAATTGGAGCACTTAATGGATGGATTTTAATAACAAGTTATATGCCTATGACAATGGCTAATGATAAACTTTTTCCCCAAGTATTTAAGAAAAAAAATAAAAAAGGTTTTCCAATTATAAGTTTGTTAGTAGGAAGTATTCTTACATCATTTGTAATGACTATGAATTTCACAGAAGGATTAGTTGACAGATTTGAGTTTCTAATTCTACTAACTACATTATCTACTCTTATTCCATATTTATTTGTTAGTGCTTCTTATATACTATATCATATTGGAAAAAAATATTTAAAAATTAAAATTCTTAAATCTACCATTCTAGGGTTTTTAGGTCTTAGTTATTCTTTATGGGCAATTTTTGGTTCAGGAATTGAATCTATATATTATGGTTCTATATTATTATTAATTGGAATACCATTTTATTACATAATGAAAATAAAAAAACCCTCTTAATAGAAGGTTTTTTTTGTAATTAAGTAATAATTTACTTTTATTTAGGAGCTTGATATTTGTAGTAATCTTGTACAGGAATCATTAAGTGATCATAACCAGTTCCTTTAAACATAACATATGGAGCTCCACTATTAAAGTCAGTAGATTGACCTTCTAATGAAGCTGGATCCTTTGGAAATAGCATTAAATGCGCTCCAGATTCAATCCACTCTCCTTCAGCTGCATCCTCTTTATTGAAAACCAAATGCTTTGAATTGTCTTCTCCCATATCTCCATGTAACATCCAAGCCCATCCATCTTTATCCATTTCAGGGGTTTTTCCAGACATATAAGCCATTGCCCATTTCATAGCTGGACCATCTCCAACCATCGGCATAGCTTCATGTGGGTCTTTCCATCCATTTTCTGGATCAGCCATTCCTCTAGGATTAGCTGCCATTGCAGTCCAACCATTTGTTCCTTCTCTTAGAACTGTACCATCTACATCAAGAACAGTACAGTTAGCAGCTATATAAGAAGGTGCAGCTGTACTATAAGCCCAAACTTTCCATTCAGTTGATGTATGTGGACCTTCAGGTTCTCCATTGGATACAACCTTTTCTATCTCAATAATTTCTGGCTCAGGAGTAAATGAGTCAGTTATTTTTTTAACAGCAGTGTTATTACAAGATGTAAGCATACATAATGTAAATAATAATATTAGTTTTTTCATAATGTTTTTGTTTTGTTAATTTAAATTTAATAAAAATTAATGTATTTTCACTTCCATAAGAGGATCATATTTACAACATAGTGGTAAATTTTCATATTTATCCATATCGTAATCCACTAATTCAGTACCATACCCTGAATTAGCAATAGCTTGATGAACGCTCAGTAAATCTATAATTTGAGAATCATAAACTAAGCTAAGCTGTTTAGTTTCTTTGTTCCAATCTGCAGTAATTACCCCATCTAATGAATTTGCAGCTGATTCAATTGTTTCTTTACACATTCCGCAATTACCCTTAACCCCAAAAGAAGTTTCTGTACCCATAAGTTCAACTATTTTTTCAGGAGAAGGTTCAACTTTTGAAGATTTGGAACCAAATACAATAATAGTATATCCTGCTATTAGTATAATAACAACAATTAGTAAGTTCTTTTTCATGTTTTTAATTTAATGAATTGACAAAGTTTTATAATAACAACATTCAGGCAAACTTTTATATACTTTTTCATTAGCCTTATGAATTTCAGTATCATGGCCTAATTCAGAAATTTTTTTATGGATATTGTCAAGGTTTATTTTTTTAGAATTATATATAATAGAAAGATTATTTG
Source organism: Flavobacteriaceae bacterium (assembly GCA_014239275.1). GTDB lineage: Bacteria > Bacteroidota > Bacteroidia > Flavobacteriales > Flavobacteriaceae > MAG-121220-bin8. The sequence continues at coordinate 1,595 of JAAZZF010000045.1, read as the reverse complement.
AATCAATATCCCAACTAGCATACTTTACACCTTTAATTTTAACTGTTCCTTTTTCAATTCTTAATTTACACATATCACAAACACCACTAACCTTAAAGGAGGTATTTGTAGTTTTATGATCTATTTCTTGACTATAAACGAAACTCCCAATAAAAAAAAGTAAAACAAATAAATATTTCATAATAATTAGTTTAAAGTTACAATTTTAATCTCAGTCCTATATAGATCAATGAGCCATGAATCGGGGCATAAATTAGAGAGCTGTCAAAATTTATTCCAAATGGTTTCTTAGAATCAAGAATAGGATTTTTTTGTGTATAATTCCCTATGTTCTCACCTCCAATATATACCTCAAATCTTGAAGAAAACACTCTAGTTAATTGAGTATTTATTAAATTATAAGAAGGGGAAAAACCATTTAATGAAACTAAAGAAGAATGCATAGAATGTAATGGTAACCTTTGTTTACCTACCCAGTTATAAGTTATATCATATCTCCAAAAAGAACCCTTTTTATTAAGTTTTGATGAAAAATCTATATTGGTAAAAAATCTGTTTTTAGGAGTCAATGGATTTTGTTTAAAACCTGAATTATATTGTTTTTTTACAATATAATTTTTGTAAGCTGATTTTAGTATTATAGTATTTGAAATTTGATAATCTAACTCTATTTGAAAACTCTTAGCAAAACTTTTTCCTTCAAGATTATAAAAATGTAATTCCCCTTGTTTTTCCCAATCTACAACAACTTGATTTTCAAAATCAGTAACATAGTAATCTATTGTAATATCACCTTCTTGATTATTTAAGAAGAAACCTTGTCGAAAGCTAATACCATAATTCCAAGCTTTTTCAGATTCTAATCCATAAAAATTACCACTATTATTATCAATATAAATTTTTCGACCAGTAGAAAATAATCCCTGATTCTCAGAAAAAATATTAGACGATTTTCTTCCAGATCCAATAGAAAATCTAAAAACTGATTTTTCTAATGGTTGATATCTAATATGAAATCTTGGAGTAAAAAATGAACCTAAATTATTATGAAAATCGTACCTCAAGCCAGCTACTAAACTTAACTTTTCTAAACTATCATAACTATATTCAAAAAAACTTCCAATTGACTTATCCACTCTATTATAAATTGTCTTATCAGCATCTATAAACTCTTCAAAATCATCATAAGAATAATTCAATCCAGCTTTAAATTTGTTCAATGTATTTCCTATAATGGAATTATAAATAAAGTTTGAATAAAAACTATTCTGTTTTATATTATAGTTTCTTAATCCAAAAAAAGACTCTTGTTTGTGATTAGAGTAGGCCATTTGAAATCCGACAGACTGATAAGGAATTTTTGGATTTACGTATCCTAATTTGAAATTTGAATCAAATCTATTGGTATTAATTTCACTAAGCCATGGCAACCTTTTAACTTTCATGTTATCAACATCTTCACCTGAATCTTTTTCATCTTTCATAAATCTAAAACCTAAAAACCCTACTACTCCTTTATCTGTATTTGTGTATTGCCATCTATTGAATATGTTGAATCCTTTTGATTTTGGGTGATCTAAAAAACCATCCGAATT
>JAAZZF010000044.1 GCA_014239275.1 Flavobacteriaceae bacterium | reverse complement strand
AGCACTTACAGGAGAGCCTGTACCAATTGTAAAGACAACAATTTCTTCTTTATTAAACTTTTGCGTATATAGGGATTTTTCTATGGTGGAATTAATAAAGTAATTATATATATTAATTTGAAAAAAATTAAATATTGCAAGACATAATACTATTAACGATAAAACCCCAAAAAGAAGATATTTAATATTTTTATTCATTGTGAAATTTTAATTTTACTCTTGGAGTTTATGATTAAAACCTCCAAAATCAGCTAAATAGTCATCTTTAGTCATCCGAAGACCAGTAGGTGCATAAGCTCCAATATAATTCTTAGCATCATGGGTTATTGCATGGGATTGGTTCGTTTCAAAACTAGGAAGAGGAACTCCATTTAATATATAAGCAGCATTGATTCCCTTTTTTGGTAAAAGGTTTCGATATATTAAATATCCCCTGTTACCTGGTATAGTCCAAGGCATAAAATTATATCCTGCAGTTTCTGCTTTTTCTCTTATTTCGGGTATTTCATCCGCAATCACAAGAGTTACAAAGCCATCTTTATCTAGTTTGTATTGGGTGTCGTAAATTCCATCAAAATTATTAGTAATGTTATCTCCTAAATTCATTGAAGAATAACGAACCTCGACACTATCAAATTCTGAACTGTTTTGTGGAAAGGTTGGTACTTTCCACCTAATAATATAAACATCATCGTCATCGTAATTTAAAAAAGTACGCACATATTGGTTGTCGTTATTTGGATAAAGTCCTGTTGGATCACCCCGATAAAAGCGAACATTATTATCTATTTGAAGAGAATACTGAGCATTAATTCTACTTAGTATTTGTGGAGTCACCATTAACGAACTATTTGTTTTAGAAATCGTTACAGACTCTTTTGAGTCTAAATCAAATACTTCAATCTTGGGTAAACCTACTCCAGCTCGGTCTCCTTCGAATGGAACATAATATCGGAGAACTAAGCTAATTTCTTCTTCGCCGTCTATAAATTTCAATACATTATCGTTCTTGTCAAATTCAGAAACTGACTCTGGAACTACAAAAAGCGTATATAGATTTTTGTCCACTGAAGTTTCTTTTTCTTGATTTTTGAATGGATTTGCAGAACAATTTTCAGCTTTTATTTGTGTATCGAATAGGGATGCAGTGGAATTTCTATCTTCCCCATAAACATTGTAACTAAAATATCTTGCTTTTGGAAATTCTCCTTGAATTTTAAATCCAATATTCGGAAAGTCGTTTTTATTAACAACAACCATCCAGTAATTTACAAATTTGTCTGGCCAAAAATCCATGGTTTGGTCGTGTCCCAAATATTCTGCCCAATAAGTGTCCGTTCCATTTACTTGGGTTATATTACATTTTTTTGTTTTGTTGAATCCTGTGTCACAACTAACTAATAAAAGGGTTATTAGTGTTATTAAAGTAAAGGAATTTTTATTCATATTAGTTTGATTGATTATGATTTTTTTATACGCTAAAATCTTTGTAGTCTTTAGACGGATCGTAATCTACGTTGGTTTTTATTGAATGTAGCTCGCTTCTACTATCTTTTGATTTAATTAAAGGAAAAAATAATTGAACATACCAGGGTTCTTTCATTTTATTCCATGCTCCAAATTTTGTAGGGTATTTTCTAGTAATCTTGGCTGTTCCAAATAAAACATCCCAAAAAAACAATAAATTCCCATAGTTTCCATTTGGATTTGATACACCATCTTCGGAAGTTAATCCATGATGCGCATAATGAGTACAAGGAGTTGAAATAGTTCTTTCTACAATCCAAGCTAATGGATGTAAAATTTTATATTTATATAAAAATCTATCCCATTTTATTTCACTATGAGCTAGCAATATTACCGTAACTTTGATAGGAAGATAATAGAGAAAAACCTCTGTCATTCCTAAGAATATTAGGATACCTGAAAACCATATTCCTGGCATAAAAGCGTAATATAAAAAAGCATTTCTATAGGTAACCAGTACGCCCATTTCTTCTACAACATGATGAGGTCTATGAAGTTTCCACATAAATGCATTTTCATGTGAAAATCTATGCCATAAATACTGCGTAAGATCATCAAGGATTAAAAAAGCTATAACATGCCATAAAAAAAATGAATTAATAAAAAAGTCTTCATAAATATAAAACCATGAATCCATTATAAATAGAACAAAAGCTAAAATGGCAGGTTGAATTAATGTTGGAAGGATAGTTAAACATACTAATTCAATAGTTAAATCATTTTTTGATCTGTTATCATTAAAATATAGTCCTCCGAGAGATTCTATAATTCCAAGAACTAATAGTACTATAACAGGAATTAATTTACTTATACTTTCTGGTTCCATCTTATTATAAAAATAGTAAAATAATACTAGAATATTAAAAAAATGATCTATATTACTTAATGAAAATCATGAAAATATTTATAATTATTACGGGTCTTATGGAATTGCTAGTAGGTTCAATTCTTTTAATTAATCCTAAACTAATGGGTGCATATAAAAAAGCTACTAACAGTTTAATTACTACCGCTAGAATGTACGGAGCTTCTGCATTTTCTATTGGTGTATTTGCTATTTATATTGTTATAAATTTTCATATTGAAACACTACATGATCCTTTTTTAATTGTTTATTCAGTTTTTCATTTCTTAGTTGCTTTTGCTGTTATTATTTCATTTTATTTAAAGCAAACTAGAGATTTAAAAATAGCTATGCTTCACGGCTTGTTTTTTGTAATTTCTGTCTATTTTTTACTTAGTTAATTTTTCTTTTATAATAATAAGGTTCAGTATATTAGCTTTATACTGAAGTAACTTTTATTAATATAAATAGTAGGGTTTGAAATCGATATTATCAAAGTATAAAGAATTTCTAAAATCAAATAATAAATTAAACTTTAAATCCTATAATGATTTACATAATTGGAGTATTAATGAAATATCTGATTTTTGGGGGTCAATCGTCAAATTTTTTAAAATAGAATTTGATAAACCTCCAACAACAATTTATAAATTCAATAAAAATTTTATTAAGACTCTTTGGTTTGTGAATTCAAAGATTAGTTATTCTAAGAATATTTTTAGAAATCACAAATTAAAAACTCCAGCAATTAAATATCAAGATGAAAACGGAAAGTATCTTGAAATTTCTTGGGAATCATTGAAGATGAAGACTTTAGAATTCCAAGAAATTTTAATTAAAAACAATGTAAAATTAGGTGATAGGGTAGTAGGATATTGTTCCAATACTCCTGAAGTTGTAGCAGCTTTTTTAGCAGTGAATTCACTTGGAGCAATTTGGTCATCTTGTTCACCGGATTTTGGTTATGATTCTGTTTACGATAGATTTAACCAGATTCAACCAAAATTCTTGTTTTATCACTCAGAATATATGTATAATGGGAAAATTTTTTCTTTAGATTCAAAAGTTAAAAAACTTAAAAGTTCAATAAAATCAATTTCTGGTATTTTAGACTTAAATACTAAATCAACATTTACTAATAATTTAAAAAAGATAAATTTAAATTTTATATCAGTTGATTTTGATCATCCAATTTGGATTTTATTTTCTTCAGGAACTACTGGAAAACCTAAGGCAATTACACATAGAACAGGAGGGATGATATTAGAACATTATAAAGCCTTGTCAATTCATCAAAATGTTTCTAATGCTGATACATACTTTTGGTATTCAACTACTGGATGGATGATGTGGAATTATTCTTTGAGCAGCCTTTTAATAGGATCTACTTTATGTATTTACAATGGATCACCTATATACCCTGACAACGGAGTACTTTGGAGATTTGCTAAAAAAGCAAAAATTAACCATTTTGGACATGGAGCAGTCTTTTTTCAAAATCTATTATCTAACCTTCCAAAAGAGTTAGTTTCTCATGATTTGTCTAATTTAATAACTATAGGCTCTACAGGTTCACCATTATTTAAAGAAACCAACATAGGATTAAATAAACTTTTTCCTGATGCTCATATTGTTTCTTTAAGTGGAGGAACTGATGTTTGTACAGCATTTATTGGAGGAAATTTAGATTTGGATGTTATTCCTGGAGAAATTCAATGTAAAATGTTAGGCGCATCTGTTGAAGTTTGGAATGATAATGCAAAAGAAATTAAGAATAAAATGGGTGAACTTGTTTTGACTAAGCCATTAATTTCAATGCCTGTATTTTTTTGGAATGATATTAATGATGAAAAATATAAAAAAAGTTATTTTTCAAAATTTAATAAAATTTGGAACCACGGAGATTGGGTTACAGAGACATTAAATGGTGGAATTATTGTTCATGGGCGCTCTGATTCAACTTTAAATAGATTCGGAGTGAGGATAGGCACTTCAGAGATATATAGTGCTATTAAAGACCTATACTATGTTGAAGACAGTTTAATAATTCATGTAGATGATAGTAATAAGAATAAGTTAATTCTTTTTGTAAAATCTTCATCAAAAATTAATTATGATGAACTAAAATCTGTCATTAGATTAAAATGTTCTCCAAGGCATGTTCCGGATTTATTTTTTCAAACTCCTGATATTCCTTATACTATAAGTGGAAAAAAAGTTGAAGTACCTATAAAGAAGATATTGATGGGTAAAAATCAAAATGATGTTGTCAGTAAAGATTCTTTAAGAAACCCTAAATCTTTAGATTGGTTTGTAGAATTTTATGAAAATTTTTCTAAAACCTTACCTTGATTTTTTATTGAATCAATAAATTCTTTTTTAAGTCTATCTATTAGATCTTTTGTTGATGGACAATCCTCTATAGATGAAACACCTTGACCAGCAGACCAAATTGTTTTCCAAGCTTTTGCTTCTGCCTGAGCTGCATCTAACTCATCACCAAAATTAATTTTTTTAGTATTGCCCCACATTTCTTCCGTAATTCCCATGGATTCTAAGCTCTGACGAAGAAAATTTGCATTAACTCCTGAAACAGCAGCTGTATATACAATATCACCAGCTTTTGAGTTTATTATCATTTCCTTATATTTTTCATCCGCTTTACTCTCCAAAGTATTTATAAACCGGGTACCTAGATAAGCTAAGTCTGCGCCCATTTGAATTGCTGAAGCAATATCTCTTCCTGAACTAATACATCCTGAAAGTAAAATAGTCTTATCAAAAAAACTTCTTACTTCAGAAATAAATGGCATTGGATTTAATGTTCCTCCATGCCCTCCAGCTCCAGCAGCAACTAAAATCAAACCATCTACTCCAGCTTCTGCAGCTTTTTCAGCATGTCTTTTTTTAATTACATCATGAAAAACTAGTCCTCCATATGAATGAACTGCATTAACAAGCTGACTAACAGCACCTAAAGAAGTTATTATTATAGGTACTTTATGTTTTATACAAATAGAAAGATCTTTTTTAACCCTTGGATTTGTTTGATGAACAATTAGATTAACGCCAAATGGAGCAGGTTTTATCCCCGTTTCCTTTTCATAGTTATCTAATTCTGTTTTTATTTCAATTACCCACTCTTCAAAACCTTCACTTGTTCTTTGGTTTAATGCAGGAAAAGTTCCAACAATACCATTTTTACAACATTCTATTACAATCTCAGGTCCAGAGATTAAAAACATTGGAGCAGCTACTGCAGGTATGTTTAGTTCATTTATAAAATTTGGCTTATTCATTTTGAAAAATTATAGTAGTATAAATATCCTAATTATTTTTTTAATATAAAATTTAAATATTGATTTTTAAAATAAAAAAAGAGCAATATTACTTGCTCTTTTTTTAAAAAATATTATGATCTTATTTTAAAAATCATGTTTTAAAGTTAGAATCATTTGTCTACCTAATAGTGGCATGTTAGGGAAGATACTATACTTTGTATCGGTTAAGTTATAAATATTTAACCCTATTAAAGTTTTAGTGTTAATATCAAAACCTATATTAGCATCTATCACATTTCTTTTGTCAACTAGTCCAGAGTAAAATTGGCCCTTACTAGCCTCATAACCTCCATCATATTTATAACTCATTCCTAAATTCCATTTTCTTCCATTATCATATACAAATCCAGCTTTTACTCTCTCTTTAGCATGGTTTAAGCTATAACTTCCTGTTTCAAGTAAGGATCCTAAAGCATCTTGTCTAAAAGTTGTTTGACTTACACTTGAATAGTTTCCCCATAAAGTTAAGTTGTCGTTTGCTCTCCACTTCACTCCACTTTCAAAGCCCCAGTAACTTACTCTACCAAAATTTTTCCACCCAAACATAATACTAGGTTCTCCACCAGGTGCTTGATCACTTTCTACTACTCCAACAGCACCGGTTAATCCAGCTTGAATAGCAGCACCTGCCATTGTATTTGTCATTGCAGTTCCTAATTGAGCTGCTATAGTAGGCCCATACGCAGCAGGTAATCCCATTGTAGGGAATATTGTATTAAGTGCGTAGTTATAAAACATTGGTCCAACAGTTCCAGCAAAATCTGTTGCTAAAGTTGGCAATGCTACAAGTGGACTTACCTGCATTTGTGCAACAAAATTTTCTTTTATAGAGTTGTATACATTAAAATTAAAAGAAAAATTATCAGAAAGCATTCCTTTGTATCCAAGTTCATAATGAGTTTCTTCTCCTAAAGTAGATTTATCACTATTTGTAAGAGGACCAAAAGGATTTCCACTAATATCAAATAACATACCAGTTGTAAAACCACCAGTTCCAGCTACCGCAGCTAGAGTGGTCGTGCTGGTTAAAAATGGAACAAAGCCTTGTAATAGAGTTCCTGGTAAAAGTGGAGCTACAGCCCCAGCTAGTACACCAAATAACGTTGCGTGGGACATTCCAATTCCGGGATTAGAAGGAACAGCTCCACCACCAAATAACCAACTGGTTCTAACATTATTAAAAGTTTGAGCATCTCTATTACCTAAAATCCATACATTTCCATATCCTCCCGGCAAATTTTGTACTTGTGTATCAACAAATAAGTAAAGTGCTGGATCTGGAACAAAAGCTTTGTTAAATGTTAATCTCAAACTATGTCTTTGGGATGGCTTGTAAACTAAAGCAACTCTAGGAGAAAATGAATTTTCACCAATTGCTGGGAATTTATCATACCTACCAGCTAATTGTAAATTTAACTTATCACTTAGATCAGTTTTAGTAGAAAAATAAGCTCCATAAACTCTGTAATCATCTACGTCTTCATATCTACCATAAACTTGCCCGTTAGTTTCAAAAGTTGCAAATTTATGTTCAACACCTACAGTCATATCTGTGTTTAACTTATCAAAAGCTAGTTCATATTGAACTTGTAATTGAGATTGCGTACTGGCAACACCGGCTGTTTTACCGGTTCTATATATAAAAGATCTATTATTATCACTTTTATGTGGTTGTATGCCCATATAGTTCCACTGAACAAACAAATTATTTGATTGAAGACGAGTTTGTATAAAGGCTTGTCTTTGTGTAGCACGGTTCTCTCCAGTTGCTTGAAGAAAAATATTGTCAGAAACTTCACTTATACCAGCTACTGTTGTTAAAGAAAAATTGTTTGAAGGTCTGTAGTATATAGAAGCATCAACTCCTCTAGATGAGGATCTTTCTACATTCTTGTTACCAATTGTTCTAACAACTTCTCCTGAAGTGGCATCAACTACATTATCAGGATATTGTGCTAAAGTATTTTCAGGAAAATCAAAATTTTTGTTTTCAGAATATTTTAAATTTAATTTATATCCAAGAGTTTGAGCTTCATTGCTAGTAGCGTGTCTGAAATTCATGTTATACATATTAAAATTACCCTTAGATAACATAGATCCACCATTGGAAATTGCACCTCCTTGAATTTGTAAAGTAGTACCAGGATACTTGAAGGGATCTTTACTTAGAAAATGTACAACACCAGCTCCAACGCCAGGACCATATAATGCAGACGCAGGCCCAAGTACAACCTCAACTCTTTCTAGGTCAATACTACTGAGATTAGAAGCGTTACTATCAAAAACATCTACACCAGTTAAATTCAATGCTCTATAATCTTGCATTACTAGGGTTGATGTAGTAAGTAAATCTACATCATCTCTTAATGTAATATTTAGTTTATTAGCTCCTTGTCTATCAACTTGAAGACCTGCAACATCATCAACTAGACTTAAAGAATTAAAAACTGATTTATTTTCTATTTCTTTGGTTCCAATAACTGTAATAGATGAAGCAGCATTGATAGATTTTTCTGGTTTTCTAGATCCAGAAATTACAACTTCATCAAGTTCTTCACCAGAACTTAGTGATATAGAAATCACTTGAGATGTGGAGTTAACCACAAGATTTTGTCCTTGAAAACCTATTGAACTTATTTCTAACGTCCAAGGGAGATCTTTATCTGAAGATAAAATAAAAACTCCATTATCATCAGTTGATACTCCAGTATTTGTACCCTGAATAATAACATTAACTCCAGATAGTCCATCAACACCATCAGTAATCTTACCGTTTACTGTGTTGTTTTGGGCATTAACCATCATAAAAGTGGTTAATAATAAAATTAGACTAGATAAATAAAATTTAAATTTCATAATTATTGTTTTGGTTAAATTGTATATATTTTATTCCTGTATTAAACTATTTTTAGGTTTTAAATAGTAAATTTAAGAATTTCTTAATATATGTGGCAAAATAATACTATTTATTCGGTTTTTAAAATTTTTATTGAAATCATGCCCCATTCCTTTGATAATATAAAGCTTACATCCGTGTATTAAAGAAGCCATTTTTTTCGAATGACTTGCTTTTATTAAAAGGTCATCAGATCCGTGAATGATTAAAGTAGGAGTTTTTATTTTTTTTAACTTACTATATCTAGAACCAGAATTTTTAATTGCTTTTTTGTGTTGATAAAAAGCTTTTTTGTTATATCCATTTCTTTTTTTGATTTCATAGAGCACTTTTTCTAGCTCTTTTTCTTGATTAGGCACATAGTTTTCGCTTCCTACCCATAGATGTGATAATTTAAAATGAAACTTAAGTGCTTTTTTAAGCTCTCTTTTTTTATTTCTGTATCCATAGATCATTTTTCTTAATTGACCAAGTCGTTTGCTATCTGCTTTTTTAGCTTCAGGATCAAATACATGAGCACTTGACATTAATGTAGTAAGAGAAAGTATTTTTTCAGGATAATTAATAGCTAAAATTTGAGATATCATTCCACCCATAGAATACCCAATTAAATGAAACTTATCTAACTTTAGATGATTAGCTACTGCTAAGGTATCTAATGCCATATCATTTAAGCTGTATGAATTAGAATTGCTCCAGTCTTTAATCCAGTCAGACATTCCTAGTCCTCTATTATCAAACCTTATTACTCTAAAATCATTTTTTAAAATATTTCGGACCATTTTATCTGGCCATTGTATTAATGATTCAGAGGAACCATTAATTAAAATTACTGTTGATTTAGGTTTTTCACATAGACATAAGTCTTCATAGAAAATTTTTACTCCTAAATTATTTGCAAAACCTGTTTTCCCTTTAATAAGTTCAGGAATTTCTTTAAATGTCGCGTTAGAAATTAATTTCTCGATATACTTTTCAAGTACATTATCATTAAGTAAAGAATGATATACTTTAAAAGTAATTAATCCGATAATGAAAGTAAGAATATATAGCATCAAAGTTATTCCCAAATAACTGTATTTTCACTTTTTTCCCATTCTCCATACTTGTCAGAAAATTTTTCATCAATTTTTGCTCTTTTAATTTTTAAGGTTGGTGTTGTCATTCCATTTTCAGGAACCCAATCCTCTTTGACTAATATGATTTTAGAGATTTTTTTATAGTTATCTAATTTTTCATTTACCTCTTCTAGAATTTTAGCTAATTTGATTGAAACAGATTCCTTGTTTTTAATTGCTAATTCAGAAGGAACAGCCATAAGCAATGGTTGGTCACATGCTAATCCCACTACACATAGTTGTGAAAATTCATTAATATTTCCAAAATATGTTTCTAAAACACCAGGTTCTATATATTTTCCTTTAGATGTTTTAAATATATCTTTTACTCTACCGGTAATGTATAAAAATCCATCATCATCAATATATCCTTTATCTCCAGTGTAAAGCCATCCATCTCTCAGGGTTTGGTTGGTAATTTCTTCATTCTTGTAATAACATGTTAAGGTAAAAGGCCCCTTCATTAAAATTTCACCTTGCTCACTAATTTTCAAATCAACACCAGATGTAGCTTTTCCAACCGATCCTCTTCCTAAAGGTTGATATGGATTTAGATTTGTACAGGTAGCACAGTTTTCTGTCATACCATATCCATTTGTGATGTATATACCTATGCTCTTATACCAATCTAGTAGTTCAAGAGGCATAGCAGCTGCTCCAGTAACTAGTGATCTTACTCTAGACATTCCTAAAGCACCTCTTAATTTCTTTTTTAGAATAAATGAAATGATAGGGATTTTTAATAATGTAGAAAGCTTTTTTTGAGACATTTTCATTAAAATCTTTTCTTGAAATTTAGAATATATCCTAGGAACTCCTTGAAAGGCTGTTGGTTTAACATCATTCAAATTCTGACCAAAAGTTTCCAGGGATTCAACAAAAGAAATTGTTCCTCCAAATCTAAAAGCTGAATGTTCAATGACTACTCTTTCAAAGATATGGTTTAATGGCATATATGAAATGAAATCATTATTTCCTGAAAAATCAACTTTTAAAGGATTGCCATCTTCAGTAATTCTCTTAGTATTATAAAGTGTTTCATAAGTAAGAACTACTCCTTTTGGATCACCCGTTGTACCAGAAGTAAAAATTATAGTCCAAATGTCTTTTAATTTTGGTTTAAAATCTTCAGTTTGAGCATCAAATTCATTAATAAAATCATACCATTGTTTGCCTTCAGAAATTTTTGAGTGATCTTTATAATGAGGAAATGCGATAATTGGCATATCATCTCTTACCCCTTGTTTCATTTCCTCCCAATTTTCTAATTTTCCAACAAACAAAGCACTAACATCACCAAAATCTAGTAGTTTTTCAATTTCGTATGATTTTAAAGTGGGAAAAAATGGAACGGAAATGTGTCCTGACATAGAAATAGCTAAATCAGCAATAATCCATTCTCTACAGTTTTTAGAAACTAATCCAATATGACTTTTTTCTGGAAGACCCATTGATTTTAAACCTGTTGAAAGCTTTCTAGCCATATTACCAACTTGTTCCCAGGTGTAATTTTCCCATAAGTCCCCAAATGGTTGTTTTAAGAATGGTTTGTTTTTCAGTTTTTCTTCCCATTTATAAAAAGGAAAGTCAAATAATTCATCTATCATAATTTTAATTTTAATTAGTTTTTTTAATTCAGCGATTCCTATTCCATTTTCCCCGCCACTACAATATAAAATATTTTTTTCTCATTTTATATAGTCATTTCAATTCCTATAAAAATAGCTCTAATAATGATAGCATGTAAAAGACAGTATATTTGTCATTAATTTTTAATTAATTTTGTATTCAATATCAATTTAATAATAAATTAAAATAAAATGTTTATTTAATGAAAGTTCGTAAGTCAAATATTGATGTTTTAAGTTCAAATTTTATTGAAAATGAGATTTCTATGAAGAAACTATTGAAAGAACTTAATTCGTATTTTAAATTATCAAAGTTAGAAGGCAATAAAGATAAAATTAAAAGAACCAGAAAAAGAAAAAAACTACTTGCTAGAGAAAAAATAGACTTGTTGCTTGACAAAAATAAACCTCACATAGAATTGATGTCTCTTGCTGGCTTAAAACATGAAAATGGGTTTGGTGCAGGTGGAACTACAGTAGTTGTTTTGGGATATGTTTCTAATGTACTTTGCTTAATTAATGCAAATGTTGCAACAAGAAAAGCAGGTGCAATTGATTATGCTACAAGCTTAAAAAATCTAAGATTATCACAAATTGCTAGTGAAAATAAATTATTAACTATAAATCTTGTTGAAAGTGGTGGAGCTAATTTACCAGATCAAGACAGGGTTTTTAATAATTATGGTAAGTTTTTTATGGAGATGTCTAGAAGGTCTAAAGAAGGGATTCCAACAATTTCTGTAGTGTTTGGTAATGCAACAGCAGGTGGTGCTTATGTTCCTGGTATGTCTGACTATTCAATTCTCCAGAAGAATGCAGCTAAAGTCTTTTTAGCAGGACCACCATTAGTAAAAATGGCAACTAATGAAGATGCTAATGATGAGGAATTAGGAGGAGCTCAAATGCATAGTAGTATTTCTGGTGTTTCAGATTTTTTAGCTAAAGATGAAAAAGATGCTCTAGAAATAACAAAAAATTTAATTAAAAAAATTAAGCAGCCAGCAGATAACAAGTACAAGAGCGATGCATCTTCCCCAAAATTCGTTAAAGATGAGATTATAGGGATTATTCCTTCTAACTTGAAAAAGCGTTTTGATATTCGAGAACTTGTCAAAAGATTTGTTGATAGTTCTGAATTTCTTGAATTCAAAGAAAATTATGGCAGAACAATGTTTTGCTGTTGGACAAAAATTAATGGTTACCCTATTGGAATTATTGCAAATAATGGAGTAATTTTTATTGAGTCAGCAAGAAAAGCTACACATTTTATACAATTGGCTAATAAATCTAATACTCCTTTACTATTTATTCATAATACTACAGGCTTTATGGTAGGAAAGAGATATGAACAAAATGGAATGATTAATAGTGGATCTCAATTAATTCATGCTGTTTCTGGAAGTACAGTTCCACACATTAGTCTACAGGTTGGTAATTCATATGGTGCTGGAAATTATGCAATGTGTGGTAGATCTTTTGAACCTAGATTTCTGTTTTCATATCCAAATGTAAAATCTGGCGTTATGGGAGCAGATCAATTGTCTGGTGTAATGGAAATAATTAAAAGAAATTCAGCATCTTCATTAAATAAAGTTATTGATGAAGAAAAACTTAAAATAGAAAAGGAAAAGCTGGCTGAAGAGGCTGATGAAAAGGCTAGTGTTTGGCATACTACATCTGAGGTTTGGGATGATGGAGTTATTGACCCGACAGATACTAGAAAATACTTATCCTTAGCATTGGCAGCCGTTTACAACAATGAAATAAAAGGATCTAGTTCTTTTGGAGTATTTAGAATGTGATATATGCTATGAACTACTTTAATGAAAACGATATAAAAAATATAAAATCATATAAATTTGATTTTATAGAGTTAGACGAAACTGATCACGTCTTTAGTATCACATTAAATCGTCCAAATAAGAAAAATGCTTTACATCCTCAAATGATAAATGAAATAGCATTTGCTTTCCAATATGCATCCTACTGTGACAATGTCAGGGCTTTATTGTTAAAGTCAAATGGAGATGTTTTTTGTTCAGGATTAGATCTAAAAGCTATTAGTGGGGAAGTAGAAGAAAATAAATCAACTGTTCCACAAGCCAATTCAAAAATTTTGATTGGAGAATTATTTAATAAACTTTATAAGCCTAAAATTTGTCAGTTAGAGGGAGATGTTTATGCGGGAGGTTTTTTATTGATAGCCGGTTGTAATTATATTGTTTCAATAGATGGACTTAAACTAGGTCTTCCAGAAGTAAAAAGAGGAATATTTCCAATGCAAGTAATGGAATCTTTGTCAAAAGTAATCTCTGTTAGAAATGTAGTTGATTGGTGTATTAGAGGTTATAATTTAGATGTTAAAACTGCTTATCATTGGGGGTTAGTTTCTCAAATCACTAATCAGGTTGAAATTGGATCTGTTGTTTCAAAATGGTTAGATGAGGTTACAAATAATTCGCCAAAAGCAATAAAATATGGCTTAGAGGCGATTGACAGGATTAGCTCTAGTGAATCTAATCATAAGTATCTGGCCGACATGTTAGAATTAGTACTAAATTCTGATGATGCCAAAGAAGGCATTTCTGCATTTAAAGAAAAAAGAAAACCAAATTGGAAATAATTTATTTTTAAAAAAAAAATATTATGCGCGCATAATATTTTTTTATATTTTTACCTACTTTATAAACTACAATGTACTCAAAACACATAATATATGTTAAAAAATAAAATTGTAAAATTAGCAGCTCGTCCATCTGGTTTTCCATCGGAAAATACTTGGACTCATGATTTGGAAGATATAGGAGAAATTAATGATGGTGAAGTTCTTCTAAAAAATTTATACGTATCACTTGATCCAGCTATGAGAGGATGGTTAAATGAAACAAGATCATATATTCCTCCAGTTCAAATAGGAGAAGTTATGAGGGCAGGAACAATTGGGGAAGTTATAGAATCAAAAAACACAAATTTTAATAAAGGAGACATTCTTTCCGGTTGGGGTGGAGTTCAACAATACTCAATTTCAGATGGTAAGGGATATTTTAAAGTCCCTAGTAGTAAGATACCTTTACCAACTTACATTGGAACGTTGGGTATGCCTGGAATGACCGCATATTTTGGTATTCTTGAAGTTGGTAATATAAAAGAAGGTGATACTGTGCTTGTATCAGCAGCAGCTGGTGCTGTTGGAAGTATTGTTGGTCAAATTGCAAAGATTAAAGGATGTAAAGTTGTTGGAATTGCTGGTGGAAAGGAGAAATGTGATTATGTAATCAACGAATTAGGTTTTGATGGGTGTATTGATTATAAAAATGAAAGTGTAAAAAGAGGAATAAAAAGAGAATGTCAAGATGGAATAGATGTGTATTTTGATAATGTTGGTGGTGAAATTTTAGATGCGGCTCTAGTTTTTTTAAGAATGGGAGCAAGAATTGTAATATGTGGTGCTATTTCACAATACAATGAAATGTCAGCTAAAGGGCCAAATAATTATTTGTCTTTACTTGTTAACAGAGCAACCATGAAAGGGATGGTTGTTTTAGATTTTGCAAAAAAATATCCACTGGCTACTAAAGAAATGACCGAATGGATTCTTGACGGTACTTTAAAGTCAAAAGAAGATGTTTATGAAGGCATAGAGAACTTTTATGAAGTTTTTAAAAAGTTATTTAATGGGAATAAAAAAGGTAAATTAATTTTAAAACTATAATTTTGAGAGATGCATTAATAGTTTCAACAGCTAGAACTCCCTTAACGAAATCTTATAGAGGGACATTCAATAATACAACTGCTCCAACTATGGCTGGTTGGGCAATAGAGGAAGCAGTAAAAAGGTCAGAAGTTGATCCTGACAAAGTAGATGATGTAATAATGGGAGCTGCTCTTCAACAAGGTACAACACATGCTAATGTGGCCAGAAATGCAGCTTTAGCAGCCGGTCTTCCAGTTACAGTAAGTGGTATGAGTTTAGATAGACAATGTTCCTCTGGAATGATGGCAATTGCAACTGCAGCAAAACAAATCATTAGTGACGGAATGGATGTTGTTGTTGGTGGTGGCCTAGATTCAATTAGTTTAGTTCAAACTGAAAAAATGAATTTAGATAGGTATGTAGACAAAAATTTAATCGCAAAACACAAACATATTTATATGCCAATGCTTCAAACTGCTGAGGTTGTTGCCAACAGGTACAATATTTCTAGAGAATCTCAAGATCAATATGCGCTTCAAAGTCAACTTAGAACTGCTAAAGGTCAAGATGAAGGAAAATTTGATGATGAAATTATTTCGGTTACTACAACTATGGGAGTTATGGATAAGGAAACTAAAGAAATTTCATTTATTGAAAAGACAATTTCAAAAGATGAATGTAATAGACCATCAACAACAATTGAAGGATTAAGATCACTCAAGCCTGTTGTTGAAGGAGGTTCAATTACTGCGGGAAATGCCAGTCAGTTATCCGATGGTGCATCTGCTTGTGTTTTAATGGAATCAAATGTGGCAGCAAAACATAATGTAACTCCTCTTGGAATATACAGAGGAATTGCTGTCGCTGGATGTGAGCCAGACGAGATGGGTATTGGACCAATTTATGCAGTCCCGAAGCTATTAAAGCAGAATGGACTTAAAATGAGTGACATAGGATTATGGGAACTTAATGAAGCTTTTGCAGTTCAAGTGATCTATTGTAGAGATATTTTAGGTATTCCAGACGAACTTTTAAATGTTAATGGTGGTTCTATTTCTGTGGGTCATCCATATGGCATGAGTGGATCTAGAATGGTTGGTCATGCACTTATTGAAGGTAAAAGACGAGGAGCTAAATATGTAGTTTCTACCATGTGTGTTGGTGGTGGAATGGGAGCAGCTGGTTTATTTGAAGTTATTTAATTTGAAATGTTTAAAAAAAGTAATTCTTTTTTTTTAAATTAGTATATAAATACTAATATTTTAAAAGTTTAATTAATAAAATAAATTATGAAAAGATTAGAAGGTCAAGTTGCTATTGTAACAGGCGGAGCTCGTGGAATAGGTAAAGGAATATGTGAAGTTTTTTGTAGAGAAGGAGCTACAGTAGCTTTATGGGATGTTTTAGATGGAACTGATACAGTTAATGAAATAACAAAAAATGGTGGAAATATTTTTTATCAAAAAGTCGATGTCACTGATCAAGAGTGTGTAAATGAAGCAGTAGAAAAAATAATTAAAGATCATGGTAAAATAGAAATTCTAATTAATAATGCTGGAATAATCAGGGATAAATCTTTTTTAAAGATGTCTGAAGACGATTGGGATTCAGTAATTAACGTTAATCTCAAATCTTTATATGTGGTAACTCGAACTGTAGTTCCATACATGAAAGCAAATGGATATGGAAGAATCGTATCAGCATCTTCTATTAATGGAACTGCTGGTGCTTTTGGACAAACTAATTATTGTGCTACGAAGGCAGGAATTTCTGGTTTCACCAGGGCATTATGTAAAGAAGTCGGAAAGCACGGAATTACTGCAAATGCAGTTGCACCAGGTTTTGTAAAATCAGTAATGTCGGATAGTATGCCTGAAGAAATAATTAAAGGGGCAATTAAAATGATCCCTGTGGGAAGAATAGGTACACCTGAAGACATGGGTCATGCTTATTTGTTTTTAGCATCTAAAGAATCAGGTTTTGTCAGTGGAATAACTCTTCATGCGAATGGAGGTGCTATGCCAATGTAATATTAATTAACTTAATTTAAAAAAAATGGAAAAAAAAGAGGCTTATAAAACTCATTTTAAAAATTTAGATGAAATGGGCAAATGTGTAGGTAAGGAATTAGGAATAAGTGATTGGATAGAGATAACCCAAGATAAGATAAGTGTATTTGCTAAAATTACAGAAGATGAACAATGGATTCATCTTGATGCAGAAAAGTGTGCTAAAGAATCTCCTTACAAAACTACTATTGCTCATGGATTTATGATCTTATCATTAGCATCTAGATTTTCCTATGATACTGTGACTATTGGAAGTGTTAAAATGGGGGTTAATTATGGTGTTGATAAAGTAAGGTTTATGAGTGCTACCCCTTCTGGTGGCCTTGTAAGAGGAAGAGTTTCATTATTAGAATTTGAAATAAAACCTGGAGGTGCAAAATATAAATTAGGTATTACTGTTGAACTTAAGGGACAAGAAAAACCAGTATGTGTTGCTGAAACTTTAGCAATAGGATACGAATAAATATGTATTATGGGTAAATCAGTTTTAATAGAAATAAAAAAAAATATTGCAATAATTACTTTAAATAGACCTGAGAGATATAATGCTGTAAATCAAGATTTGGTTGATGGTATAAATCAATGTTTATCAATTGCTGAAAAAGATAAAAATGTAAGAGCGATAGTATTGACAGGAAATGGTAAAGGCTTTTGCGCTGGAGCAGATATGTCAGTATTTGGAGATGAAGTTACTGCTGAACAAAGAAGAGATTACATAATTGAACAATATCAGCCTTTAATGAAGCGTTTTTTCTCAATGAACAAACCAATAATTGGAGCTATAAATGGAACAGCTGCGGGAGTTGGGGCTGCTTTTGCATTAGCTTGTGATTTAAGAGTTATGAGTAAAGAAAGTGCTTTGCTTTATGCTTTTGTTAATATAGGGCTTGGACCTGATGGTGGAGCAAGTTGGTTATTAGCAAGACAAGTAGGCTATAGTAAAGCCTTTGAAATTGCTATAAGTGGTAAAAAAGTATTTGGAGAAGAGTGTTCTAAATTAGGTTTAACAAATAGAATTGTAGAAAAGGAAGATATTTTAAATGATGCTAAAAAATGGGCTCATGAACTTTCTGTTAGACCGACTCTTGCAATTGCAATTGCAAAAGCAGACATGATGTATTCTATGGATAATAATTTAAATGATACCATAGCTTTTGAAGCACAAAAACAGGTTTCAGCATTTAATAGCTATGATTTGAAGGAGGGGGTGACTGCTTTTATAGAAAAAAGACCGGCAAATTTTTTAGGTAAATAATTAAATAATAAGATTAAAAAGATAATGGAGACAAAAACAAAAGTAGATTTAACTAGTTTTAGAATGGAAACCAGAAAATGGTTAGAAGATAATTGTCCAAATTCTATGAGAGAGCCTCTGACTGATGTAAAACAGTTGTATTGGGGAGGTAGAAATGGTAATTATTTTTCTGAAGATCAAAAAATATGGTTTGAAAGAATGCTAGAAAAAAAGTGGATTGTTCCATATTGGGAAACAAAATATGGAGGAGGAGGTCTTACTCCAAAACAAAATAATATATTAAATCAAGAGATGGCTAGACTAGGTTGTAGAAAACCACACATTAACTTTGGTATTTCTATGTTAGGTCCAGCACTTTTAAAGTTTGCTTCTGAAGAACAAAAAATACATTATTTAAATCAAATTTGTAAAGGTGAAATAAGATGGGTGCAAGGCTATAGTGAGCCAAATGCTGGTAGTGATTTAGCAAATTTGCAAACTAAAGCTGAAGATAAAGGAGATCATTTTTTAGTTACGGGTTCCAAAGTATGGACATCTTTTGGAGATAAAGGAGATTGGATATTTTGCCTAGTTAGAACCGATACTAGTTCAAAACATACTGGAGTTAGTTTTTTATTAATTGATATGGCTTCCAAGGGTGTTAGCACAAGACCAATAAAACTTATAAGTGGAAAATCTCCATTTACTGAAACATTTTTTGATGCTGTTAAAGTTCCAAAGAAAAATTTAGTAGGAACTTTAAATGATGGTTGGACAATTGCTAAATATTTACTTACTCATGAGCGTCAAATGATTGGAGGAATTGGGGAAACTGATAAGAAAAAACCATTAAGTGAAATAGCAAAGGAGGTTTTAGGAAAAAATAACGGATCATTATCTGATATAAGTATTAGAAATAAGATTTCTGAATTAGAAATGAATGAAAAAATATTTGAATTAACAATTCAAAGAGCTATGGATGAACATAAAGCTGGGAATAATCCAGGAGCGGTTTCATCTTTTTTTAAATACTATGGAACTGAACTTGGTATTCAAAAAGAAGAATTAAGACTTGAAGTTAATGGTTTTAATTCAACAGAATGGACTAGTGAAGAATCTAATAATGGGAGAGAGGCAAGGCTTTTTTGTCGTTCTAAAGGTTATTCAATTGAGGGGGGGACACATGAGATTCAATTAAATATCATAGCAAAAAGAGTTTTAGGTTTACCATCAAAATAAAAAACATGGCACTAGTAATAAATGAGGAGCAACAAATGCTCAAATCATCTACAAAAGAATTTTTAGATTTAAAATCTCCTTTAACTCTTATGAGGGAATTGAGAGATGATAATTATAATCAATTTAAAGTTGAATTATGGACTGAAATGGTTGAAATGGGTTGGACATCTCTAACCATACCAGAAAAGTATAATGGGTTAAATTTTGGTTTTGTTGGACTTGGTCAAGTTCTTGAAGAAATAGGTAGAAAACTTACTGTATCACCAATTATTTCAACTGTACTAATGTCTACTTCATTAATTTCTCTTTCAAAAAATGAAGTTTTGAAAAACAAGTTATTTCAAGAAATAATGAATGGATCAAAACTATGTGCTCTAGCTCATGAAGAGGGGAGACATCATAATCCAGAATTGATTAATTCTTTAGTTTCAAAAAATGAAGATCATTTTATTTTAAATGGAAAAAAGAAATTTGTAATTGACGGTTCAATATCTGATTATTTAATTGTTTCTGCAAAACATGAAGATGAAAAAAACATAGCTTTGGTTTTGATAGATAGAAAATCTGATGGAATTAATTTAAATAATAAGGTTCATATGGATTCAAAGATATATTCTGATATATCATTTGAAAATGTTAAAATAGATAAAATGAATTTTCTATCAACTGATAATGATGGAAGTATTATTTTAAATAAGACATTAGATATAGCTAGAGTTGGGCTTGCCGCTGAAATGTTAGGTAATGTTCAAGAAGCTTTTGAGATAACGATGAAATATATTAAAGAAAGAGAACAATTTGGAGTAAAAATTGGTTCTTTTCAAGCTTTACAACATCGATCAGCTTTAATGTTTGGGGAAATCGAATTGTGTAAATCAATTGTTTTAAGAGCTCTTCAAGCTATAGATTCTAATGATAGTGAATTGCCAAAATTTGCAAGTTTAGCAAAGGCTAAATTAGGTTTAGTTTCTAAGCTTATTACTAATGAAGCTGTTCAAATGCATGGTGGAATTGGAGTAACTGATGATGTTGATATTGGTTTTTTCTTAAAAAAAACGAGAGTTGCTGATAGAATATTGGGTGATTCTAATTATCATTTAGATAGGTTAGCAAAGCTCAATAATTATTAATAAAAAACTCCTATAACTATTCTATACATCCAAGTTGAAATTTATTCCCTGGGCTAAAGGTATATCAGATGAATAATTGATAGTATTGGTTTGTCTTCTCATATAAACTTTCCAGGCATCAGAACCACTTTCTCTTCCTCCACCTGTATCTTTTTCTCCACCAAAAGCACCACCAATTTCAGCACCTGAAGTACCTATATTCACATTAGCAATACCACAATCACTTCCTGCATGGGATAAAAACTTTTCTGATTCTTTTAAATTTTGTGTTAAGATTGCTGAAGATAGACCTTGTTTAACATCGTTCATCAATTTTATTGCATTTTCAACTTCTCCTTTATATTTTATAAGGTATAAAATTGGAGCAAAAGTTTCTTTTTGAACTATTTGTGCGCTGTTTTTTATTTCTGCAATTACAGGTTTTACATAATTATCACTTTTGTAATTGTTACCTTTTAATGTTCCTCCTTCAACAATTATTTTTCCACCCTGTCTTACTATTTCTTTTAGAGCAATTTGATATTGATTTACTGCATCTTTATCAATCAGTGGCCCCATATGATTACTTTCATCTAAAGGATTACCTATTTTAATTTGTTTATAAGCTTTTTTGAGTTCATTTTTTACCTTATCTAGAATAGATTCATGAATTATTACTCTTCTAGTTGAAGTACAACGCTGTCCACAGGTTCCTACAGCTCCAAATACAATATTACTAATAGCATGTTTTATATCTGCGTGTTCTGTAATTATAACTGCATTATTTCCGCCTAATTCTAATAATGTTTTTCCTAATCTAGCTCCAACTCTTTTTGCAACATCTTTTCCCATTTTTGTTGATCCAGTTGCAGATAAAAGATTTATTCTTGTGTCATCGGACATTAATTCACCAATATTTTTGTTGCCATTTATTAAACAAGAAACTCCATTTATGATTTTGTTTTCTCTTAATACTTGTGAAATTATATTTTGACAAGCTATGCTGCATAGTGGAGTTTTTTCAGAAGGCTTCCAAATACAAACATTTCCACATATCCATGCTAAGGAAACATTCCAACTCCAAACAGCTACAGGAAAATTAAAAGCAGATATAATTCCAATAATTCCTAAAGGGTGATATTGTTCATACATTCTATGATTTGGTCTTTCAGAGTGCATAGTTAAACCGTATAGTTGTCTTGATAGGCCAACTGCAAAATCACATATATCAATCATTTCTTGGACTTCTCCTAATCCTTCCTGTAAAGATTTTCCCATTTCCCAAGAAACTAGCTCACCTAATTCTGTTTTGTTTTCTCTTATTTTGTTTCCTAAAAGACGAACTAAATTTCCTCTTTGTGGAGCAGGAATATTTCTAAAATTTAAAAAAGCATTTTGTGCTTCATGTATTGTTTTTTCATAATCTTTATTATCTCCTGCTTGAATAGTTCCAATAAGAGAATTATCTACTGGACTATAAGATTTAATGAGTTTTCCTGAACCAAACCATTTTCCACCTGAAGAACACCCTTTTTGATTTTTTGAAACACCTAATTTTTTTAAAATCTTATCTACTTTTTGATTTTTTTCTTTGAATTCCATTAATTAAAGTTAATTTAAAAATAATTTACCAGAGCTAGTTTTTAAAAATTCATTATATGAAATTTCTTCTTGTTTTATAAAACCTTTATTTGGAAGTTTGCCATTTGCAACCATTTCTATAATAGCAGCTAACGATGCTGCTGTAGTCCAAGAAATTGCTCTCCATTTTTTTCCTTGGATTTCAATTGGATAAAATGCTTTAAAAAATTCACTTCTTGAAATTTTCTTTTTTTTCCAACCCTCAACTACTGCATAAACATAGACTACGTCATCATCAACAGGAGGTTTTGCATTACTTAATATTTTTTCAAGTTGGGATTTATCATTTTTAAGTATCAATTCATACATTAGGAACCTCATAAGTTTACCATGGCCAGGATACCTTATGGTTTTATAATTTAATGTATCAAGTTTTCCTTCATACGTATCACACATTGTTCCTAAACCACCTGATGTGGTAAATGCTTCAAATTCTTGTCCCTCAATATTGATATATTCAAATCCATCAAGTGATGGAACTGTTTTTTTTACCCCATTTTGAATGACTTCGGCATCATTAATATATTCATTAATAACTCCATGAGGTGACCAAGTAAATGAATAAGCTAGTTGTCCATTAGGATATCTAGGTAATGCACCAACCCTAAGTTCAATATCTCTTAATTCATCAAATTGCATAGCCAAATCATTTCCAATTATTCCTATTAATCCAGGAGCCAATCCACATTGAGGAGCCATTATTTTTTTTGCTGTTTTACTTAATTTTTTTATATACTTTGTTGTTTTAACATCTTCAGTTAAATCAAAATAATGAAGGTTTAAATCGTGCGCTAATTTTGCAATGTTTTTATTTAAAAAAAAGGGTAATGCAGAAACTACAGCATCGAAATCTTTAATTATAGATTTCATGCTTTTTAAATCTGCGACATCACCTTGAATTACATCAAATGAAAGTTTGTAGTTATAATGAGGTTTGTTTTGATCTAAACCTTTAACATTAAACTTTGAAGAAAGTAATGTGCCTACTAATGAACCAACTTTACCCAAGCCAAGAACTAAAATATTTTTCATATTATAACAATTTATGCTTAATTTGTTATAAATATAACAAAATATTAATCCTTAACTTAGAATTAGTTTGGGAGTTTTTAAAAAAGCATTAATAAAACTAAATTTATAAATTATGAAAATAGATAAAACTAATTTCAGACAATATATTTTTGTTATGATGATAATAATAATTGGAATTCTCATTGGAATATTGATTTTTCCTTTAATCGAAAAAATTTAATTCTGAAATTCATTATTTTTTTATTAATTATTTGGGGAATTCCAAGCACCTTAATTAGAAGTAAATTTAGAAAAATTGTTTACCAGACAAATGATTGGAAAATAAATATTAAGCCAGTTTTTTTAAAAGAAATTAGAGCATTATTTTTTAATATTTATCCAAATAATAAACAATATATTATAATTAGAAATTATTATAGAATTTATTTAATAATTTATCTATTTTTATTTTTATTCTATTATCTATATTAAATAAATCAAAACAATCAAAACAATCAAATGAATCAATTAAGAGATTATGATATTATAGTATGGGGAGCTTCTGGATTTACAGGCAAATTAGTTGCAGAATATTTATTTAAAAAATATGGTTCTAATAAAAATTTAAAATGGGCTATTGCAGGAAGAAATTCTTTAAAACTTAATTCAGTTAGAAAAGACATTCTTGATAGTACAGTTCCTTTAATTTTAGCGGATAGTAACGATTCACAAAGTTTAAATGAAATGGTTAAAAAAACTAAAGTAATTTGTACTACTGTTGGGCCTTATGCTAAATATGGCTCTAAACTTGTAGCTGCGTGTGTGGAAAATAAAACTCATTATTGTGATTTAGCTGGTGAAGTACAATGGATTCGTAAAATGATTGATCAGTATCATAAAGAAGCTAAAAATAACAATACAAAAATTGTTAATTCTTGTGGTTTTGATTCCATTCCATCTGATATGGGTGTGTATTATATCCAAAAACAAACAAGGGCTTCAAAGAATCAAAGAGCTAAACTTATAGAAATGCGTGTAGCTGGAGCTAAAGGTGGAATCAGTGGAGGAACTTATGAGAGTTTAAGTAAAGTAAATGAGGAAGCAAATAAGGATAAAGAAATCTTTAAAGTAGTAATTAATCCTTATGGCTTGAATCCAATAGGAGAGCAAGATGGTTTAGATAGATCAGATTTACGAAAGATTATTTACGATAAATCTTCAAATAGTTGGATTGGACCATTTATGATGGCGGCAATAAACACTAAAATTGTTAGACGTAGTAATGCTTTAAGTAATTATTCTTATGGAAAGGATTTTATGTATAATGAAGCCACTTTAAGTGGAAAAGGCATTTTGGGAAAAATCAAAGGATATTTTTTAGCTATTCCTGTTTTTTTATTGATGAGTGCTAAACCAGGATCTATATTAAAAAAGTTTATAGATTTTATTTTACCAAAACCTGGAGAAGGACCAAATAAAAAGGATAGAGAAGCAGGATTTTATAACTTGAGGTTTTATATAACTTTGGAAGATGGTTCAAAAGCTTTTGCAAAGGTCATTGGAGATATGGATCCAGGATATGGCTCTACTGCAAAGATGCTTGCAGAATCTGCTGTTTGTTTAGCTAAAGATGAATTACCAGATTCCAGCGGCGTTTTAACTCCATCGACAGCAATGGGAGATGCTCTTTTAGATAGGTTGGAAAAAAATGCAGGTTTAAGTTTTAATTTTAATAATAAATAATTTGAACATGAAAGAACGTATAAGGTTTATTTTTTACATATTGTTTTTTGTCTTTATTGGTTTAATTATAGGAAATTATATTGCAAAAATTTTATTAAATAATAATGAAAAACAGGAATGGGAAATAATATTTAATGGAAAAGATTTAGAAGGATGGAACATGAAAATTAAAGGCCATGAATTTGGAGATAATTATAATAATACATTTAAGGTTGAAAATGGAAATTTAAAAGTTTCTTATGAAAATTATGATTCTTTTGATGAAAAATTTGGACATATTTTTTATACTATCAAAAAATTCAGTAATTACCATTTAAGCCTTGAATACAAATTTAGTGGCAATCATTTGAAGGGTGCTCCAGGTTGGTCTATAAAAAATAGTGGAATAATGCTTCATTGTCAGGACCCTAGTACTATGCTGATTGATCAAGATTTCCCAGTTAGTGCAGAAGTTCAACTCTTAGGTGGTTTAGGAGAAGGTGAAAGAACAACTGCTAATATTTGTAGTCCTGGTACTGATGTAGATATTGATTCAATACTTGCTAAAAAACACTGTAATTCATCTAATTCAAAGACATATCATGATGACAATTGGGTTAAGGTTGAAGTTATGGTTTATTCTAATGAACTTGTTAAGCATATTGTTGAAACAGATACAGTTTTGACTTATTCCAATATTAAAGTTGGAGGAAATAAGGTTCCTAGCAATTTTTTGAATAGAATAGGGGAGTCTATCAAAGAAGGTTATATTTCATTACAATCTGAAGGACATCCAGTAGAATTTAAAAATATAAAAATCAAAGAGTTATAAAAAGAATTAAGAAATCTAAAATTATTTCCTTGTCATTTTAAATATTTCTAAATCAATATCATCGATACCTTCTTTATCAAAAGGGTATTCCATTTGATCTTGAATATTATATAGCGAAATCAATATAAATTCACTTAAAATAACTATAAAGTAAGTAAGATAATGAGGATTTTCAGCTCCAATTTTAAAGATAATAGTTGGAGTATAAACTAGAGGAAAGATATATACAAACATTAAACAATATGCTTTTAAACTTATTGGAGTTCTATGTCTATGAATCGCAACTAAGTTATCTGCACTATCAATAGAGTCTTTTAAAAACCTAAGTGCTTTCTGTAAAACTCCATTTCCAATAATAATTTTTTTAGAATTTATAAATTCAAATAGTTCATTAAGATTGTTATCATGATTAGTAGTGTCATTTTCTATTTTGCTTAAAAAATCAATTAAACCTTCATTAGATTTTTTTATTAATTCAGTTCCTTGATTAATCTCATCAATTTCCAATTTTGAACTTGAAATAATATTTTCTACTGTTTTTAAACTAGCTCTATAAAGACTTAAATGTTCTAGTGCTTTTTCTCTTCTTCTAAATGCTCCTCTTATATTAAATACTAAAGGGAATATAATAGCAATACTAATTAGTGTTAAATCAACATTATATGAAACGTTAAACCTATATGCTATAATGGGAACTATTATAGAAATTAAAATAGCAAAAAAAGTTCGAGAATTTAAAATGACTAAATATCTAGACATTGAAAAATATTTATTAAATTAAACAATTAATTTATCTAAAATATGAAAAAACAATTTATTATAATTATATCCTTATTTCTTTATTTATTTAGCTACTCTCAAAAATCTTTAGATTCTGATCTTCTTTACGCTGATCAGAGCCCTATGGAGATTAAACTAAATTATTCAAATAAAAACATGAAGAAAAATACTACAGATTCTACTTTTATTAAAACGGATTTAAATTATTATTATAAGGAGAAATGGAATACTATACCAGTTTCTCTTAGAGCAAGAGGAAATTTTAGAAGAGCTAAATGTTATTTTCCTCCTATAAAGATGAAAATTAAAAAAAGTCAGTATAAAAATACCATTTTTGATGGTAATAAGTCTCTTAAATTAGTTCTTCCATGTAGAATCGAGGATGAAAAAAATGATAATATTCTTAAAGAATATATAGCCTATAAAATTTATGAATTGATTTCACCTTATCATTTTAAAACTAGAAGAGTGAATATTGAATTTACTGAACCAAAAGGAAAAAAAGTTAAAACTTTTTCACTTAAAGGATTTCTTATTGAAGATGATAGTAAGTTAGAAAAAAGATTTGGAGGAAAAGTCGTTGAGCAATTTGTTCATCCTTTAGCAATGCAAGATTTATCGTCAGTTCAGCACGCATTTTTTCAATATTTAATTGGAAATACAGATTTTTCAATAGCTTATCAACACAATGGTAAAGTATTATATGACTCAAAAACCTTTATCCCTTTACCATACGATTTTGATATGACGGGATGGGTTGATCCAAGTTATGGTTTTGGAAATCCAACTTTAAAGCTTAGTTCTCTTACTGAAAGAAGGTTTAGAGGTTTTAAAAGAGATAATGAGCTTATGAATAATGTGAGAAAGCAATTTGTAGATTCTAAAGATGAAATAACTTCATTACTCGATTCTTTTAAGTCTCAATTTGATAATGAAGATGAGTTTGAAAACATGTATTCTTTTATGCTTGAGTTTTATAAAATAATTGAGGATGACAGTAAATTTGATAAATTGATTCTTAAGCAGGCTAGAACTAAATAATTTATTTTATATCTAGAGTATTTTCCAATTTTTTAAAAATCGCAGTGTTTTCATAAATTCCTTTGAAGGATTCTGAATTTGGACCATAGCTAAAAACTGGAACCATCGTAGCGGAATGTCCTTTGGTATTAAATTTACCATAAACTTTTTTTTGAGAAATTTTTCCACCCAATAAAGCTAAGCCTCCTGTTTCATGATCTGCAGTTACTACAACTAAAGTATTTCCATCTTTTTTTGCAAAATCTAATGCAGCTTGAATAGCAGAATTAAATTCAATAAACTCAGTTGTTACATAACTCAAATTATTGGCGTGTGCTCCCCAATCAATTTGTGAACCTTCAATCATTATAAAAAATGGAGCATTTGAAGAATTTAATTTACTTAGAGTAATTTTGGTCAATTGATCTAATGGAAATTTTCTATTTTCAAGAATCGATGGTGGTTCTAAATCATATGTAAAAAATCCAATTTTTGAAGCTTTACTCTTATTATATTCTTCCATAGATTTAACAAAAGTATATGAATCCATTTCTTTAATTAGATTTTTTCCATCGGTTCTTTTGTAAAAATAATTTCTACCACCGCCAACAAAAAAATCTACAGAATGTTTGCTGAATTGTAAAGCAATATCTTCATATTCATATCTAGAAATAACTTTAGCATAAAATGATGCAGGTGTAGCATGAACAATACTAGAAGTTGCTAATAATGCTGTCTTATATCCTTCATCTTGACAAATTTCTAAAATAGATTTTAAAGTAACATTTATAGAATTAATTCCAAGTACCTTATTTAGAGTTTTTTCACCTGTAGACATAGCAGTTCCACTAGCAGCTGAATCAGTTACAAAACTATTGGAAGAAGTAGTTTTAGATAACCCTATATATTCAAACTCTTCCAAAGCAGTAGAATTTCCATTAGCATACATTCCTGCGCTTATTTGAGTAAGCCCCATACCATCTCCAATTAGAAAAATAATATTTGGAGAGTCTTGTGAACAAACAAAAATTGTATTTAAAAAAAAGATTAATGACAGATTAAATTTTATATAAAACTTGTTCATTTTCATTTTCATTTTAATTATTATATAAATGTATTGATTATTCCTTTCCTTTGAAATTAATTTTTTACTTTTAAATAATATTAAATTAACATTAAAGATTATGAAAAAAAATAAAAACCTTTTAACGTTAATGTTGGTTATGCTATTTACAATTACAAGTTGTAATACCGTTAGTGAAAAACATCTAGAATTAGAGAAAGCTCAAACAACATTAGAAGAAAATATAACTATGTATGAATCCGTTTGGGATAAGGTTATTAATGGTAGACAAATAGATTTAATTAATGAAGATTATTTTGACAAAGATGTTGTAGTATTAGGAACTTCAGAAGGAGATTTGACAGGATTAGAAAATTTTAAAACTTATTACAGCAATTATGTAATAGGGTTCTCAGATGCTGAGTTTACAATTGTTGATATATTTGGACAGGGGGATAAAATCGTAAAGCATTGGAATTTTAAAGGCACTCACGATGGCGATTTTTTTGGTGTTCTTCCAACTGGAAAAAAAGTAGATGTTTCTGGAACTACCCTAGTTAAAATGAAAAATGGAAAAATAGCATCTGAACAAGATTATTTTGATCTTCTAGACTTTTATACACAACTTGGTTTAATGTAAAATCTTAATCTTTAATTATTACACCATCTGCTAGAAATGAAAGAGTAATTTCTGGTTTGTTTATTAAAGAAATTTCATATTTAGATTTTCCAGCATCTTCAGCGTAGTGTTTTAACTGTTTTACACTAATTGTATCTACAGAAATTTTACCATTAACAATTGTTGATTTGCCTTCAGATCCTGTTTTAGGAACAAAGAATCCATAATCTTTAAACCTAACAAGTACTGTGTCATTTTCGACCTCAATTTTCATCCAACACCCTTTCATAGGACAAGCTGAAAGAATCTCACCTTGAATTTTTATATTTTTTTCAGAATTATTTAATAAACTAAACTTGTCTTCTTTATAGTTTTCTATTCCAACTAAGTCAATTTTTTTACCATAATAATTTAAGGTGCTTTCGTCTTGCCCAAAAGAAACAATTGGAATAAATAGTAATAGTAGAATTAGTTTTTTCATAACTATAAAGTTAATTAATTTTCAATTTTCCAAAAAGCAATTCCTCCCGCTTGCTTACCAATATTAACTGAAGAAATTTTTTCTAATTTTTTAAGACTTATTACATCTACAACACCTGGTTCACCACCAATACCCTCAACTGAAACAAAAGCATATTTACTATCACTTGAAATGGCAATTCCATGTGTAACGCTGGTAGTATTTTTAATTATTTTAGATTTAAAATCATTTTTTAAATCCCAAATTGCAGTGGTTCCTTCACTTTTCAAAGTAGCAACAAGAAATTTTCCATCAGGTGAAATTTCAACATTGTAAGGTCCTTTGCCAGTAGAAATACGATTTGTAATTTTCCAGTTTTTCAAATCAACTTCAATTATCTCATTCGAACCATTTCCTGCGACATAAGCAATGTTTTTTGATGGGTGGGGAATAACCCATGTAGGCTTAACTTTAGAGTGACTCATTTCATTCATTTTCATCTTCTTTTTCATAGATTCATCCATCTTCATTTTCTTATTCATAGATGCATCCATACTCATTTTATTATCTAAACTCAATTTTCTGGAAACTTTTAAACTAATTGCATCTATTTCATAGAGTTCTGATGACATCATGGAAACAGAATATTGTTTTAAACCATCATATGATAATCTAGATCCATGAGGCATTGTTCCAATTTTAATACGTTTGATTTCAGTCATTGTTTCTGGATCAACCACGGATACACTACTAGGTTTCATATCCCCATGAAGGTTGAAGTTTACACAGTATAATAATCCAGTTACAGACGATATTTGCATTGATGCTGGAAATAATCCCAATGTAGTTTGATCTATAGGTTTATTATTTTTAGTTGAATATTTAATGAGTTTCCCAAAAGGATTTCCATGAGCAAGGGATAGGTACCAAAATTTACCATTAGGGTCAACAGTTATACCATGTGGACCTTCAATTTCTGTTGGCAAATAACCAACTTCGAATCGATCAACTTCTTTGGTTTCAGTTTCATTAAATTTTATTAATGAAACAGTGTCATCAGACTCAGCTGCAACATATACATAATAGTCTTGAGCCTGGATTTGAATACAAAAAAAAATAACAACCAGAAAAAATCTCATTAATCTAAATGTTTATTAGCTTTTGAATTATCTGGTTTAATTGAGTCAACTTTTGCAGCTCCTATTCCAGTATTAAAATCGGAATAAAAAACATGACCTTTATATAATTGTGCACCCCAAACCATTGTATCGTTAGGAATATAGCCATTGGGACTACTTGGTAATATATAGCCAATTTCTCTATCTTGTTTATATAGGTCACCTAGTAAGTCTCCACTTATATCAACCACCCTAACACCGCCAGTATACATAGCCACATAAAGTACATCATCTTCAATCCAATAATTATGTGATCCGTGACTAGGGACTTCATATCTTGCAACTTCCTTAGGATTATTTAAATCGGTAAAGTCAACAAAATGTAAGAATCCGGCAGTTTCACTGGGCCCACTTGCATTAACGCCTTTTGGGAAAATTTCATCCCCAAGAACTGTGTAAAATTTTCCTGTTGATTTACTTTTGAATGGATAGGTTGCATGATGAGCTCCACTATCATAACTGTAATTTCCAAAAGCGACTGGATTTGAGGGAGAGCCGCCTACACTTCCACCCCCAACATCAACTAAATAAACACCATCTCTCCAATTAGATGAATAAGCTATTCCATTTTCAATCCAAACATCATGAATAGATTGACCTTCCTTTCCAATTTCAAACATACCAACCTCATATGGATTCTTTGGGTCTTCTATGTTAATTATATAATATCTTTCACCATTACTTAATGCATAAACATGATTCTGATAGATAAATATATTATGAACTCCACCGGTTAAGTTTTTAGTATACTCGGATATTATGCTTACATCATACGGGTTTGAAACATCGATTATTATTATTCCATTTTTTCTGTTTGAAGCACCCTCTCTACTTATTACACAAATTTTTCCATCAGATGAAACTTTTACATCATTTACAGTTCGTGCATCAACTTGAACACTATCAATCTTTTTTATATTTGAAGGCTCTGTAACGTCCCAAAAATAAGATGTACCATCAGCTCCCCATGTACCTGTTACTGCATAATCATTTCCATCAACACCTTCAAAAACCCAAAAATCTGATGTATGCTTATCATTAACTAATCCTGTACCTACTGTATTCATCTCTCTTTTAACATTTCTCTTAAAAATATTCACAACTTTTGATGCTGAAATATTACCAATTCTTGCAGATACAACATATTTTCCTGCAACATCACCAACAAACCTACCATCTTGTAAAATTAAACCAGATGCAGTATTACTTTTATCAAATGATTTTCCAGTAAAAGAAAACTCAACAGGTATATTTTCTATAACTTTTCCTTTTTTATCATAGGCTAGCGCTTTAAATTGAATCACATCTCCAGTTTTTGCATTTTCATTATTTGAAACTAATTCTATTTTGGATGTTGGATTTTTTAATACATTAACATTAATACTTCCTTTAATTCCGTCAAAATCAGCTTCAATAGTAGATATCCCATTTTTAACAGCCAAAATATTATTTGAATTATCAATATTTATTTTATCGTTTAATGCCTTTATTGAAAAACTAACTTTTGAAAAATATTTAGAAGCAATATCAGTACTCCAATAATCTATAGTTCTTGTAACATTTAGTTCATCTGTAATCTCATAAATAAGGGGAATATAATTACCAATATAAGTTGAATTATCATCAAGTTTTAATGTTACCTTTTTGATTTTTGGATAATTAACGAATACTTCAAACGTTCTACTATGTCTTTTTCCTCCTTCTCCAATACAAATTGCAACAACTTCGTGTGTTCCGGGATCATTTGCTTTTATAGATCCATTTTCAGTATCAACTGAAATCGAAGTAGCAGAAGAAAACACACCCTTCTTGTTATAATAAATAATATTACTGCAATTGGATTTCAATCCGTCAGAATTAGAAACATATGTGTTTGGAGTAAATGTTTCACCTATGTTTAATGTAAGTCCGTCAAGATCAGAAATTATTGTCTTGTTTTGAGAATATAATGTTAAAATAAAACAAGAAAAAAATAGAGTTAAAATTGTTTTTTTCATAATAAAGTTAGTTTGGACTACTCAATTTAATAAAAAAAAGGGAAACCAAACTAGTTGATTTCCCTAAAGTGACCTCGGCAGGATTCAAACCTGCAACCTCTTGAGCCGTAATCAAGTGCACTATTCAGTTATGCTACGAGGCCTTTTCCTTTGTTGAGAGGACATTTATGAAATCTTAATATTAAAAATATTTACAAGGGCGCTTCTAACGATATTTATTTTAATTAGCGTTTATAAGTTCCTTGAATTTGACTTGGAATACTACTTACATCAAACCAGTCAGCAAAGTCATAAACTTTACCATCTTCATTAAATCTTAATACACCCATCCATTTATAACCTATTTCAGTACCTGAATCGGGGTCGTTAAGTGACCAGTTACCATAAACTCTAATTCCGTTAGGTGAAGACGAGGTTTCTTCTGTTGAATATAGACTTCCCCCATAATAAACATCTTCAGTAAATGTAATATTATCAAAAGTGCTAATATACCAGTTAACTGCTGCAGTTAAGTCTTCTTTAGTTTTAGAAACATTCATTAAAGCTTCAGGATTATTCCATGTTAAAGAGTCAGCAAATATGCTCATTACTTTTTCAGGATCCTCTAAAGTAAAACCACTAGCTGCCATTTTCCAGCTTTCAACATGCTTATTAAAAGTTGCCATATCCTCAGCTGAAGGTCCAGCATCATTTGTATTCGTACAGCTCGTCAATATTGTAGTTGACAATAAGATTAAAATTATTTTTTTCATTATTTTAAATTTATAATTATTGACCAAATATAGTTAAATCACCTAACAAATATAAAAACAAATAACCCCCAAATTAATGAGGGTTTAAGTTAGAATGTATGGTGTAGCGATCTATCTTTATATTCGAGACATTTCTGCAGAAGCCGTAAAGACAATACCAGCTGGACCACTTACGGTATACTTGTATAAAATTTTATTTTCAATTCTATTTTTTAATAACCAAATTATTTAAAAAGTAAATAGTTTGAGTATTAAAAAAATTTGATTTCTCAATATTAACTACATGACCACAATCTGGGACTACTAAAAGCTCTGCACTTTTATGCTCTTTTGTAATAAGTTTAATAGGCTCAAGGAACATATAATCCTGAGATCCCATAACATATAAAGTAGGAATTGATAGTTCAACCTGCCTAAACAGTTTCAACAATGGATTAATTTCAGAAGTCAACTTAAACCATCTAATAAATTCTTTTTGATAAAGTTTTTTAGCTTCATTAATAAATAAAAGTCTGGATTCCTTGTGGTTCTTATATGGCATAATAATAAAGGCAAAAAGTTTATATATCCATATATATGGAACAATAGACTTAAAAGCTGAACCTAATTTCATTAATAACTGAGATCTAAAATTCAATTTCATAATAGCACCACCCATAACCATACTTTTAACCATCTTTGGATAAAATTCAGCAATGTGTCTAATTAAAATAGTTCCTAGTGAAATTCCAACAAAATGTGAATGATCTATTTTTTCTTTTTTTAAAACTCCAACAATATCATTAGCAATTGAAGAAAAAGTATATTTTTTTTCAAAAATATTTTTAATATGATATTTAGATCTTCCATGGCCTCTTAAGTCTAAAAGAAGAATATTAAAATGTTTTTTATATTCTCTAATTTGTTTAAACCAAATTGAGGAACTTCCTCCAGCTCCATGAACAAAAGTTACCCATTCCTTTGAAAGATTGTTTTTATAAATACTATAATTTATCATTAAAATTTTCGAACATCAAAGATAAACTTTTAATTCAGCAATTATTATATTTAGATTATGAAAAAACTCTTTATACTTAGAAGTATTACCTACGGGAAAAATTTTAAAAAAATTTAACATGACAAAAGATAACAGCATTGGAGAGTTATTGGAAAAACTAAATTCAGAATTAAAAAATCCTAAGGATTCAGTTCATAAAATAGTTTTGCAAACTACAATAGACAATATAAATAAACTTTTAGATATAGATTTGTAAAAAAAATAGATCAGATATTTATTAAATTTTATTTACTTCAATCCAAAATGGTAAAATATTTTTTCTGTCTGTTTTAAATGTGGGGATAATATTATAATTCCCCTTATTTATATTAATATCATTCATTGAGATATAACCCTCATTATCAACAATAGAAGATTTTTTAAATGTCTTATTTCCAATTTCTAATAACATCTCTCCGGAGGATTGATTTATGTTTATAAATTTAAATTTAAAATTATATTTACCCTCCATCATTTTAATTCTCCAAAATCCGTAAATTTCATTTTGTGCCCAAATGCCTCTTTCCCCTCCGGCATCATTTCTGTTTAAAATAGTTGGATTTTCAAATTCAGTGCCTATTATAATTCTGGGTTGGTCTATTAAATTTTTTGATTTAATCAAATTATTATAAAAACTATCCATCTCTATTTTTAGCATTGAAGCTTTTGTTTTTTTAATTTCAATTAAATTGTTTTTTTCATAAGGATCTTTTGTTATATCAAATAATTCAAAATCTGTGATTGGGGAATTATAGTCTGTATTTCCAACTAATTTATAATCACCTTTTTGTACTGAAACATTATTATATAATTCTGGTAATCTTCTTGTCCAATATGAGAAAAATGATCTGTTTTGTTTTTTTATATTAGATAATAAATCAATTCCATCAATTATTCTATTATCAGGGAGATTCAAACCACATAATTTAGATATAGTAGGTAAAACATCTATATGTGCTGAAAAAACATCTGTATCCTGACCCTCAGTAAAAATTCTTGGATATCTTAAGTAAAAAGGAACTTTAATGCCACCATTATAAACATCACTTTTTAATCCTCTAAGACCAGAAATGTACCTACGTTGCTGAGGACCATTGTCAGTCATAAATATTACAATTGTATTGTCAGATATTCCTAGTTCATCTAATTTTTTTAATAATCTTCCTATATTGTCATCAATATTAGAAACCATTCCATACACTTTTTTTGCATCTTCTATATCCTTTTCACTCATAATAATTTTATCTTGATTTGAAACCTTTTCTGGATCTAAATCCTTATACATTTCATAATATTTTTTTGGAAGTTGCAAAGGAGTATGTGGAGCGTTAAATGATAAGTAACAAAAAAATCTTTCAGACTTGTTTTTATCTACAAAATTTATTGCTTCATTTGTAAAAATATCTGAACAATACCCATCATATTTTTTCTTTTTATTATTTAACCATAAAATAGGATCAAAATAACTTTTATTTCCTTGAAAATAATTGGTTATATCACCAACTTGACCAATACCTCCTGCTAAATGAATTAAAGATTCATCAAAACCTTGGTCAGAAGGTCTTGAAGGATAATTGTCTCCTAAATGCCATTTCCCAAAAATTCCTGTTTTATAATTAGCTTCTTTTAAAACTTCAGGAATAGTAATTTCATCAGATGACATTATTGCACCTCCATTATATGTATCTCTTACTCCAGTTCTTAAGGAATATCTTCCTGTCATTAGACTTGATCTAGTAGGAGCACAAACTGGAGAGACATAAAAATTGTTAAAACGAATACTTTCATTTGCTAGATTATCTAAATTTGGAGTATTTATCTTAGTATTTCCATTATATCCAATGTCACCAAAACCTTGATCATCTGTAATTATCAATATTACATTAGGTCTGTCTATTTCTTTATTATTACATGAAAAAAGTATGCAGGAAAATATAATAAAAGCTAAAATTTTTTTCATAGAATTTTATTAATGTAAAGATTTATGTTTGTAAACATAATTATTTAAGAGCTTCTCTTATAGTTTCTTTTAATCCAAATTTAGGATTCCATCCCCAATCTTTTCTAGAGAAGCTATCGTCAATTTTCTTTGGCCATGAATTAGCAATTTTTTGTCTAAAATCAGGCTTATAATTAACTTTTAAATTAAAACCATTTGATTTAATTTCATTTAGCAATTTTTTTGGAGTAATACTAAATCCTGTAATATTATATGAACCTAGTATTGATAAATTAATTCTTTTTGTAGACATAAGAGTTATAGCAGAACTTATTGCATCATCAATGTACATCATAGGTAATTCAGTATTTTTATCTAGAAAACAAGTGTAATTATTTCCTTTTTTAGCAGCATTAATCATATCAATGATATAGTCTGTTGTTCCTCCTCCTGGTACAGTATCCACAGAAACAATTCCTGGATAACGAAGTGATCTAATGTCTAATCCAAATCTATTAAAGTAATATTCCATTAATTTCTCACCTGTTAATTTTGTTATACCATATATTGTAGAAGGGTTCATTATTGGATTTTGAATCACTAAATCAAGTTTAGACTCTGTACCAAATACAGCCATGGAACTTGGCCAAAAGACTTTCTTAATATTGTTTTCTATTGAAATTTCAGCAATATTTTGAAAGCTATTCATGTTTAATTTCCATGATTTAAAAGGATTCTTTTCACCACTAGCTGATAGGATAGCGACAAGATGATAGATTATGTTAATATCATGTTTCTTTACTAATTCATCAATTTTTAGTTTATCTAAAGAATCTGCCTGTTCAAATTCACATGGAAGTTTAGACTTAGGAAGTTTTATATCTGTTGCAAGAACAAAAATATTTAATCTTTCAAAGTGTTTTATAAACTCAGTGCCTAATTGACCCAGGGCACCTGTTATTAGAATTCTATCCATTTATTTATTTAAAATAATAGCTTAATTTTATTCAAATTAATTTTATCTAA
This sequence comes from Flavobacteriaceae bacterium, assembly GCA_014239275.1. Classification (GTDB taxonomy): domain Bacteria; phylum Bacteroidota; class Bacteroidia; order Flavobacteriales; family Flavobacteriaceae; genus MAG-121220-bin8. The sequence goes on along the minus strand of JAAZZF010000044.1, from coordinate 2,236 downwards.
TGTACGAATCTATAAAGAAAAGACTAAAAATAGAGCTAGAGGATATTAAAAAATCAGGTCGTTTTAAAAATGAAAGAATTATTCATTCTAAACAAGATTCAAGGATCACTGTTTCCGAAGACAAAAATGTTTTGAATTTTTGTGCAAACAACTATTTAGGTCTTGCTTCAAACCCATTAGTAATTCAAAAAGCTAAAGAAACATTAGAATCACATGGTTTTGGTTTAGCATCAGTGAGATTTATTTGCGGGACACAAGATATACATAAGTCGTTAGAAAAAAAGATTTCTAATTTTTTGGGAACGGAAGACACTATACTTTATGCTGCTGCTTTTGATGCTAATGGAGGTTTGTTTGAGCCTCTTTTTGATAAAGAAGATGCAATAATTAGTGATGAGTTAAATCATGCTTCATTGATAGATGGAATAAGACTTTGTAAAGCACAAAGATTTAGATACAAACATAATGATATGATTGATTTGGAGAGACAACTTAAAAAATCTATAAAATGTAGGAATAGAATAATAGTGACAGATGGAGTTTTTTCAATGGATGGAACTCTAGCACAATTGGATAAAATTTGTGATTTAGCAAAAAAATATGATGCAATTGTAATGTCAGATGAATGCCATTCTACTGGATTTATTGGAGATAATGGTAGGGGAGTTCATGAAGCTTTAGATATTATGGGTGAAGTGGATATAATAACTGGAACATTAGGCAAGGCTCTTGGTGGAGCATCAGGCGGTTTTACAAGTGGTCCTAAAGAAATAATAGAATTACTTAGACAGAAATCAAGACCTTATTTATTTTCTAATAGTTTAGCACCTTCAATTGTTGGAGCTTCATTAGCAGTTTTGGATATATTAGAATCTGATAAAACTTTTTTAAATAGATTAAAAAACAATACTAAAATTTTTAGGGATGGAATGAAAAGATTAGGTTTTGATATTAAGCCTGGTAACCATCCTATTGTTCCAATAATGCTCTATGATGCTCACTTAGCTCAAAAAATGTCAAATGAACTTCTCGATAGGGGTATTTATGTGATAGGTTTCTTTTTTCCTGTAGTTCCAAAGGGGGAAGCGAGAATTAGGGTACAGTTATCAGCGTCTCATTCTATTGATCAAGTGAATAAAGCTTTAGATGCTTTTGAAAAAGTGGGTAAAAAATTAGGTGTAATTAATTAGAAAAAAGAGGTTGTAATACTGAAGCTTAAGCCTGTGCTTTCAGGCACATATCTACAAATCCCTCCTGTACATACGAGACCACCTCTTTGTCTTCCATAGTTAACTGTATAACGATTTATACCTTTACTGTAACTTCCTCCAAAATTATAATAGTGTATTTTTTTTTCTTTTACGGGGTTTTGATAATTGTATAAATCTGTAACATATAATGAAACTGCTGAACTTAAATTATATTCTAGTCCGAAAGCTGACCAATTTTTTGTATCATCCTTTGTAGATAGATGTTGAAGTTCTAACCTAAGAGATTTGTTGTCATTTATTTTGTAAGTATTTTCCAAGACAAAAATATTAGATTTTACTTCACTAGTAGTTTCTTCAACTAATCTTTTATTATAATACTGATTTACATATAATAATATGTTATCAAATTTAGGAGACCATTTTTTTCTGATTTCAAAACTTATTTCTGAAAAATATTTTTCTCCAAAACCAAATAAATCAGTTTCATAATTTTGATTAGAAAAATCATAAGTTCCATCTAAATTATTCCAAATAGAGGCATTTATAGCTAAATTAGTACCATACTTTCCACCTAAAAAAGTTTCCTGTTCAATAAAGTAGTATAAATCAGTCTGTATTCCTATTTCTCCAGCTTTAGTTAAGTTGTTACTTTGAAATGAAACATTTGGCTGTGCTGCATAAACATAAAGGTTAGTCAATGAATAATCATGTTGTTTTGTTATAGCAGGTAAGTAATTAACAATACTTTCATTGTAAAGATTACCATAAGCTTCCTTTTCAGAAAAAAGAGACATATTTTCTAATCTCCTAAAAGTAAAATCTAATCCTAAACCATCTTTGAAAAATCCAGAATTAAATAATATAGCTGAGCCCTCTTTTATAAATGTGTCTGAAACAGATCCAAAAATAACTATTGGATTTTTTGACTTGTTTACTAATTCTATATTTGAATAAAAATAGGATGAGGAATAATCTATTCTAGCAGAATATAAATTGGTCATTTCATCATAAAAATCACTTTTTGT
>JAAZZF010000043.1 GCA_014239275.1 Flavobacteriaceae bacterium | reverse complement strand
CTCCATCTACCCCTCGAATGTCAATCGAGTACTCTACTATTGAGCTAAGCTCCCCTGATCCATGATCCTAGAATATCCCACACTTAACTAAAATTTCAAATTATTATTTTTTTGGCCCTAGGTACTTAAACCTTCATTTGAAAAAAATTGTCCTTGGCTCTATGGAACAGACATACATAGTAAACTATTAGGAGTCCCTTCTGAGATAAGGGGTGTACCCCCTTTTTTAAAAGTTGGAAATTCCACTTTTTTTTCATTTAGGGGAGGTAATAGTATTACCTTTAAAGCCAGTTTTAGACTGCTAGTAATAATTGACGTGTTGTTCTAATATTAAGCTGTATGTCCTTACAGTAGTGTGATTACTTGCTGTATCAATTTTTCAGATAAGATTAATATTATAAATGAAATTCCCAATGCAGATCCATATGGTATTTCAAAGTTTTCACTTTTTTTATCAACTATTAAATAATAAAATATGCCTATGATCGATGAGATAGAAAGAATATATAAAAATTTTTCAAAACCTAGCCAAACCCCTAATCCGGCAATAAGATAGACATCTCCCATTCCTAATGCATCAATACCTTTAATCTTTTTAAATAGAGTTTTTAAGCTAAAAAATAAACCAAAGCCAATAAGACCAGTTAATATTGAGTTTTTAAATGAAATATTTTCAGGATTTAATTCAGGATAAATCAATGAAATTGATACACCAGAGATTATCAGAATGTAATTCATAACGTCAAATATTATTCTATGGTAATAATCAATTACAATAATCAATGTTACAACAAAGAAAACTAAACTAATAGTAATTGCTTGTGGAAGTGAAAAAATCGCTCCTGTTAATAACAATAAACATCCCATAAAAATTTCAACAATCGGATATTGCAAGCTTATTTTTTTATCACAGCAATCTGAACGACCTTTTAAATGAATATAGGAAAATACTGGTATATTATTAAACCAAGGAATATTTTTCCTACAACTAAAACATTTTGATCTAGAAAGAAATATATCCTCATCTTTAGGAAGTCGTATAATGCATACATTCGCAAAACTTCCTAACAACAAACCTGCTAAAAAAAAAGTGATCAAGATCATCTAATATTAAAATTAAAATTAAAATAGAGTTTTTAACGTTTGTGTTAAATATAAATTTACTATTCCAAGTGTATCCAAGATAAAGGCACCAGAAACTAATATTATTAAAAAAATCAACAATAACAGCAATAGATTACTTTTTGGTTTTGATGTTTCTTTAAAATTTGAATCCTCCTCATTGGAGATGTTTTGAGCTGGGCTAATCTCATTTATTTCTAAATCATGTTCTTGAGTTTGTTCTTTCTCATGTTCTTCATCAACATATTCTACCTCAAGTTCTTTTTCTATTTCCTCAAATCTTTCTACCGTACTTTCAATTTTTTCAAATCTTTCTTTATTTTCATTTTCTATTTCCCTAATTTTATTTTGTAAGGATTCTATTTTAATCAATAATTCCGAATTATCTGGCAGGTTATCTCCATGACTTGGCGTATCATCAGACTGGTCTTCGATTGAAGAAAGTTCCTTAACTTCATTCATTTTAATTAATTCATTTTTAATATCTTCTAATTGATCTAATTTTTTTAATTGATTGTGATCTTGATCAATTTTTTTTTCTATTTGTGACAAAGTTGAATTAACTTCTTTGATTATATTAAAAGGGTCTGAATCCATAGTAATTAAAGACTGGTTCGCTTCTTCAATTGAGTCAACCTCAGGTGAGCTTTTCAGTAAATCATCAGAATCAGTAAGAGCATCTTCAGTTTCAGAAAGTAGAGAATTACTGTCCTCTTCGTCACCAAGTAAAAAATTTTCTTTATCGTCCATTAATAATTTTTCTTTTTCATTAGAATCAATATTTTATCTTATCTTTTAAGATAATTAATAATGTCTTTCACCTCCCCAATATGGGTGGTTATGTGTGCTTTATAACTTTTAATAGTATGTTATAAGAAACCATGTCTTACAGAGAAGAGGAAAGCAATGATGAAATCATAATTCACTTAGTTGAAGATATAGATTTAGAAAAAAGCGATGACCTTAGATCTCAAGCAACTGATTGTTTGGGAAAAACTAAACAGCTATCCTTTAACATGTCCAAGGTAAATTACATTGATAGCTCAGGAGTATCTGTGTTAATTGAAT
>JAAZZF010000042.1 GCA_014239275.1 Flavobacteriaceae bacterium | reverse complement strand
TTAGGTGTTAAGATGAGTCTAGAAAGAAGAAAAGAAATTATAAAATGGATATCAAATAATAATTCAATTATAATTGAAGATGATTATGATCATGAGTTTAGTAACTTAAGAAACCCTATTCCTTCACTATACAGTTTGGACAATGAAGACAGAATTGTTTATCTAGGAACTTTTAATAAACTTCTCCATCCTTCACTAAGAATTGGATATATAATAGTCCCAAAATTTCTATCAAGATCTATCACCTCTATCTATGAACAGTCATTTAGGTTTGTACCTTCATCTACTCAAAAAATAATGTCAACATTTATTGAAAAAGATTATTTAAACAAACATATTAGAAATGTTATTGAAATAGCATCAAAAAGAAAAGAAATGTTCATTTCAAAAACTAGAGAAACTTTATTAATAAACAAAAAGAAAAATGATGGACTTCATCTTGTTGCTAATTTCAAAAAAAAGAAAAATGATTTGAAAATTTTTAAATCTCTTTTGAAAGAAAATGTAGTTGCCTACCCACTTAGCAATTACTATTTTACAAACAAAAAAAGTAATGGATTAGTAATGGGATACTGTTCTGTAAACTCAAAGGTTTTAAATGAAAAAACTGCTATTATAAATAAAATCCTTCGTTAGACAGAATTTCTTAAAGTAAGAGATATATTATTTTCAATTTTTACTTTTAATCTATTAGTAATCATTTCAGCTAATTTTATACCCATTTCATTAAAATCTGTAGATATTACTGTTATACCATTTTCTATAATCTCTTTTAAAGGAGTATCATTATATGATATAATTCCGATATCTTTAGAAACTTTCATGTTTTTTATCCTAGCTTTCTTTATTACTGAAATAAGCGAAGAATCTTCCAAAAGCATATAAATATTCCCCTTTTTAATACTTCTATGCTCTATTGAACTTAGAATCTCAAATTGTATTTTATTATTATAACAAAATGACTTAAATCCCTTTTTTATAGATTCTGGTTGCTTTAATTTATCAAATACAAGAATCATTTTTGAATAGTTTAATATTTTTGACCTTAATTCATTAAGACAATCTACTATCCCTTTTTCAAAATTTTGATAAATAGCTGGATATTTTTTTAAATCATCATGGATTTGATCTAATATATAAACTTTCTTATCTGGAAGAAAATTAATAATTGGACCTATATTATTTAAGTTACCTGGCATTATTACATAGTAAGAATAATTACCATTGTTATTAATGACAGCATTTCTAAATACATCATAATTGAAATGATGAAAGAAAACATCTACATCAATATTAGGTTCAAGTTTGGAAATAAATGAGTTATAAAGATTTTCTTTAAATGCATTTAGTTCATCAAAAAGTAAAAATATTTTTTTCGATGTAGTTATATTCTCACTTATTAAATAGTATCCCTTACCTGGAACAGATTGAATAATCCCTCTCATTTTTAACTTTTTATAAGCACTAAAAACAGTATCTCTAGAGATAGAATACTTATTACGAATACTATTTACTGAGGGTAATTTATCACCTTTTTTAAGGATTTTATTAACAACAGCTAATTCAACCGAATTAATTATTTGTTTAATTATTGGAACACCTATATTTTTAATTAAAATTATACTCATATCTATTTGATATAATAAAATATAAATTATTATTAATAAAAAGACCAGAAGGTACTAGTATATCATTTTAGAATAAAAAAAATTAACTAAAAAATTTATAGAGAATTACTAATAATTAAGTTTATAAATTAAATGTTGATACAAGAGAAAAACTACTGTTATTTGTTTGATCAGTAGTTTTAACCCTCCAATAATATGTTACACCTGAGTCTAAAGTAAGCTCAGCTGATGCTGAACTTAATCCAGATGAAACTGGACTTTGTTTTCCATCAACTTTATCTACATAAAGTGTATAGGTTAGAGCATCACCAACATCAGGATCACTTCCAGTCCATGTTAAAGTTGTTTTACCTCCAGTTGTAGATGGTGCTTTTAATACAGCAGCTAAAGGAACTTTAGTCAAATTCGGATTTCCTTTTAAATAAAATTTTGAAGTGCCGCTAGAAGCTCTATTACTATTAGAATTAATAGACTGTACACTCCAAGCATAAGGAATTCCTTTAAATAATAAAATTTTTGTCGTGTTACTAGTTATACCTGTTTTTGTTTTAATACTATTAGTAATTAAGTTAGTATATGTAAGATTATAACTATCTGTTTCAGGTGAAGCTGACCAGCTAAAAGCAACTTGACTTGTAGAAACATCTACAGGAGATCCTATTTCACAATTTTTACCATTTGCGGGTGATATTAATGTAGGTGAACCTGGAGATGCAACAAACCTATCTGTTGAAATAGGTCCAGATGTATCTGTAATATCCTGACAATCACAATCACAACTAATTATGAAGGTTAATGTTAAAAAAAGTAAACTAATGTATTTTATTGTGCTTTTCATATCTAAAAGTTATTATTATTATTTATAATGAGTTTGGTTCATTTATTGTTGCTTCAAAACATTGTTCATAGTTGGGTTGACCATCCACCTTAAAACATACAGTGTATTTGCCTTTACCTAAACCTGGTACTGTAGCAGTTTTATTAGCTCCTTTTATTGTAATAGGATTATCTAATCCACTAACAGTAATTGTATAATCATGAGTATTATCTTCGATGGATAAAGCTAGAAAACCATCTTTCGCACCATTACAAGTACAGGTTCCAACTGTAATTTTATTATTATCATCTTGAAGAGTGAAACTTCCACTAGTATCACAAGGACCAACATATGCTTCAACTGTTAAATTAGCATTGATACCTGATGGGCCTCCTCCGCCATTTTGATTTCCAATAAGTAAATTAAAACCTGCTAAACAGTCGTATGTAAAAGTTGAAATTAATTTCCAATCTGCTACAGAAGTATCCATAAAAAGCAATGCGTCTTCACGTGTGCCATTTTTTGTATCCACCATTAACTGTACTTTTCCAGTAGAAATTTCAAGTTTTGGATTTCCTTGACCAGTCCAAGGAGTCCACATACCACCAGATGTTACAAATCTTCCACTTCCATTAAACTCCGTTGTATTAGCTCCAAATGTATTATCCCAATGTTTTTGTTGGAAATTTAAAAGATTTACTCCATCAATATCAAATTGTAAACCATCGTCAAAATCATCAACATCCAATTTAACTACACAACTTTCAAAAACATCTCCAGTTCCTAAAGTGAGTTTTATATCTACATTTTTTCTAAAAACTTGTGTGCCTGAACCAGATCCGGTTATTTTTTGCGCAGGAATAACCATAGGATAGGTTCCTGAAGCTGTAACATTAAAATCTCCACTAACTGTTAATGTCGATGTATTAGTACAAGGGGTACTTTGTCCAAATATTAAAATTGATGATAACATCAAAAGAAAGGAGAATGTTTTTTTCATTTTTTAATTTTTTTTATATTCCATTTGGTTCAGTAATAGTTGCTTCAAAACATTGTTCATAATTAGATTGTCCATCTACTTTAAAACAAATGGTGTATTTCCCTTTACCTAAACCTGGTACTGTAGCAGTTTTACTAGTTCCTTTAATTGTAATTGGAGTAGCCACTCCACTTACAGTAATTGTATAGTCATATGAATTATCTTCAACAGACAAGACTAAAAAGCCATCTTTTGTTCCATTACAAGTACAACTACCAACTGTAATCTTATTGTTGTCATCCTGAAGACTAAATCCAGTTGTTGATACATTAATTGTCACAGTAGCAACATTACTTTCACTTCCATCATCTTTTAAAGAAAATTCAAATAATGCGTAAGATTGTGTGTTTCCGACTTGCATATCATTCCAAGTGAAACCACCAATAAAACGATTAAATTGAGCATAATCTTCATTTCCACCTGCATTATTAGGTTCACCAGAATGCCAATTAGTATAGGGACGTTCAGTAGAACCTAATTTAACTCCATCTACCCAATACCATCCTCCACCGGGTTCGGAATAATCATTAGCATTTCTGTCTTGCCAAAGTCCATACCAAAATGGCCCATCCAATCTATTCATAGATTTAAGAGCATTATAAATTGACTCATCCATTGTTTTATTAAATGGCACAAACATTTGAGCTCCATCATAAGAATCGGTTAATGTTTTGGCGTCAGGCCAATCCATTCTTTTTGGACTACTCTCCATCAAATAATAAGTTTTTCCAGCTGGTTTGGTGTGGGAAACTGGAACTCCATTGTTAGAGATAACAGTTAAACCATTTGCAGCGGCAAAAGCAGAAATAGAAAGGTCTCTTGCTACAAAAGTAAAAGAGTCTGATCCAGACCAATTTGAATTAGGAGTATATTTAACACTTGCAGCAGATAAAGCCAAAGGAAGGTCACTTGCAGAAATTACCGTAGATCCATTTTTCAATGTGCCATTTGTTGGTAAAGATTTAATAATATAAGTTAAAACATCTCCATCGGCATCAGTTGCAACAAGAGTAATGTCAACATCTTTATTTTTATCAGTTGAAACAGTTTGGTTACTAGCTACAGGAGCATTGTTTTGTCCAAATGTTAACAGACAAGACAACATAAATATTAAGGAAAATATTTTTTTCATAAAGTTAAAATACAAAAATAATT
>JAAZZF010000041.1 GCA_014239275.1 Flavobacteriaceae bacterium | reverse complement strand
GGGGCAAAACAAGAACAATTAGATAATATTTGGAATTATAGAACACATGATTCTTTTAATGATGCTGAACGTGCCGCACTAAATTTTTCTTTAGCTGCTTCACAAGTTCCTAATACTGTAGATAAGACAATAATACAAGAATTACATAAGCATTGGGATGAAGGTGAAATTGTAGAAATTACAGGTGTAATTTCTTTGTTTGGTTATCTAAATCGATGGAATGATTCTATGGGAACTTCTATTGAAGAAGGAGCTATAGAGAGTGCTGAAAAATATTTACAGAAAACAGGATGGGTAAAAGGTAAACATGTCTAGGAATTATAAAGTAATATTTATAGTGTTAATAATTTTGATGATTTTGTATTTATGGGCAGAACTTGGTGTAGGTATTTTTTTTCAAGATAGTTGGGGAGGAGATTAATTAAAAACTTTGATTTATTTATTAAAAAAAACTAATTAATTCATATATTAAGTGTCCCAATTTTAACATATGAAAAGAAATGTTTTAGATATAGAATTCCCATCTGGATTAAAACATTTATATGTTAACGGAAAAAGATTTACCAAGAAAGATTTTTTAAAGACTGTAGAACTTGAAAAAAGACGTGATAAAAAAGGTAGGTTTGGCTCATTAGCTAAATAAAAAGAAATAATTAGGAGTTGACAATGCTGTGGAAAAGGGTTAATATTGTTATACTAACTCTAATTCATGCCAAAACAAACAAAAATCCTTAAGGTACACCCTAAAGACAATGTTCTAGTAGCGTTAACTAATTTGCAAAAAGGAGATTTAATTGAGTACACTAATGGTTCGATTTGTCTAAAAGAAAATATAAAGGCTAAACATAAGTTAGTAACACATAATTTGACAAAGGGAGGGGAAATTATTATGTATGGAGTAGTCGTTGGAAGAGCAAAAAAAAATATTTTAAAGGGAGAAGCAATTAACACTCATAATATTGCTCATGAAACTGAGGAGTATTTTGTGTCTGAGAAAAATATACAGTACGATTGGAATCCACCAGATACATATAAGTTTTTAAATCATACCTTTTTAGGTTATCATAGAGAAGACGGAAAAGTTGGAACCGAAAACAATTGGCTTGTCATACCCTTAGTCTTTTGTCAAAATAGAAATATTAAGGAAATAAAAAAGGTCATGCTTGAAGGTTTAGGTTATTCAAGCTTCCACAAACAAACTTTTGACATACAACCCTTAATTGCTGCATACAAATCTGGTAGGTCCAAAGATGATCTATTGGATATTGATATTTTATATAATACTAAAGAGAAAAAAAACAATCCTTTATTTACAAATGTAGATAGTGTTCAGTTTTTAACTCATGAAGGGGGCTGTGGGGGCTCAACATCAGATGCTGTTGCCTTATGCAATTTACTTGCAGGCTACATCAACAATCCAAATGTAGCAGGTGCTACAGTGCTTAGTCTTGGTTGTCAGCATGCGCAGATCAGCATTTTGGAACGGGCCTTAAAAAGAATTGCTCCTAATATGAAGAAACCTGTCTTCTTTTTGGAGCAACATAAAAGTTCTTCTGAACGTAATTTTATTTCCGAATCTATCAAAAAAACATTTATCGGTATGATTGAAGCCAATAAGGTTTCTAGGTCTCCCGCGCCATTAAGCAAATTGACAATTGGGTTGGAATGTGGAGGATCTGACGGGTTTTCTGGTATTTCTGCTAACCCAACTTTAGGATATGTATCTGATATAATTGTTGGCTTAGGAGGTTCAGCAATATTGTCAGAATTTCCCGAACTTAACGGAGTTGAGCAGGAGTTGATTAATCGTTGTATTGACGTAAGTAAAGCTCATAAATTCGCTAAAATAATGCGTGTCTACGATGCAAAAGCTAATGCTTTAGGCTCTGGCTTTTATGCAAATCCTTCTCCTGGAAATATTAAAGATGGTCTAGTTACAGATGCAATAAAATCAGCTGGTGCAGCAAAAAAAGGAGGAACATCTCCAATTGTTGATGTTTTAGATTATACCGAACAAGTAATACATTCCGGCTTAAATCTATTATGTACACCTGGTAATGATGTAGAATCAACAACTGGATTAGTAGGTTCTGGAGCAAATATTCTTTTGTTTACAACTGGTCTAGGAACACCTACTGGGAACCCAGCAGTACCTGTTGTAAAGATTTCATCAAATACAAGTCTCTACAATAAAATGAATGATATTATAGATTTTAATACTGGGACTATTATTGAGGGTATTGCTACCATTGAAAGTTGTGGAGAAGAATTGCTAGAATATATTATTAAAGTAGCAAGTGGAGAGATAGAAATTAACGCACGAAGATTGAATCAAAATGATTTTATCCCCTGGAAGAGAGGTTTATCACTTTAAAATAAAAAAAATGAGTTCAAAATTTTCATTACACAACAAAGGCGCCCTAATAACTGGTGGAGGTAGCGGAATTGGAAAAGCTATTGCTACTACCTTTGCCCAACAAGGAGCTTTTGTACACATTTTAGATTATGATTTAAAATCTGCACAAGAAATAGCTGACCAACTTAATCAGCAAGGTTTTAAAGCCGAAGCACACCATTGTGACATATCCAACTATAAGCAAGTCACCAAAATTATAACAGGTATTTCAAAGTCTACACCAATAAATATTTTAGTCAATAATGCTGGTGTAGCCCATGTAGGTAATATTGAATCTTGTGAAGAAAAGGATCTAGATAGGTTATATAATACAAATATTAAAGGTTTGTATAATTGCACAAAAGCATGTATACCCAAAATGAAAAAAAACAACGGAGGAGTTATTTTAAACTTGGCTTCAATAGCATCAACTGTTGGTATTACTGATCGTTTTGCTTATTCCATGACAAAGGGTGCAGTTCTAACTATGACCTATTCCATTGCTAAAGACTATATTGATAAGAACATTCGCTGCAATTGTATATCTCCTGCACGTGTTCATACACCTTTTGTGGATGGTTTTATTAATAAAAACTATCCTGGAAAAGAAGCAGAAATGTTTGAAAACCTTTCAAAAACTCAACCTATAGGTCGTATGGGCAATCCGCAAGAAATTGCAGATTTAGCTTTGTTTTTATGTGCTGATGAAGCTAGCTTCATTACAGGTTCAAACTATGCGATTGATGGGGGATTTGTAACACTTAACTCAAAATGATAACTTATGAAGCTCATTAGATTTGGAGAAATAAACAAAGAAAAACCAGGGATATTATTACCTAACGGAATCAAGGTAGATGTTTCCTCGTTTATATCAGATTATAATGAAGAGTTCTTTGGAAATAATGGAATAGAAAAATTAGAGACCTGGCTAAACGAAAATCAGGACTCATGCCCTATCGTGGATGATGAAATTCGTTTGGGAGCACCACTTGTGCGTCCCTCAAAAATTGTATGTGTTGGACTAAACTATGCTCAACATGCAGCTGAAAGTGGAATGAATGTTCCTGAAGAGCCTGTTCTTTTTTTCAAAGCGAGTTCTGCAATTGTTGGCCCATATGATCCAATTGTAATTCCTAAGGGAAGCTTAAAAACAGATTGGGAAGTTGAATTGGCCGTGGTGATTGGAAGAAAAGCTAGTTATGTTAACGAAGAAGATGCACTAAAATATGTTGCGGGGTACGTATTGCATAACGATGTAAGTGAACGTGACTTCCAATTGGAACGTTCAGGTCAATGGGTAAAAGGTAAAAGCTGCGATACCTTTGCGCCAATAGGCCCTTTTATCGCTACATCAGAAGAAATTGATAATCCGAATAATCTAAACCTTTGGCTTAAACTAAATGGTAAAATCATGCAAAATAGCAGTACCTCAGATTTTATTTTTAACATCCAACAAGTTGTTAGCTACATAAGTCAATTCATGACCTTACTTCCAGGTGATTTAATCTCTACAGGAACTCCTTTTGGTGTTGGTCTGGGATTGAATCCTCCAAGATATCTTGAGGATGGAGATGTGGTGGAACTAGGAATTGAGCATTTAGGTGTAGCACGTCAAGTTTGTAAAGCATATACATGATTATAGACAGTCATCAACATTTTTGGAACTATGATCCCGTTAAAGATAGTTGGATAGATGAAAGTATGGGTGTCCTAAAAAGGGATTTCCTTCCCAAACATTTAGCACCAATTTTGAAAGAAAATGGGGTTGATGGTTGTATTGCAGTACAAGCAGATCAATCTGAAACAGAAACAGAGTTTCTGCTAAGTTGTGCTACATCAAATCCATTTATTAAAGGTGTAGTAGGTTGGGTGGATTTAACTGCAACTAATGTAGAAGAAAGATTGGAACATTATGCCTCAAATCACTTGTTTAAAGGGGTTCGTCATATTGTACAAGCGGAGAATGATGACTATTTACTTCGTAAAGATGTGCAAAATGGTATAAGTAAACTTGCCAAGCATAATCTTACATTCGATTTGCTTGTTTACCCACGTCAACTTCCTTCCGCCATCAGTTTGGTAGAAAAGTTTCCTAATCAGAGATTTATTTTGGATCACATTGCTAAACCAAATATATCTGAACCTATCTCTGACGCATGGTTGTCAAATATTATTCATTTATCCAAAAACCAAAACGTATCTTGTAAACTCTCCGGAATGGTTACGGAAACTAATAATTATACGTTTATGGATAATGATTTTACTCCTTTTATAAATTCAGTCTTTAATTCTTTTGGTTCTAAACGGATTCTCTTTGGTTCCGACTGGCCTGTATGTTTAATCGCGTCAAATTACAAAAAAGTATTAACGATAGTTAATGATTATCTTTATAAACACTCAACCAAAATAAAAGATAACATTTTGGGGCAAAATGCAATTAAAATTTATAATCTATAATATGAATTTAGGATTAAAAAATAAGGTGATTATTGTTACGGGAGGTTCCAAAGGTATTGGTGCTGGCATTGTGACACTATTAGCTGAAGAGGGAGCTATACCGGTAATTGTCGGAAGAAATCAAGAAAATATACTAAAAGTTATAGGTGAATATAGACAAAAGGGCTACAACGTGGGATATACGTTTGCAGAATTAACTCAGCCAGAACAGTGTGAACAGGCAGTTCATTCTGTAATTAAAGAATATGGTAGAATAAATGGTCTTGTGAATAATGCAGGTGTTAATGATGGTATTGGCTTAGAACATGGTTCATACGAAGGTTTTATGAATTCAATAAAGCAAAACCTAGCACATTACTATAAAATGGCTCAATTGGCTCTCCCAGAGTTAAAGAAAAACAAAGGAGCCATTGTTAATATTGGATCTAAAACAGCATTAACAGGTCAAGGTGGTACTTCCGGATATGCAGCAGCAAATGGAGGACGGAATTCGCTCACAAGAGAATGGGCAGTTGAATTACTCCCATATGCCATTCGAGTAAATTGTGTCGTTGTAGCAGAGTGTTTCACCCCACTGTATGAAAAATGGATAGATACGTTTGAAAAACCAAAAGAAAAGTTATCATCCATTACAAATAAAATTCCACTTGAAAAGCGAATGACAACGGTAGCAGAAATTGCCAATACCGTTGCGTTTTTACTTTCTGAAAAATCAAGCCATACCACGGGTCAATTGATTCACGTGGATGGAGGTTATACCCATTTGGATAGAGCTATAAACAATGAATTATAAAATCAATAATGGCAGCTAACAACCTAAAAAAATATTGTTTGGCATTGGATCTGGAAGACGATGATGAAAAAATTGCTGCATATAAACAATACCACCTTAAGGTATGGCCCGAGATAAATCAAAGTCTTCTAGACTCAGGAATTAATCATGCAGAAATATACAACACTGGCAATAGGTTATTTATGATATTAGAGGTTGATGAGCAATTTTCATTTAAAAAAAAATCAGAAATGGATACTCAAAACCCAAAAGTTAAAGAATGGGAAACGTTGATGTGGACTTTTCAACAAGCTCTTCCTAACTCTGAAGATGGAGCTAAATGGGTACTGATGGATAAAATTTATGATTTAAAGACACAAGTTGTATGAAATCATATATAAACAACAAATATCCATCTGTTGAAGATTTACGTAAACGAGCTAAGCAAAAAATTCCAAAATTTGCATTTGAGTATTTAGATGGTGGCTGTAATGACGATGTAAATATAAAAAAGAACACAACACGCATTAGAGATGTAGAATTAAAACCAAAATACTTAGTTGAATACCAGTTACCAAGTTTAAAAACAGAACTTTTTGGGCACGAGTATGATGCTCCTTTTGGAGTCTCACCCATAGGCTTGCAAGGGTTGATGTGGCCTCGATCACCTGAAATATTAGCCAAAGCTGCCTTTGTTCATAATATTCCTTTCATTTTAAGTACTGTAACCACATCTAGTATTGAAACTATTGCTGAAATCACTGAAGGTCGTGCTTGGTTTCAACTTTATCATCCTGCAGATGAGCACGTAACAAAAGATATTTTAAGAAGGGCTGAAACAGCAGGTTGTCCTGTGTTGGTAATTCTAGCTGACGTGCCTTCTTTTGGTTATCGTCCACGAGATATCCGAAATCGTTTATCTATGCCTCCAAAAATGACCGCAACTAATATCATCAATGCCATAAAAAGGCCCCACTGGTCTTTTAAAACACTAATTAATGGACAACCCAATTTTGAAACCTTAAAACCCTACATGCCCAAAAATTTAAACCTGAACGAATTAGCAAAATTTATGGACACTACTTTTTCTGGACGTCTAAACGAAGAAAAAATAAAACGACTCCGAAATTTATGGAAGGGGAAACTTGTGTTAAAAGGAGCCGAGTCGGTACACGATGTTGAAAAGGCATATCAACTTGGACTAGATGGTGTAATTATTTCAAATCACGGAGGACGTCAAGTTGATGTAGGTCAAGCTACTATCGACTCATTAAAAACTATCTCTCCTCTATATAAGGACAAACTCACTGTCATGATGGACAGTGGAATTAGAGGCGGTGCAGATGTTGCAAGAGTTCTGGCTAACGGGGCTGATTTCAGCTTTTTGGGACGCACTTTTATGTATGGGGTTTCTGCTTTAGGCAATAAAGGAGGAAATCATACCATAGCAATGCTGAAAAAACAATTAACTCAAGTAATGGAGCAATTAAGTTGTGCTAAAGTATCCGATTTTCAAAACAAATTGGTTTCTCATTAAAAACTTTAATCTACCATAACTTATGTCTTTAATTTTAAATATGATTCAATGAAAAAATTAAATTCTGTACCTGTAGTTTCAAAAGAAATGATCATACCATTTGTTTTGCTTACATCTTTATTTGCACTTTGGGGTTTTGCTAATGCTGTGACAGACCCGATGGTACAGTCGTTTAAAAAGGTTTTAGAATTATCCAACTCGCAGGCAGCTTGGGTACAGATGGCTTTTTATGGAGGATATTTTTGTATGGCACTACCTGCAGCATTGTTTATGCGAAAATATTCCTATAAAGTGGGTATTTTGATTGGACTTGCTTTATATGCAACTGGAGCACTATTGTTTTACCCAGCAGCTATAACAGAGCAATTTTGGTTTTTTTGTTTAGGTTTATACATTCTGACCTTTGGTTTGGCTTTTTTGGAAACTGCAGCGAATCCATATGCTTTAGCTATGGGTGCTAAAGAAACTGCCACTCAACGTTTAAATTTGGCTCAGTCCTTTAATCCGCTTGGATTGATCTTAGGTCTGTTTGTAGCGCAACAATTTGTATTGAAAAAATTACAATCAGATGATATCACTGATTTTAGTGCTTTAGATGAAGCTTCTAAAGTTTTAATTAGAACCACAGATTTGATAGTCATTAGAGATCCATATGTAATTTTGGGATTGGTTATATTGGCCATTTTTGTATTATTTGCCATAAGTAAAATGCCAGAGTTTAAGGACACATCATCTAAATCACATATCAGTCATGCTTTTAAAAAACTCGCAAAAAACAACACATACACTTCAGGTGTATTAGCACAAATATTATATGTAGGTGCTCAAATTATGTGCTGGACCTATATATACCAATATGCTGAAGGAATAGGAATGGATAGCGTTACGGCAGGGTACTACCAAATGGTGGCATTTTTGCTATTTACTCTTGGTCGAGGTATTGGAACTTATTTATTACGTTTTGTAAATTCAGGAACACTTCTAATGATTTTTGCAATATTTTCAGCTATATGTTGTATAGGAACTATTTTTATTAAAGGCTTATTTGGACTTTATTCTCTTGTGGGAGTTTCCTTTTTTATGTCTTTGATGTTTCCAACGATTTATGGGATTGCGCTTGGAGGTTTAAGTGAGGAAGAAAGCAAAATAGGTTCTGCTGGCTTAGTTATGGCCATTGTTGGTGGAGCAATAATGCCAAAATTACAGGGAATGATTATTGATTATGGAGGTCACAAGGTAGATGATATAAAAATATTAGGTGTATCAGAAATTAACTTTTCTTTTGTGTTACCACTCTTCTGTTTTATACTAATTTCTATATATGGCTTCAAACAAAAGAGAAGTTAGTTTATTCATTTTTTTTAAATAGATTAGCAAATTTTATTGATGCCAATAATCCTAAAATAGAAAATAAAACTGAAATGGTAAACACGTATTGATGACCAAGTAAGCCAGGGTATTTGTCTAAAAAATAACCGAAAATTGGGGGTGCAAAAATATCAGGAGTATAAGCTACGACAGAAATCAAACCAACAGCAGTACCTGTCAATACTAGAGGAATCCGTCCTTCCTGCATAATAGAAAAATATAACGCACGAATAGCATATGTTCCAGTAGCAACAATAATTAAAGACAAGTAAAAAACAAAATTCATATTTAATTGAACTATTCCGAATGCAAAGATTGTCGATCCAATTAACATTGTAACAAAACCGAAAATAATAAAATAAATATAACTTGATTTGTCCGCTAACATGGCTATTAGTATACAGACTAATGGACGAAGATATAGTTGTAATGAACTGACATTTGCAGCTTCAATCTGATTAAAAAACATCACATCAGAAGCATATAAAGAATAAATATCTGTCACCCTATATCCTACGTATGCAGAAATTATAATAATCATTATAAGCCATACTGATTGAATTTTTAATACAGTTTTAATATTAGAGAATGAATTTGAAGATATAACATTATTTTTTTGATCTTTTTGATTTGAATCCATAAAAAAGAGCACCCATAATCCTGTCAAAAATATCATAAATGATGAGAATAAAATGACATATCTAAATGCTTCTTTACGCTCAGTTAAGCTGGTTAATTCAATGTCATTTATCAAAAAGACAGAAAAAATTAAAATACCTAAACTTCCCATTGATGCGGCAACTAATCCTCGTCCACCATCTAGAAATCCAAATGCTTGACCCTGATTATCAGTTCCTCCCCAAACACGAGTTGCTTTTATCATCGCTCCCCAAAATAAAAATACAGTTGTAAATCCCCAGTAGCCATATAAAATTTGCAAAACAAAATAAGAAGGGTAAGATGCTAAAACTAAGCCTCCAAAAGATGTAAAAAAAAGGGAATATGACATCAACTTCTTTGGTTGAAATTTGTCTGAAATTACACCTCCATATACATAGGATAACAAAGCTATAATTCCATATACTGAAAATAAACTTCCTAATTGAAGATTATTTAAATTGAATACTTCCAAAAATGTAGGTCTAAATATTCTAGGTAAAACGTATGGTAATAAATAGATTAACTCTCCTGAAAGTATTAATAGAGTTATACTTAAAACAGAACCTTTTTTAATTGGCTGATCTTTCAATTTAAATCTTATTGATTTACGCAAGATACATCAATTAAGAGGAGGAATTAACTACTTGATATCCTTACTTATAATTCTTCTTGTAACTTAATTGCTGTTTCAGAAACCTCATCTAAAACTCTAAGTAAATTTCCAGACCATAATTTTTCTATTTCCACTTCACTATAATTTCTTCTGACCAATTCAAGTGTAATATTAAATGTTTCAGAAGCATCATTCCATCCTTCAATACCTCCACCACCATCAAAATCACTACTAATACCTACATGATTAATTCCAATAGTTTTAACTAGGTAATCAATATGATTTACAAAATCTGATACATTAACAGAAATATTATTCTTGACTTTCTCAGAATTTAAATATGATTTAAAAGCTACTGTTTGTACAACTCCCCCATTATTTTTTATCCAACCTAACTGTTCGTCATCTAAATTTCTACTATGATCACAAAGAGATCTTGCAGAGGAGTGTGAAGCAATAACTGGAGCCTTACTTAATGTTATCATTTGCCTTATTGCTTCCTTTGATGGATGTGATATATCTATCATAATTCCTAATCTATTCATTTCTCTAATTACATCAACACCAAATTTACTAAGTCCATTATGGAGATAAACACCATCCTTTTCTCCCGTATTACTATCACTTAATTGGCTATGACCATTATGAGCTAAAGACATATACCTAGCTCCCATATTGTAAAACTTTTCAACGTTTTTTATATCTAAACCAATAGGATATCCGTTTTCAACTCCAATCATTGCAATTCTTTTACCTTTTTGATGTATTTTTCTTACATCTTCAGAAGAAAGTGCTAGTTCAATCTTTTCACTTGCATAAGTGTCAACTAAATCATGAATAGCATTAAACTTTAATATTGCGTTATCATATGCTTTTTTATAACCTTGTTCGCTTAAGTCTCCTTGCCCAGTAAATACGATAAACCATGCAACATCTAAACCTCCAAGTTCCATTTTTGGAATATTACATTGTGTTTTTAAGTTTTGAGAATAATTGATAGAATCAGTGAAGTTTTTAAGATTTATATCACAATGTGTGTCAAGTGTAATAACATTATTGTGTATTTTATTTGCTTTTTCAAATAGTCTATTATTGTCATAATTTAACTTTATCAGATAAATGACAACAATAATTAATAATAAAACAAAGACTTTTAAATAAAATTTCATATTGATCTATTTGTTGCTAAAAATATAAAATGTTTTATACTTGAAAAAAAGTTCAATTACAAATCTCTGTTTTACTAATCTTTTTATTAAATTGTAGTTATGAAAAAACTACTAATTCTAATCATACTTTTTAGTATTCAGGCATTCTCACAAAATAATGATTATATAAAAAGTGTAGAATCTATAGACAGCACTATTGAAACCCTATATTCCGTTATTTCTGGAGATAAGGGAGTAGAAAGAGATTGGAATTTATTTAAGTATCTATTTCATAAAGATGCTAAGTTAATTCCTTCCAGAATAAATGAACAAGGTATAACAGGTGCTCGTTTTATGAGTCCGGATGATTATATTGATAATTCAGGAAAATGGTTATTTGAAAATGGTTTTCATGAAAACGAAATTGGAAGGACAACGGAACGGTTTGGTAATATTGTTCATGTTTTTTCTAGTTACCAATCTTTTAGGGCCAAAACTGATACAAAACCTTTTGCTAGGGGAATAAATAGCATTCAATTACTTTATGATGGTAATAGATGGTGGATATTGAATGTATTTTGGATGGCTGAAAATAATAAAAATATAATCCCAAAAAAATATATTTTTTGAAAAAACTCCTTCTACTATTACTGTTTATTCCACTTGTTTCTTTTGGGCAAGAAAAATTTGAGAAACAATTAAAATTTGATCCAGAAACTCATATAATTCAAGCTGAAGTATCTTGTGGAATATGTATGTTTGATATGGTAGGAAAAGAATGTGAATTAGCAATACGAATTAAAGATTCTAGTTACTATGTTGAAGGAACTGATATAGATGATCATGGGGATGCTCATTCTAAAATAGGTTTTTGCAATGCTATTAGAAAGGCAGATGTTCAAGGGAAGATA
The DNA here is from genome assembly GCA_014239275.1 of Flavobacteriaceae bacterium. Lineage (GTDB taxonomy): Bacteria > Bacteroidota > Bacteroidia > Flavobacteriales > Flavobacteriaceae > MAG-121220-bin8. Next base: position 2,935 of record JAAZZF010000041.1, on the reverse strand, counting down.
ATTGACAACAGGTTTCATGTAACTTATTTTGAACTGAAGCCTAGCAATAAATAATACCCGTTAAATATAAATTATGAAAAAACTAATATTACTATTACTATTTATTCCGCTTCTTTCTATTGGTCAGAATGATGAAAGACTCGAGGGATTAGATAAAGTGTTTGAAAAAGCTTTAAAATCATTTGATCAAACAGGATTTGCTGTAGCAGTAGTTGAAAATGATAAAGTCATATATTCAAAAGGTTTTGGGTATAGGGATTATGAAAAGAAACTAAAGGTAGACACCAATACATTATTTGCTATTGGATCATGTACCAAAGCATTTACTTCATCTGTAATAGGTCTTTTAAACAATAAAGGAAAACTTAATTTTGATGATAGCCCAATAGATTATATAGATGAATTGAGGTTTAATAATTCTAATTTAAATGAATTAATAACAATAAGGGATTTAATGTCTCATAAGACCGGGATTCCCAGACATGATCTATCTTGGTACTTTTTCCCTACTTTCTCTAAAGACAGTTTAGTATCAAGAATAGAATACCATCAACCAGTTACAACTATAAGAAATAAATTTTATTACAACAATTTCATGTTTATGTTACAAGGTGTAGTAGCGGAGAGAATTACTAATAAATCCTGGGAAGAAAATATTAGAGAATCAATATTTAAACCTTTAGGAATGGAGCGTTCTAATCTTTCAATTGCAGAAATGGAACAGGCAGAAAATGCAGCTATTGGATATTTAGAAGATCATGAAAAAACAGATTATTATAAAATTGCCGGAATGAGTCCTGCGGGAAGTATTAATAGTAGTGTAAATGAGATGTCTAAATGGCTCATAACTTGGTTAAATGATGGAAAATATAATGATAAAGAGATTTTACCACAAGCCTATATTGAAGAGGCTATTAGTTCTCAAAATGTAGCAGGTCCAAATTTACCATCAGATGAAAATCCTGGATTGCACCTAGCAAATTATGGTTTTGGGTGGATGATAAGTTCTTATAAAGGTCATTATCTAGTTACTCATAACGGAGCTATTGATGGATTTACAGCTAGTACAAGTTTTATGCCATCAGATAATATTGGTATAGTAGTATTAGGGAATCAAAATGTATCTAATCTTCCGTCAATTGTGCAAAATATTATTTATGATAGAATCCTTGAATTGGATGAAACAGATTGGATAAAAAAGGGAGTAGATGAAATTAAAGAAGCTAAAAAAAATCAAAAAGAAGTTGAGAAAAATAGAATATCAAATAAAAAGGAAGGAACCAAGACATCTCATCCAATAGAAGATTATGTAGGGGATTATATAAACCTAGGATATGGAACCTTAGAAATAACAACTAAAAATGACTCTCTATTTTTAAAATTTCCATACAAAAAACTATGGCTAAATCATTATCATTATGATACCTTTTTACCATATGAATTAAATGAAGGAAAAGTTGATATGGAAGCATCTTATGATAATTTTTTAATTACATTTTATAACAATGATCAAGGAGAAATAATAAACTTAACATCAAAATTTGAACAGTCCATTGAGAATCCTATATTGTTTAAGAAAAAACTAAAAGAACTTGAAGTAAAAAAAGAAAATTTAGAAAAATATGTTGGTAACTATAAATTTAATTCAAGTTCAGGATGTAAAACATACTTAAAGGATGATATACTTTACGTTTTTGTTCCTGGCCAACCAGAATATGAATTATATCCAATAAAAGAACATGTTTTTGCATTTAAAATATTAGATGGTTACAAGGTTGAATTTAAAGTTAATAAAAAGGAAAAAGTAACTGAAATATCATTTATTCAACCAAACGGTACTTTTAATGCAAAGAGAGAAGATTAATTGGATTTAACAATTCTAAATCCAAAATGATTATTTCCTCTATTTTCAAAATCAGCAGCTCTAGAATAAGTTAATAATGTTGCAGAGTGGTAATTCCAAGAACCACCTCTTCTTACTCTTTTATTATCAGAGCTAGCAGTTGCATTAACAGGATCTTTCGAATTATCAGTATAAAAATCTTTTGAATAATAATCCACACACCATTCCCAAACATTTCCACCCATATCATATAATCCATACGGATTTGAAGAATAAGAACCTACTTCAAGTGAATGTCCATTTGGATTATAAACAGCTGGGATATCACCATTATAATTAGCTTTAGAATAAGAAAGAGTTCCATCATCAGTTGGATATTCTAGTTGCTGACCTCCTCTACTAGCATATTCCCATTGGGCTTCACTAGGCAGACTTACTCCGTAATACTTTGCAAATGCATAAGCACCATACCATTTAACCCAGTTAACTGGGAAATTGGTTTTTCCTGAATCAATTAATTCAAATTTATTGTTTGAAAAATTAAAAGAAATCCAACTCTTATTATCAATGTGTTCTTTTTCTCCATTACTAGTACATCCTCCTGTCTCTCCTAATTGCAAGTAAATTTTTCCTACGTTTGGAGCATTACCTAATCCTTTAATAACATATTCTGAATATTTTCCACAAGGATCCATAATCTCTTCTTCAACAACTTCAATCCAAGAATCCAGGTAAGCTGAATTTAAAAACTCTAAATATTCCTTATTTGTAATTTCTTTTTCAGACATTTTAAATGCAGACATTGTAACACTTATTTCAGGAGCATCATCATCTCTAGTATTACCTCCCATTGTAAAGGTTCCTGCTGGAATATCTTTTAAAATTATAGTCGATGGCAAATTTTTATTTCCAGCTTCTAGATTGGTATTAGAGCTTTCATCATCCTTAGAGCATGAAAATAAAATGTTTATTGTTATTAATAAAAAAAATAATCTATTCAATTTCAATATAAAAAAGGGCTATATGATTGTGTGTTTTGAAATTAATTTTTCCACATTTGACTCCTAATACTTATAGCAGCTGATATTATAT
>JAAZZF010000040.1 GCA_014239275.1 Flavobacteriaceae bacterium | reverse complement strand
TGTACCCCATTTCAGTCTGGATAAAATATAAAAATCTAATAGATTTCTGCTTAGCTTTTTCATAATGAGACATTCTATCTTCCTCATTCATCTGAATTGAATTAACATAATAATCATTTCCATTAATTGGCCAATTAATCATATACTTCCCATTTGGAAGTTTCCCATAAGAGATTAAAGATTCTTTTGGCCATAGTTTTAAATCTGTATCATAACATTCTTTAGACTCGTAAGAACAAATAAATTCATCCCTATTATAATTAATTGGAATAGGAATAGTAACATCCTTTCCATAATCTTTTAAAATCATTACATACGTTAAGTCTTGAATTATGTCATTCGAATTTTTAGGGGCTATTTTTTCATTGTACATACTACTTGAATCCATCCCAACATAATAAGGAATATTTAAAATTGGTATTAGGTCCCCCAATTCAGTAGCATCAATTAAAACTACTGTCTCTATTTCGTCTAATTTATTTTCAGATTTTACAGTTAGATGCCACTTGTCTTTTTGTTTTTTTATTTCATCAATTTTTGAATTGAAAACAATTTTTAAGTTTTTTTCTGAGCTAGCTATTTTATTTAATATTTCATTCCCAACTGATGGTTCAAACATAACATTGCTAACCCAGCCTGTTTTCAAACTATCAAGGCTTCCGTAATAAGAAACCAAACTATCTCGAAATTCTTTTAAAAAACCACTTGGCATTTTATAATTTCCATCTAAGGCACTAACACCAGCTGAAGTCATCATTCCTCCTATCCAATCCGATTTTTCAATTAAAAGGGTTTTTGATCCTAGTCTAGAAGATTGAATAGCTGCTGTTATTCCGCTCGCTCCTCCACCTACCACTACAATATCGTAATTAGTTTTTGTACAACTAGAAAGAAAAATTGTTATAAAAAAATATATATATTTTAAATTCATCATCAAAAACAATTAGGACTTAAGGCTTAATCGCTTTAAAATATTGTAGCAAGTCATTATTATTCCCAACTAAAATTCCGTTTTCATTTTTAATTTTTAGTGGAACAATTTTTTTTGCATCACTCGGAGCATAAAAACCTGAGTCTTTTCTTAATTTAGAGTAAAAACTTCCATCGCCCTTGCCAATTAATAATATTCCATTACTAGCATCATTTCTTGGTGTTTCTATCTCAGAAGTAAATAAGTTTCCAATAGCTAAAATATCTTTTACTCCATCTCCATTATAATCATCAATAACAAAATCATTAATAGAAGAAAATTGTGCTTCATAAGGCAAATCAATATTAGTAAAATTTCCATTAGAATTTAAGAGAACCCTACTTTTAAAAGAGTTTGCGTGCAGCCTTAATGCATCTTCTAAATTTTTTTCTCCATAAGCACTTTTAACATCAAGAGAAGCAAATAAATCATATTTTTCAAATTTATTTTTCAACTCTGGAACTTGTTGTGCAGAACAAGAAAACCCTCTAAGAGGAAATTGAATTCCATAATTATAATAAGCCAGCACAATATCTTTAACTCCATTTTCGTCAAAATCATCATAAAAAACCTCAAAAGGCTCTTCTTTGCTTGCTTTATATTTATAATTTTCACCCAAATTACCCATTACTAAATCTTCTAATCCATCATTGTCAAAATCTCCCGCTTCAATAGAATACCACCAGCCATAAACCTCATCACATTCATTATTTAATTTTTGCTTTTTTAATATCCCTTTTTCATTTTTTATTAATGTTAAAGGCATCCATTCGCCAACAACAAAAAGATCTTTATATCCATCGCTATCGAAATCTGACCAAACGCCATCAGTTACAAGCCCTAAATCTCCAAAACTATTATTAACATCATTATATAGAGAAAATTTTCCATTATGATTTTGTAATAAGTAGCTTGATGCTGCTTCTGGATAATTCCATGGAATCATTCTAGATCCTATAAAAAGATCTAGATCTCCATCATTATCAAAATCCTCAGGTTTTACAACAGAACCTGATTTATACATGTTAGGCAATAATTCCCTTTTAAATTCAAAGAGTCCATTTCCATCATTGATATATAATCTGTCTAAGTAAGTGCTAGAATTGGGAGCAAATTCATTTCCCCCACTTACTACATATAAATCATCATCTCCATCACTATCAGAATCAAAAAAAATAGCATCTACATCTTCTAATACTCTATGTACAGCCCATGGCTGGTTTTTAGATAAAGTAAAGTTTCCTTCCATTGTTTGTAAAAATAGCTGTGATGATTTTCCTGAAGCGCTTCCTATATATACATCCTCTAAATTGTCTCCATTCACATCAGAAACTGCAATTGCAGGTCCAAATTGAGAAAGCTTGTGAGGCAATAGAATTTGTTTATTATAATCATCAAAAACATTCTCAACATGAATGTAATTTATTTTTGTAGGGTCCTCCTTAAAAAATATTTCTTGATTTATGTCTTTTAAATTAGAATAGTCTTTCCCAGAAGAAGAAGACAATGCTAGACTTTGATTAGTGTCTAATTCAAAAAGTTTAGATTTTAATCCGTTTGGCCAAGTAATAATTAAACTATCTATCTTCTTATTATCACCTAATCCAAAATGTATAATATCTTCGCTTGTTGAATAAATGCCTCTTACGTTCGTTGTTTCAAAGAACTGATGGCTATCCTTACTATAGACATCTGCTTTAGTTCCAAAAAGACTTTGATTGTTTTCATCTTTTAAAGAAATTCTTAAAAAGAAATTTTTAATTGATTCATTAGTATTGTTTTTATATAAAAATGCCTTTTCATTAACATTATTTACCACTATTTCCAAGTCCCCATCATTATCTAAATCAGCATAGGCAGCTCCGTTTGAAAAGGAAGGCTGATCAAGTCCCCATTGTTTGGCTTCATTAACAAGTTTTAAATCCCCATAATTCTTATAAAAATAATTTTTAAGTTTTACGCTAGGCAATAATTCTAAAGCTTTTTCTAGAGGGAGAATATCCCATAAATTATATTCAAAAGTTTTATTTTTTTTTACATAATCATCTGCAATTTTTAATATAAACTCTCCGACTTTTTTATCTGCATCTGTATTTCTAATATCTCTTAAAAGACCATTAGTAACATAAATATCCTTTAAGCCATCATTGTCAAAATCTGCAATTAAATTTGCCCAACTCCAATCAGTAGAAGAGGTATTGGTATACTGAGCAACATCACTAAAAGTTTCATCTCCATTATTTAATTGTAATGTATTAAACATATACTGAAAATAACCTCCCTGTTGCACAACCTTCCAAAAAGCAGAGGGGTTCATACCACTCATATTAGATTTTAATCTATAATTATCTTCAGCTGTCATATCAACTACCATTAAATCTAATAATCCATCATTATTAATATCTGATGCATCCACTCCCATACTATAAAAAGAAATATGTTTTAAAGATTTTTCCGTGTTATATGTAAAAGTTCCATCTCCATTATTGTAATAAAGAAAATCAGGAGCATCAAAATCATTAGCAACATATAAATCTGTAAAACCATCTTTATTTAAATCAGAAGCCACAACTGCATTGGGGAATCCCGACCTGTAAAGTCCAGCTTTTTTGGTAACATCAATAAAATGGTTTTGTCCAGTATTTTCAAAAAGCTGAAGAGAATACTCTGGTAAAGTTAAGTCTGCTCCAAAAAATTTAGAATAACTCCCTGGGTTAGGAGGTTGATTCAAAAGGTATAAATCTAATAATCCATCATTATTATAATCAAAAAAAACTGCATGACGAGTTCTAGCTGAAATATCTACTCCCCAATCTCTTGCAGCTTCTTCAAATCTAAAATTTCCCTTATTAATATAAAGCTTGTTTTTTCTTAACTCTGGATCATCATCATATAGCTCTTTACTAATATATATATCTAGGAGGCCATCCTGGTTTATATCAGCTATAGATACTCCAGAGGACCAAGATCCATCATCAAATATTCCAGATGTTTCCGTAACATCTAAGAATTTAAGATTTCCCCTATTTTGATATATTTTATCTCCGACAAGATTCCCAGCTAAATAAACATCTTGTAATCCATCATTATTGAAATCAGCTATTCCAACACCAGCGCCACCATAATAATTAGCATAGAGCAGAATATTATGTTCCTTTTTATCTTCGATATAATTATTGAAATGAATCCCTGAATAATCAGAATCAATTAATTGAAATACTTTGTCTTGAGCCTCACTTAATTGAATAATGAGTAAAAGAACAATAGAGAATATTTCTTTCATAACTAGACATAAAAAAGGGGGAATTAAATTCCCCCTTAAATATAATAAAAACTAAAATTCTATTCTTATTTATCCCACCAAACTCTAGTTGTAAAGTTGTTAGCACCTTGTGCTGCAACTGCTGCTTTATAATTATCAGCATTTGTAGACTCTTCACCCATAGGCCAAATTAATCTTCTTGGAATAGTTCCGCCTGTAACATTTCCTGGGTCATTTGTAGGAGTTAATACTGGGAAGCCTGTTCTTCTCCAATTAGAGAAAGCTTCATACTCATTAAATAAAGTAGCAGCCCAATATTGCTCACCTATCATTTGAAGACCTTTAGCAGCGTCGTAAGGTTTAAGAGCTAAATAAGCCGTAACCTCAGCATCTGTAATAGCAGCTGCTTTTGGATAAATCTGACTTAACATCTGCATAGCAGCCTTCACTCCATTGTTATAGTGTGTTGCCGCAGATCCTGATGTCCACCCTCTTTGAGCAGCCTCAGCTTTCAAAAATTCTACCTCAGCATAAGTTTGAAGAACCATAGGAACATCTGTTCCTGTAATCACAGCTCTATTTGGCTCCGCGTAGATAGAAGTATCAGAAACTGTTGCAGAAGTACTTCCGTTTGGCATTCCAATTAAATCTGCAATAGCAGTACTTTTATCCGATCTCCTAGCCGCCAAAATTGGTAATCTTGGATCGTCTTTTAAGAAGTCTACAAAAGTCTTACTCATTCTTCCGTTACCATCCGCTTGAAAAACTTCACCATGTCCGTTTTTATTAATTCCTCCCGGACCATCTGTATGAGCAATCAGAGCGATATGAGCATTAGAAGTCATCGTTCCATTTCCAATAGCTTTTGTTGCCCAAGCTTGAGCATTAGCTGCATCTACTTTGCTCATTCTCATTGCAAGTCTAAGCATCATAGAGTTACCCCAAGCTTTCCACTTTGCGGTATTCCCTTGGAAAATCAAATCTGATGCACCCAAAGTAGTAGAAGAACCAATTTGAGCAACTGCTTCGTCTAGCTCTTTAAGAAAATCTGCATAGATATCCTTTTGAGCATCATACTTAGGTTTTAAAATACCATTTGTGTATCCTTGACCTGCCTCACTATAAGGGCAATCCCCATGGAGATCTGTAATTCTTGAATAAATAAATACTCTTAAAATACGTGTCATCCCCATTTCAGATCCACTATTACCTTCAGCAGTCAATTGAGCTTTAATGTCTTCAATTTCTTTAACTGCAGATGGGTAATAACGATCCCAAAGTGAAGTAGCATATCCATCATTTCTAAAATATCTGTCTCCTGACCAGTAACCGGCAGTTGATGATAAATGTTGAATCATTACTGATTGATAGATTAAACTGGCTCTCCAGTTTTCATATCTACCACCTGAAGTTCGCAATACTACTGATGCAAACTTATTTGCCACCTCGAGTTGTGCGGCTTTGCCAGGGTTTACGTTCATTTCCTCAAATCCTTTATCAAACTCACATGAGGAAAAAACTAAACTTAAAGCAAAAATTGTTAATACTATTTTTTTCATAATTATATAAGTTTAAAATTTAAGGTTTACGTTAAGTCCAATAGTTCTTGGTACAGGAAGACCAAACCATTCTAAACCAGCAGAGTTTGAATTATTATATGCAGACTCTGGGTCTATGTTGTCAACACTATTGCTTAAGAAAAATAAGTTTCTTCCAATAAGTGTTATAGTAGCCTTTTCAATAAAAGTTCCGTCTAATTTATCAGATGGAATATTATATCCAATACTTAACGAACGAAGTCTCATATAGTCTGAGTCAAAAATAGCTTCCTCAGCAATACTATATGTTCTTCTGTAATAGTCTTCTTGTTGGTTAGTAGGAATTGAAGTAGTAACTTTACTTCCATCTTCCATAACTCCAGTTGGAACCCAACCAGCTTCACGTCCTCCTGCAGGCACCGTTTTCTTATGGTGTCCATTTCTAATTAAAAACGCATTAGATCCTGAGTATATTTGTCCTCCAGATTTTCCTTCAAACAAAACAGAAGCGTTGATGTCTTTATATCTAATAGAAGTCCCTATACCAAGTTGTGTTGGAGCCACACCAAATCCTAAGATTTTTCTTGGTCCAATTTTTGGGATAGGAATACCATTAACCATTTGGTGAACAATTGCACCACTAGCGTCTCTTACATAAGAAGAACCATATAATGCACCATACTTTTCGCCAACAATATGTGTTACTCTTAAGTTTCTAGATCTTGGTTCTTGCATAGAAATATTTCCGCCTGTATCATTAGTTGCGACTACTTTACTAGTATTGTTAGTATAGTTAACAGAAGCATTCCAAGCAAAATCATCAGATTGGATAAGCGTTCCTTTTATAAGTAACTCAATCCCTTTGTTAGAAATATTCCCAAGGTTTGCAAGGGCACTTCCATAACCTGAAGTTGCAGAAGCACTTACACCTACAATATCTCCAAGAGTTTCATTGTCGTAGTATGTAGCATCAATAGAAAGTTTATTATCAAACATTCTTAAATCAATACCAAACTCCGTTTCATTCTTCTCAAATGGAGTAATTTCAGAGTTAGGAATAGTTCCTCCACTGATAGCCCCTAATGAAGCGCCTAAGTGTCCTTGACCATAAATACCATAGGCTAAACTTAAAGCATATGGACTATCTGCACCACCAGCTACCTGAGAATATCCTCCTCTTAATTTTAAGAAAGAAACTGAGCTTCCTAAATCTAAAGCATCTGAAAGAACAAAAGATAAACTCGCAGAAGTATATAAATCATTGTTAGGAGCTACTTTGTCCTTTAAAGATAAAGTTGAAAACCAGTCATTTCTAGCAGTTATAGTAAGATAAGCATAGTCCATAAATCCTATTTCAGCAGAACCATAAGCAGAGTTTATTTGCTTTTTCCAGTAACTCCAACTACTTCCTTGATTTTTAGTATTCTTAACATCTATTAATCCAGGAACAATAAAGTGAGATCCACTTACTCCAGTAGCACTATATTCTTGAGAGTTTTGTCCAACTCCTACAAAAGCAGTAAAAGAAACATCATCATCTAATTTTAGATTATCAGTTCCGATAAAGACATCTGCATCATACTGTTGAAATGCTCTTTTAGTTTCATTCATAGATCCATTAGGCTGATAAGCAGTTCCCCATGGAGTTGAATTAGTTCTGTGGTGATCATAACGATCCCCTCCAACACGTCCTCTAACATATAGGTAATCTTTTATATCCCATCTTGCATTTATTGCTCCGATAAACCTTTCTTTTTCAGAGCTGTTAATATAGTTATAAGCAGCAAACCAAGGGTTTTGAGAATAAGAATTATCACTAATTCTAAATTCTGTTAGATCTGCATTTCTCCCTAATCCTCCTGCTCCTAACATGTCGTTAACATTTACTGTTGGAGCAAATAGGTTAACCGCAAAGTTTCCATTACCTGGTGAGTCAGATAATTGTGGATTACCTACTTGATCTTCAAGAATATATTTCATATTTACATCAACAGTAATTTTATCTCCTAATTTTTGAGAGGAGTTCAATCCAAAAGAATTTCTCTTTAGTGATGAGTTTGGAACAATGTCTATATTGTCCATATTGGTCATAGAAAATCTAGTATTCGAACTCTCATTAGAAGAAGATACAGCAATAGTATTGGTATATGTTTCTCCTGTTCGGTAGAACTTCTCTAAGTTACTGCCTTGATTTGAATACTTTCTTGCAACGCCATCCCATTGAGCAACCATAGATCCGTCCATTTTTGGACCCCATGCTTGATAAGTGTCTATAGGATCAACAATTTTTGAAGAGTCTCTACCTTGACCATAAATCTCTTGAGTATCTCTAAGACCTGTATTAAGCATATCAAACTGAGTAGAACTATTAAACTCTATACCTATGCCTTCTTGGCCTGCCCCATTTTTAGTAGTAATAAGAATTACACCATTAGAAGCTCTAGACCCATAAAGTGCAGCAGCAGCTCCACCTTTTAGAACACTTACTGATTCTATTTCATCAGGGTTAATACTAGAAATACCATCTCCGTAGTCTGCACCTCCCCATACACCTGCAGAACCTAAATTACTATTGTTAATAGTAATCCCATCTACAACATATAAAGGTTGGTTATTTCCTGTTAAGGAACTTGTACCACGAATTACAACCCTACTAGAACCCTTAGCACCCGCAGCTGATCCAGTTACCATAACTCCGGCAACCTTTCCTTGAAGGGCATTAATAGCATTACTAGTTTTGTTACCGCTAAGTTCTGAACCATCTACTACTGTGAGCGAGTATCCTAACGCCTTGACATTTCTTTTTATACCTAAAGAAGTAACTACTACTTCCTCTAAAGCAGTGTCAGGTGTTAATACGGCATTCACAGTTGCAGAAGATCCTACAACTACTGATTGAGATGCATATCCAACAAAGCTAAAAACAAGGGTATCCCCGCTAGAAGCATCGATTGAATAATTTCCATCAAAATCAGTTGAAACTCCAGTTGAAGTTCCCTCAACCAAAACGGTTGCACCTGGTAGAGGCACACCATTTTCGTCTGTTACTGTACCACTAATTGTTTGGGCTTGCACACTAAAACCGAATGCAAAAACCAATAAAAAAGAAGTCAGAATTCTTAAGAATTTTGTTTTCATAGAATATTATTTTTGTTTATTTCTGTTGCTAATTTAATAAATTAATTAACACTTCTTTAACAGAAACCAAATTTAAAAGCTATTTTTTGTTAAAAATGTAAGTTTTTATGAGGAATTTTATCAAAAAAAACGTTTAAACTATTGTAATTGAATCAATTATAAGTAGGGTTTTGTAAAAAATTTTATTTAAAAAAAATTAAACAATTACAAAAGAAAAATTATTTCACTTACAAAAAGCCAAGCAGGTTCCCCTTCAGCAGGATGGCCCTCAGGGAGTTTTTTATTGCTAGTAATAACTAGTTTAACTTTATCTAGGTTCTTCTTATTCAATGGCATTTTATACATCTTCATTTCTGGAATTTCATTCGCAACAGGTTTTGGCATTACTTTAGAGGAAATCAGTACTTCATTCCCTGAGCTAATATCAAATAATTCTATTTTTTTAGGGAAAGTAATATAGGCTGGTATAGAGGTTAAAGCATGAATTCCAATGTAATTAGGTGGATTTTTCTTTGGAATATTGATTTCAACTATCAAATCTCCTGAGCTAGACATTTTATCCACAGAATCCTCATTATTTTTAATAAACCCATTCCAATGTCCACTTCTAAAATCTAAGGCCCCTAATGCTCCATCAAATAATCTATTTACATTTTTATACCTGACATCAGGACCTGTTTTTAATTGATGTTCTGTTATTAATCCCCCAGTTTTTACATAATCAACAGTGAGGGTTTTACTACTCTTCCAACCTTTTTTAAAAGCTTTGGCTTTGAAAGTTAATGTCTTATTGATTTTTACACGTTCAGTATATAAAGTAGACAATGAGTCCGGTTCATCTCCATTTGTAGTATATCTAAATTTTGGATTCCCTATAGATTTATAAATCTCAATTAATAAGGAGTCTTTAAAAAGGGTTTGCTCTGAAATTAATACGGGTATAGATAATGGCATGCCCTTAGCAAAATTTTTAGCTCCAAAATTAAACTCAGTAGTATAATTTTCATTGAGCTCTTTTTGATGATCAATACTAATATTTGTGTTCCACAAATAAGCTTTTTTCAAATTGGAATTCTCTAAAAATGTAACTAGTCCCTCATATGTAACTGAAGTATTATTTAGGTTTAAGCTTTCTGCCGATTTATTAATTGAAACAAGGCCTTTATCGCTGATTTCAGTATCGTTTAACTTTAAGTATTTTAAATTTTCTAAGTTCTTTAATTTGGACATTAAATTATCATCTAAATTTGTGTTGCTCAAGTCTAATTTGATCAATTGATTTTTTATTTTTAATAAAGCTTTTAAATGTTTTGATTGAAGTTCTTTTCCCAAAAACTTAGCTTCAATAAAATTATTTTCATTACTATTCCTTTCTAATCTAAAATTTAGGTTTTGTAATTTGTCTAAATCATTTCTATTTGGAAGAGGAGCTATTAGATTAGGTTTTGGAAAAAATGAAGCTAAATTTTTTGTCAAATTTAAATCCATTTCCATGGTTTGCTCAAGTTTGTCAAAACTAGCTCCAGAATCTATCCAGTATTTAATTAATTCTATTTCATGTTTTTTTAGTTGTGAATTCCCTTTAGGAGGCATATGGAGATCTTCTTCTAATGGTAAATTGGGATAATTGTATAAATGACTTTCAAGTGAGTTGTTGGCAACTAATATATTGCCAGATTTTCCTCCTTTTAAAATGTTTTGTTCTGAAGTTAATAGTAGTTCTCCTTTTGTTTTTGATGGATTATGACATTTTACACATTTATTGTCTAAAATTGGTCTAATGACCTCTGTATATAGATTTAGGCTATCCTTTTGATAAAATGTAATTTCATTTTTAGCTTCTGGCAAATTTAAAAACCCTTCACCATGTGTCATGCTTCCTCCATAGTGCCCAGTAATGGTTAAAAGAACAATTGTAAATCCAAAAAAAGGGATGAAGTGTTTTTTATAAATTCCTTTTTTGTGTATCCATAAAAGCGAGCCAGTAAAAACTGCCGTAGAAATCCCAAGCCACATATGAATATTTAAAGTTTCCTCTCCATAATCTCCGCTTAAAGAAAGAAAATATCCTAGAAAACAAGAGATCACAGCAAAAACAAAAGAAAATCCAAGCCCAATTCTTATAGGATATAAAAAGTTTTCTTTAATGACCTTTTCAGAAACAGACAAGAAAAATGTAAAATATAATGCCCCTATAGGTAAATGAAGAATTACCGGGTGAAATTTTCCTAAATATTGTAAAAACTCTAACATTTCTTTATATAGAATAATCCGCTTTTAATAGGCTGTTCTGATTTTCATTATCACAAACTGCATAATCAAAACCTTTTTTTAAACTATAACCAGCATACTCTCCTTTTTTATTTATTGCTATAAATCCGACTTGTAAATAATCCCAATCTGGTCCTGATCTATGAATTTTAGAGATTCTATCAACTATTAATTTACAAGCTTCCAGCGGTGGATGACCTTGCCTCATTAATTCTACCACCATAGCGCTTCCAGAAGTTCGAATAACAGCTTCCCCTAGTCCTGTTGCTGCTGCTGCTCCAACTTCATTATCCAAAAATAAACCCGCACCAATAATTGGAGAATCTCCAACTCTACCGTGCATTTTCCAAGCGGCTCCACTTGTAGTACATGCTCCAAATAAATCTCCATTATTATCAATCAATAACATACTTATGGTGTCGTGATTTTCAATATTGATCACAGGTTTATATTTTGACTCTTCTTTCCATTTTATCCAATCTTTTTTTGACTCTTTGGTTAACAACTCTTCTTGTTCAAATCCTTTAGAAATTGCAAAATCAAGAGCTCCTTTCCCTGAAAGCATAACATGCGGTGTTTGTTCCATAACTAGTCTAGCTACAGAAATAGGGTGTTTAATGTTTTGCAAAAAGCTAACTGAACCGCAATTACTGTTTTTATCCATAATACAAGCATCTAAGGTCACTATCCCTTCTCTATCTGGGAAGCCGCCATATCCAACAGATCTAACTTTAGGATCAGCCTCAGATATTTTTACTCCTGCTTCAACAGCAGAAATTCCATTTTTTCCATCCATTAAGTTTTTCCATGCTTCTTTATTGGCTGAAAGCCCATGGTTCCAAGTAGAAATTATTCTTGGATAAGTAGCTTGAGCATTTGAATTTGTTGGGACATCACATTTTATTAATGAAGATGCCCCCACAGTTCCTAGAATAGATTTTTTAATAAAATTTCTTCTTTTGTTCATAAAAAATTAATCAATCATCCCAATTGGTCTATTCTCTGATCCTATTGAATTTGTTAAATCATCCCCTATTTCGCTTCTTTTCATATTAGCTAAAATCTCAATTTGTTTTACAATATCAGGATATTTATCATAAACATTATTAGTTTCTGATGGATCATCTTTCAAATTATAAAGCTCCTTGTTTTCTAAATTAACATATTCATATTTAATAGGTATTCCATCATTTCTCCCTTTTCTCCCATTTAATGTTCTGTATCTGTGAGGAAAATACATTTTCCAATCTCCATATCTAACCCCATGAAGGCTATTAGTGTGGTAGTAGAAAAATAGAGCTTCATGTGGATCTTTGTCTGTTTCCATAGTTAATGTGTTCCAAATATTTTTGCCATCTATCTTGTTATTTGAAAGGTTTGAGTTTGTAACACTTGCAAAAGTTGGAAGCCAGTCTATTCCCATAAGAGGAGTAGAAATCACAGAATTTGGCTTAATTTCTTTTGGATACCAAACAATACAAGGCACTCTTTGTCCACCTTCCCAAGTAGTCCCTTTTCCTTCTCTATAAATACCGGTAGATCCAGCATGTCCACCATAAGAAAGCCAAGGGCCATTATCAGAAGTAAAAACTACTATTGTGTTTTTTTCTAAATTATTCTCTTTTAATGCTTTAATTATTAATCCCACTGAATTATCTATTTCTTCTATAACATCTGTATATAAACCACTTTTAGATCTCCCATTAAAATCTGAAGAAGCAAATAAAGGAACATGAGGCTGAGGATGTGCCAAATAAAGAAAGAAAGGATTGTCTTTATTTTTATTAATAAAATCTACACTCTTTTGAGTTAAATCTTTGGTTAAATTCGATTGATCCGTTAATGTTTTAATTGGTTTGTCTAAATCATATAACATTAAATCTGGATAACCATTTGGACGCTCGGGATGAAATGGCCACATGTCATTTGAATATAGTATTCCATAAAAATCATCAAAGCCATGTTTAGTAGGCATAAATTTTTCATTATCCCCTAAATGCCACTTTCCATATATAGCTGTTTTATAGCCTTCCCCTTTTAACATTTCTGACATCAACAATTCCTTTGAGTTAATCCCTTTTTTGGAATTTGGACCTAAAGCTCCACTAAACCCAATCCTATTTGGGTAAGCGCCTGTTAATATAGATGCTCTTGAAGCGGAACATACAGCTTGAGTAGAATAGTATGAGTTAAGCAAAGCTCCTTGCTTTGCTAGCAAATCTAAATTTGGTGTTTTGATCATTGGAGATCCATAAGAACTTAGATCCTGAAATCCTAAATCATCTGTTAAAATAAAAACAATATTTGGTGTTTCTAAAGGAGGTTTTTGATCGCATGAATTCATGAAAAATAAAATTATTGCAATCCTAAAAATTATATTATTAAATAGTTTCATTGTTTAATTATTAATCAATTAATTTAAGAGCTTCCTTTATATTAGTAACAGGAAATTTACACGTGTTATTAACGCAAACATATATATAGGTTTCATCTTTAAAAAACCTCTCTTTAAGCAAATAAAAATCTGAAGGTTCATTATTTGCGGCAATTATCGCGTTAGGAAGATATTCTAATGATAATTCCTTGGCTTTTTCTTTTGCGTCCGGTCCGCTAATGGCCAGCTCAAAAAAACTGTCAGAATAGTTAAAAGATGACCAAAACCAAAACATATGATCTGTAACTCTACTTTCTAATTTCCCAATAATATTATTAATCATTTTTTCAGCTTGAATCGAAAAATCTTTATTTCCCAAATAATGAGAAAGTCTAAATAAATTAAAATTCATAACAGAATTAGCAGATGGAATCACTCCATCTTCAAGATGGATTAAAATATCTGAATATAATAACTCTTGATTTGAAGAAAATTTGTAAAATGAATTCTCTTGTTTAAATTCTATATTACTGAACTTCGTAAATGCAATAGCCTTGTTAATCCAATCTATTTCATATGTAGCTTCATACAATGCAATTAGTGCATCTATATAATAGCTGTAATCTTCAAAAAACAAAACTTGATCATCTAAACTTTGACCATTAGTATGTGCAATCTTATTTCCTTTTATCATTTTCTCTTCTAAACCTTTATTAATTGCTATTGCCTTAGTTAAAAAATTATTGTCTCCAGTTGCTTTATATGCGTCAATTAATCCTCTAATTGTCAATGCATTCCAAGAAAAAATAATTTTGGTATCAATTATAGGCTGCACTCTTTTTTCTCTGTAATCAAAAAGTTTTTTATTAACCAATTTTAATTTATTCTTAAATTGACTGAGGCTTAATCCCATATCAGAAGCAAACTGATTATCTGAAATGGTCTGATAAAAAACATACTTTTCTCTTTCCCAATATCCACTTTCATTTATATTATAATATTTGCTAACCCAATTATAGTCTTTTTTTAAAATTTCTTTTAATTCCTTTTTTGTCCATATGTAGAAATCCCCCTCTTCTTTAGTCCCATCTTCATAATTAGTGTCCGCAGAAATACTGGAAAAAATTAAATTGTTTTTACTTGTCATTTTTAATTCTAAAAAATCATAAATATTATAGAGTTCTTCCCTAAATCTTCGTTCGTTATAAACCATGTAAGCTTTTGAAAAAACACTTAATAATTGAGCATTATCATATAGCATTTTTTCAAAATGAGGAATATGCCATTTATTATCAACTGTATATCTGTGAAAACCTCCCTCAACTCTATCATTTATTCCTCCTTGTGAAATTTTAATCAATGTATTTTTAACAAAAAATTTCATTTCCTTATTGCTAGTTAATTTGGAATATCTTAAAAAGAAATTAATAAAAGATGGCAAAGGGAACTTCTGACCGCCACCAATTCCTCCATTCAATTTATCAGTAAAATCAAATGCTTTGTTGGCAAGTTCACTTTGAAAATCTGATGAGTAATTGATTTTTTTAGCAATTGGCTTTATTAAAGATTCTTTTTTAACTCCATCTCTTACGTTATTTGCGTATTCTAAAACATCTTTCTTTCTAGTTTTATAAAACTCATTAACTTGATTCAAAACTTGTATCCATTGATCTTTAGCAACATAGGTTCCTCCCCAAATAGGTGTTCCATCAGGCAATGCTATAATGTTCATTGGCCAACCTCCGCTTCCTGTCATTAACACCAATGCTTTCATGTATATTTCATCAATATCTGGCCTTTCCTCTCTATCAACTTTAATATTTATAAATTTTGAATTCATCACTTTTGCAACATCCTCATTTTCAAAACTTTCTTCTTCCATGACATGACACCAATGACAAGAAGAATATCCTATGCTTATTAATAAAAGTTTGTCATTTTTTTTGGCTTCACTTAAAGCTTCATCACCCCAAGGGAACCAGTTTACAGGGTTAGTGGCATGTTGTTTAAGGTATAAGCTACTTTCTTTAGATAATTTATTCTCCATATTTTGTCCTATAATATTATTTGAATAAAAAACAGAAAGCAGAATGAGAAACACTAAACATTTTTCATTCATAATTTTTAAACTGATTATTTTCATCAAATAATTTTTTTCTAATTTAAATATTTATTAGCCAATCTCTTTTATGTTTTATCTTTTTAGTAAAATATTTAAACTTTCATCAATCTGTCTTATTTTTCTTTTTGTAAACCTAAGTTTCAGCCAGCAAAATACAACTGACAATTTAAACTATAAAATTGATAGTTTAATCAATTCCAGTATTAAAGAAAAAACTTTCCCAGGGGCTCAAGTTTATGTGAAAATTGAAGATCAGTTATTAATCAATAAGTCTTTTGGTTACCATACTTACGATTCTTTAATAAAAGTTAATAATAATCACGCTTATGATTTAGCTTCGCTAACCAAAGTTCTTGCATCCACCATTGCAATAATGAAAATTTATGAAGACTTTGAAATTGATTTAAATAGCCCCATTTCAAACTATTTCCCCGAGTTAAGAAAATCAAATAAGAAAAATACTTCGTTTATTGAAGCTCTGAGCCATACTGGAGGGTGGATTCCTTATATAAATCATCACTATTTATTAAAACGGAAAAATGGAAAATTAAAAAGAACTATTGTTAGAGATAAACAAAATAAACGCTTCAATTTAAAGGTCAGTGAGAATCTCTTTATCAGAGAATCTTATCATAAAAAAATTTATAGGAAAATTAAGAATTCTGAAATAAAAAATGTAGGAGAATATCTTTATTCTGGCCTTTTCTTTTTTTATGTTCCTAAGCTTATTGAAAAAATTACTTCAAAAAGCTATGAAGATTATTTAAATGACAACTTCTATAGCAAAATTGATAATAATTCCCTTTCTTTTAGTCCAAAGAATAAATCAATGGTTGTTCCAACTGAACTTGACAATTTTTTTAGAAATGCTTTAATCCATGGTACTGTACATGATGAAGCCTCTAGCCTTTTTGAAGGTAAATCAGGAAATGCAGGATTATTTGGAAGTGCAGAAAGCATTGGGCAGTTAATAGAAATTTTTGAAACTTGGAATTTTAAAAGCTCTACCCGTATTTTGAAAAAAACTACAATAGATAAATTTACATCATATGCAATTGCGCAAAGTAAAATTAGAAGAGGTTTGGGCTTTGATAAA
Source organism: Flavobacteriaceae bacterium (assembly GCA_014239275.1). GTDB lineage: Bacteria > Bacteroidota > Bacteroidia > Flavobacteriales > Flavobacteriaceae > MAG-121220-bin8. Next base: position 369 of record JAAZZF010000040.1, on the reverse strand, counting down.
CCCAACAGAGAATTAGAAGATCCCTATCCTAATAAAAAATTATCAAATGAAAGTTTTGGCCATACAGGGTTCACTGGCACCTTTTTTTGGATTGATCCTAAGGCTAAGCTATCCATAGTTTTTCTAACAAATAGAGTATATCCTACAAGAGAAAACAAAAAATTGTATGATAACAATATTAGAAGCAAGCTTTTAGATATTATTTTTGAAAATTCAATAATTATTGATAATGAATAACTGTTATATAGTTTTTATACTTTTTAGTTTTGTTTTAAATGCTCAAGAAGAATTAATTTTTGAAGATCTTTTTAGTAGCGATCAAAACCCTAATATCTCTTGTTATAGAATCCCCTCTTTAGCCACTACTCC
>JAAZZF010000039.1 GCA_014239275.1 Flavobacteriaceae bacterium | reverse complement strand
GTTATAAAATCATTTTTGATTATATCCAAATCTTTTAAGTTGTTTCTCACTTGACCTCCAATTCTTATTAACCTTTACTTGAAGGTCTAAAAATATCTTTTTATCAAAAAACACTTCCATATCAATACGAGCTTGAGTTCCAATATTTTTAATTGCTTCTCCTTTGTGACCAATAATAATTCCTTTCTGACTACTTCTTTCTACCATTATAATAGATCTAATTTTGATGATTTGAGGTTCTTCTTCAAATGATTCGGTAACAACTTCTACAGAATATGGGATTTCCTTTCTAAAATTAATTAATATCTTCTCCCTTATAATTTCATTTACAAAAAATCTCTCAGATTTGTCAGTTAATTGATCTTTAGGGAAATACGCAGGTCCATTAGGTAAAATATCAATAATTCTATTTTTTAATTCCTCAATATTAAACTTTTCAATCGCAGAAATTGCCCATATCTCAGCATTGGGTAAAACTTCCTTCCAATAATCTATTTCGCTTTCTAGTTTTATCTGATCAATATTATCTATTTTATTAATAACCAACATTAAAGGAATCTTAGAAGATTTTATTTTTTTTAAAAGTGTAGAATCTTTAAGGTTATAGTCTTTATACTCAACCAAATAAAGTAATATATCAGCATCCTCAAAAGTCATATTAACAAAATCCATCATAGACTCGTGAAGTTTATGAGCAGGTTTTATTATTCCTGGAGTATCTGAAATTATCATTTGATAATTATCAGAGTTTACAATTCCTAAAATTCGATGTCTAGTTGTTTGAGCTTTAGGTGTAATAATAGATAATTTTTTACCAACAAAAAGATTTGTTAATGTTGATTTACCAACATTGGGGTTGCCAATAATATTTATAAATCCAGATTTATGAACCATAAATCAAAGGTAATACCTTAATTATAATTGATATTACTTTTCTCTATATTTTAAAAAAGTTGTAAATTCGCCCCTCACATCGCGGGATAGAGCAGTAGGTAGCTCGTCGGGCTCATAACCCGAAGGTCGCAGGTTCGAGTCCTGCTCCCGCTACTACTAGAGTCATTAGAAATAGTGACTCTTTTTTTGCTTTAAAATCAATAAGAGTCATTGTTCTAAAGTATTATTTTATTTACCTTATAAAAAGTTTTAACAATCAACCTTATTTTATGAAAAGACCTAAATTAGTTTTCTTTTCAATTGTAGTAGCACTAGCAGGATTTCTGTTTGGATTTGATACCGTTGTAATCTCTGGTGCAGACAAACAGCTACAAGAATTCTGGCAAAGTTCTGACTTGTTTCACGGTTTAATCGTAATGTCAACTGCACTTTGGGGAACTGTAATTGGTGCTTTTTTTGGGTATTTACCAACCAACAAGCTAGGCAGAAAAAAGACATTAATTAGCATAGGGCTTTTATTCTTTATTTCTGCAATGGGTTCTGCTCTGGTTTCAAATGCTTATCTATTTGCTGTATTTAGATTTATCGGAGGATTAGGTATAGGAGTATCTACTGTTGTAGCACCTGCTTATGTTTCAGAAATTGCTCCTGCAAAAGACAGAGGGAAACTGGTTGCTATGTATCAATTCAATATTGTTTTTGGTATATTAATAGCTTATGTGTCTAATTACTTTTTTAAAGATATAGGAGAAGATGCTTGGAGATTTATGTTAGGTATAGAAGCTTTACCAGCTATTATTTACTCTTTATTAGTACTTAAAATTCCTGAAAGCCCAAGATGGTTAATAGAATATAAAAATGATAAAAAACAAGCGATAGAAATATTAAAAACCATAGTTCCGGAAGATGAAATTGAAAAAGAAATTACTGAAATTGAAAAAGAAAAAGTTAAAAAAAATGATAAGGAGAACATCTATATGAAAAAGTTTAGAGTGCCTTTGATGCTTGCTTTTTTTATTGCATTCTTTAATCAGGTTTCTGGTATAAATGCATTTTTATATTATGCTCCTAGAATTTTTGAACTCGCTGGTTTAGGAGAATCTACTTCCTTTTTAAGTTCTATAGGAATTGGTGTAGTCAATTTAATTTTTACAATGATTGGAATTGCACTTATAGATAAATATGGCAGAAAAAACCTAATGTATATAGGTTCTGTAGGTTATATTATTTCGCTTGCACTTGTGTCTTTAGCTTTCGTTTTTCAATGGGAAGCTACAAACATACCTGTATTCTTTTTTGTTTTTATTGCAGCACATGCTCTAGGACAAGGCGCCGTTATTTGGGTGTTTATTTCTGAAATTTTCCCAACCAAACTTAGAGCTGCAGGACAATCTTTTGGTGCATCAGTGCATTGGATTTTGGCCGCTATGATTCCATCATTTATCCCTTTCTTATTTAATAAAATTGGACCTGCTACTGTATTTGCCTTCTTTTGTGTGATGATGGTTTTTCAATTGTTATGGGTAAAATTTAAAATGCCAGAAACCAAAGGAAAAACATTAGAAAATTTAGCTTCAGACTTATCAAAAAAATAATAGAATGAGTAAACGTATTGTTTGTTTTGGAGAAACTTTATGGGACGTTTTACCATCAGGATCTGTTCCAGGTGGAGCACCTATGAATGTTGCAATCCGAACTCAGTCACTTGGTCTAGATGCTACTATTATTTCGAGAATTGGAGTTGATAAATTAGGAATTGAACTAAGACAATACTTGAAGAAAAAACAAGTGAACACGTCTTTGCTTCAAACAGATAAAAAATTCCCAACGGGTAAGGTTGATGTTTCTTTAGACGAAAAAGGAGTTGCGGAATATGATATTAAATATCCTGTTGCATGGGATAAAATTGAATTATCCAAAGCATCAATTGAAAAAGTAAAAAAAGCTGATGCATTCATTTTTGGGTCCCTAGTTTGTAGAGATAGTATATCGAGAGAAACATTATTGAGTTTGCTTGAGTATGCAAAATTTAAGGTATTTGATGTTAATCTCAGATCTGGTTTCTTTGATGCTTCACTCATCGAAAAATTGATGAAAAGTTCAGATTTAATAAAGTTAAATGATGATGAACTTTCTATTCTCTCAAATCGTTTTGGCTCAAAAAGCGATGATTTGTATGAAAATATAAAATTCATTCATAAAAAGTTACAGCTAAAGTCGATTTGCGTTACCAGAGCAGAAAAAGGAGCCATATTATTTATAGATAATGTATTCTATAGCAATAATGGAATCATTGTAGATGTAGTTGATTCAGTTGGTGCAGGAGATAGCTTTCTTTCTGCATTAATCTATAAATTACTCAGTCAAAACGATCATCAGAACACATTAAATTTCGCTTGTGCTGTTGGTACATTGGTAGCTACCAAAACAGGTGCGAATTCTAAAATATCTGCAAATGAAATTCGTACAATAATTAAACAATTTAATTGATAATAAGGCTTAATGGCATTTATGTATTTCAATTATATTCTTTAAAAACAAGAATAATCTAATATCACCAATATTAATACATGGCTTTTACGATACAATAGGAGTTACATTACTGTATATAAACCAAGACAGAATAGTTTCAGATTGGATTCAACAATTATTTTAAATTGTAAGTTTAAAATAGCTAAACCATAAGTATGTTTTCCTCTTCTATTTTACTTAAGTTATGTCCTTAGACGATATGTAGTAGGTAAGAATTGAAGCAAATAAAGCCGGGATTGAAAAAATTAAAAAATTAGCTGACAGGCTTAACCCCATTGCTATAAACAACCCCCCAATTACTGGAGCTAATATTCCACCGAGCCTGCCCACGCCTATAGCCCAGCCGACTCCAGTGGTTTTGAATTCAGTAGGATATAGTCTTGCGGCCACCGCATATAGCCCCACAAATCCACCCTGCAAACTAAAGCCTAGTAAAAAATAAACGATTAATAAAAAGTCTGTTCCTATAAAAACTTTAAACGAAGCCATTAACACAAAAGTTAATAATAGAAATATTGATATAGTTTTTTTAAGACCAATCTTTGAAGAGAAATAACCCTGTAAAACTATTCCAAAAAAAGCACCAACATTAAAAATAGTCCCTGCATAAATAGCTAATTCAATTGATAAACCGGCATCAGTTGCTAGTTTAGGTATCCAGCTAATTAAGAAATACAAACAACCAAACGCAAAAAACAGGGCAGCCCACAACTGTAATGTTGACAGCTTATACTT
>JAAZZF010000038.1 GCA_014239275.1 Flavobacteriaceae bacterium | reverse complement strand
AAAAGGTTTTCAATTCTATTTTTTTGAATGGATTGCCATCCGATTTTACACAATATTTCAGCAATCTTATTTAAATCTTTGAATTTTTCATTTGTTGTTAAACCTTTATTGTATCTGTAATATATTTGTTGAACGATTACAGCTATTTTAAAAAGTCCAAACACATAATAGAAAACCAAATTATTTATAGATTCTCCGGTCTCTTTTTCATACATTTTAACAACTTCTAGTCTTGTTGGATTGCCTTCTAATGAAGTAGGATAATCAAAGGCAGTTTTAAGCCCTTTGGGGTCTGATGGCATAGCCCAATAAGCTATAGATGTTCCTAAATCCATTAATGGATCTCCAATGGTACACATTTCCCAATCAAGTATAGAATTAATTTTTGTCCATGATTCTGTGCTAAAAACAACATTATCATATTTGTAGTCGTTGTGGATTAAACTATGTTTGTATTGTTCGGGTTGATTATCATTGAGCCAGTTCATTATTAACTCAGCTTCCTTTATATCATCAGTTGCGGCTTTTAAATATTGTTTTCCCCAATTTCTAACTTGTCTTTCGACATAACCCTCAGGTTTTCCAAGATCTGATAGACCTAATTTATTATAGTCTAAATAATGTAGCTCTACCATCGTATTTAACCAAGTCTCTGAAATTATTTTATAATCTTTTGCTGGTATAGTTCTTTCTTTTAATTCTCTTGGAGTGATGATTGTTCCATTGACTTTCTCCATAATATAAAATTCAGATCCAATGATGGTGTTGTCATTAGAATAAGCATAAACAATAGGTGCTTTATTAAAACCGTTATTGAGACCTCTTAGAACTTTATATTCCCTACCCATGTCATGGCCGTAAACAGCACCTTTAGGCGGTTTTCTAATAACATATTCCTTATCCTCTATATTTAATTGATAAGTTAAGTTTGAAAAGCCATTTGAAAATTGTAAAACACTTAAATCACTTTTTATATTAGAAATTAGATTGATTTCTTTTAGAAATTTTTTGAGATTAATTTCATTTAATTCTTCACCTTTTCTAACCTTTTGAATCATCTATGAAATTTAAGCAGTTAAACCTCCGTCAACAGAAATAGCTTGACCTGTTATAAAACTTGCTTCATCTGAACATAACCATAACATGGTATTAACCTGCTCCATTACATTTGCAAAACGTTTCATAGGAACATTAGCCTTAAGTTTTTCAGATATACCTTCTTTTAATTTATCCATAGCCTCAGGATCAAACATTGGAGAAATAGTAAATACAGGACAAATTGCATTAATTCTAATATTGTTTTTAGCATATTCCATAGCAGCAGTTTTTGTAATTCCTATAACTGCATGTTTACTTGCTGAATAAGCAGTTGCATTAGGTAAGCCTCTAATACCAGCTACTGATGATGTATTTAATATAACGCCTTTACCTTGTTTTAACATTATTGGGATTTGGGTTTTTATACAATAAAAAACTCCAGATGAATTTACAGACATAGTATTATCCCATGATTCTATTGAAAGATCAGTTATTTTAGCGAAATCACCACCAACTCCTGCATTATTAATAGCTACATCTAATTTTCCATATTTCTTAATAATAAAATCCATTAGATTTTTAACCATACCAAAATTTGAAACATCAGCTTTGAAGAAGGTAGCTTCTCCGTTTTTTTTAATGATTTCTGAAACGGTTTTTAATCCATTATTTTCATTTATATCAGAAACAATAATTTTTCCACCTTCCTTGGAAAAAGCTAATGCAGCAGCTTTACCAATTCCAGATCCACTTCCTGTTATTAAAACAATTTTATCTTTGTATCTCATGCTTTTTTGCTAAATTTCTACCAAGTTGAAACATATGAACTTCATCAGGCCCGTCTGCTAATCTAATACACCTTGCATATACATAGAATGCGGCTAGGGGAGTATCTTGACTTACACCCATTCCACCATGAATTTGTATAGCTCTATCAATAACATCGCATGCCATTTTTGGGGCTGTAATTTTTATCATTGCAATCAAATTTGTTGCTTCTTTTGCACCAAATTGATCTATTTTATCTGCTGCAGAAAAGGTAAGAAGTCTAGCTTGTTGAATTTCACATTCTGATTTAGCTATTTCTTGACGTATACTGCTAAATTTAATTAAATTTCTTCCAAAAGCAGTTCTTAGGTTAGCTCTTTTACACATTAAATCAAGAGCTCTTTGAGCTGTGCCAATTAACCTCATACAGTGATGAATTCTTCCAGGTCCTAATCGCCCTTGAGCAATCTCAAAACCTCTTCCTTCGCCAAGAAGTATATTTTCAACTGGAACTCTAACATTCTTAAGTTCTATTTCTGCATGTCCTTCAGGTGAATCAACACTTCCAAAAACTTGCATAGCTCTTAAAATTTTAACCCCAGGTGTATTAGCAGGAACTAAAATCATACTTTGTTGTTGGTGCTTTTGGACTGTAAAATCAGTTTTCCCCATAAGAATATATATTTTACAATGAGGATTCATAGCTCCAGAAGACCACCATTTTCTTCCATTTATAACATAATGATCCCCGTCTTTTACGATTGAAGTTTCGATATTTGTTGCATCCGATGAAGCAACAGCAGGTTCAGTCATTAAAAAGGCAGATCTTATTTCACCATTCATAAGTGGTTTTAACCATTTTTCTTTTTGTGCATCTGTTCCATATTTAGCTAGGGTTTCCATATTTCCAGTATCCGGTGCTGAACAATTAAAAACTTCTGATGCAAATGCTAACCTTCCCATTTTTTCAGCTAGTGATGCATATTCTAGATTAGTTAGCCCTGGACTAAGATCACCATATCCTTTTGGTAAAAATAAATTCCATAATCCTTCTGCTTTAGCTAGTTTTTTCCAATTTTCCATTTCTGGATAATTTTTCCAGGGATTATTTTGATGAAATTCATAAACTTTTTGCTCATTAGGAAAAAGATGTTTATTCATAAATTGATCTACTTTTTCAATAAGATCTAGTGTTTTTTGTGGATGTTCGAAATTCATAGTTTTAAATTTATTGCATTGGAATTAAAGGAGCATTCATTAATCCACCGTCATTAACTATTGATGTACCTGTCATATATGAACTTGCATCTGATGCTAAAAACACTGCTAATCCAGCCATTTCATCTGGTGTTGATCCTCTACCTAAAGATACATTTTTTAAAAACCCTTTTTTTAAATCCTCATTTTCAAATAATGCTGCACTAAGTTTAGTTTTAACATAACCTGGACAAATTGAATTGACTCTTATGTTGTGTCTTCCCCATTCAATAGATTGATTTTTTCCTGCCATTATAAGTGCTGTTTTACTAATGTTATATGCTGCCATAAAAGTAGATGGATGTAATCCTTCAATTGAACTAATATGAATAATACTTCCTCCTTTTTGATTTTTCATATAAGGATAGACTAAATTACTTAATTCAATAGCTGAATTAATATTTATATCCATAGTTTTTTGATACAAATTTTGAGGCATTTTACTTATTGGTCCAAAATAAGGGTTTGTTCCGGCATTATTAATTAGAACATCTATTCGACCGTACTTTTTTATTACTGTTTCAACCAGATTGATTCTATCTTCTTTTTTGGCAACGTGACATTGAATTGAATCAGCTGATAAACCAAGTTTATTAAATTCTTCTGCTACTTGGTCAACAGCTTCTTGTTTTCTGCTACTAACAATAACCGTTGCTCCAAATTCAGCAAGGCCTCTTGCCATTGCTTTGCCAATTCCTTTGGAAGATCCAGTTATAATAGCAATTTTGTTTTTTAAATAAAATTTTTCTTTAATCATAAATATGTTTTTTTAATTAGGCCAATAAGTATACTCATCCAAATTACTCTTTTTT
>JAAZZF010000037.1 GCA_014239275.1 Flavobacteriaceae bacterium | reverse complement strand
TCAGGTTCTGGCTCTGGCTCAGGTTCTGGTTCTGGTTCTGGTTCTGGTTCTGGCTCTGGCTCTGGCTCAGGTTCTGGTTCTGGCTCAGGCTCAGGCTCTGGCTCAGGCTCAGGTTCTGGTTCTGGCTCTGGCTCTGGCTCAGGTTCTGGTTCTGGTTCTGGCTCTGGCTCTGGCTCAGGCTCTGGCTCAGGCTCTGGCTCAGGCTCAGGTTCTGGTTCTGGTTCTGGCTCAGGCTCAGGCTCTGGCTTTTTTTCAACTACTGCATCCTCTTTTATTATTGGTTTTTCTTCTTCAATAGATTCTTCTTCTACAAGAGGTTTTTTCTTTTTTTTCTTTATAAAGCCAAAAAGTTTTTTAAGAAATTTCATATAATAAATATAATATCAAATATAATAAAACAAAAAAAGCCACTTTACGTGGCTTTTATTTATTTTTTAAAAATACTTTTTATTTTTTTGTTAACCATTCGTTCACTTTTTCAGGTAACATAATAGATTCAACAAAAATATAGGCACCAGTTTTAGGACTTTTAACCATTTTTATAGCTTTTGAAAGTCTTTTGGAACCAGTTTGTAATGCTGCTACAGATTTCTTTGCCATGATCTTAAATTATTTAATTTCTTTATGAATTGTATTTTTTTTCAATATAGGATTAAACTTTTTTATTTCTAACCTATCTGGTGTATTTTTTTTATTCTTAGTAGTTATATATCTAGAAGTTCCAGGTAAACCAGAATTTTTATGCTCTGTACACTCTAATATTACTTGAACTCTATTTCCCTTCTTTGCCATAATTAAACTCTATTAATTTTAGATTCTTTTAAAACTGCAGAAATACCCTTTTTATTAATTGTTTTAAGAACTGATGTAGAAATCTTTAAAGTAATCCATTTTCCTTCTTCAGGAACAAAAAATCTTTTTTTAATTAGATTTGGTTCAAATCTTCTCTTCGTTTTGTTCATAGCTTTGGAAACATTATTTCCTACCAGAACTTTTTTTCCAGATATTTCACAAACTTTTGACATAATTCAGTCTTTTTAAACAGGGTGCAAATTAACAACTTTTTTAGAGTATTGCCAAATTTTTTAATTCCTAGTTAATAATTCAGAAAATAATAGTTCTAATGCCTTATTTACTGTTTTATTAATATTTTTTTCTCTGTTTTTGCCAAAATTAAATTCAAAAGACTTAACATCGTTAGGTGTTGCAATTGAAATGAATATTTTTCCAATAGGCTGATCTGAATCTCCTTTTAATGGACCAGCATTTCCAGTAGTAGAAATAGCATAATCTGATTTTAATAATCTTTTTGCTTCAATAGCCATTTCATTAGCTACTACAGAACTAACAACAGAATGTTTCTCTATTGATTTACTATTTACTCCTAAAACGTTTTTTTTAATAAAACTATTATAAGCTATAATAGCTCCCTTAAAATAATTAGATGCACCAGGAAATGCAGTAAATCTTGAAGCTAATAAACCTCCAGTTAAACTTTCAGCTAAACTTATAGTTTGATTTGATTCAACAAGCTTTTTGCCTATTTCATTTTCAATAGGGTTTAATGTTTCATATCCAATTATAATTTTACCTAATATTTTATAAAGTTCAGAAATTAAATCATCCATCTTTTCATCTAGAATAGTCTTATCGTCTCCTTTTGCTGATAATCTTAACCTTACACTTCCTAAATTTGGCAAGTAGCCTAACTTAAAATTTAAAGGAATATTAGATTCAAAAACATTTAATTTTTTCGCTATATAACTTTCGCCCTTTCCGTAAGTAAGTAAAGTTCTATTTATAATAACTGGACATTTAAATTCTTTTTTAATTTGAGGAATTATGAAATTTGTTATCATTGATTTCATTTCAAAAGGAACACCTGGAAGTGATATAAAGAGAGTATCCTCATTTTTTATACTCATTCCAGCTGCAGTTCCATAAAGGTTTGGAATTAATTTAGCCTTTGATGGTAAAAATGCTTGAGCTCTATTTAATTCATTAATTGGGTTATCTGCAATTTTTTTAAAAAGTTTTTCTATATGTTTTAATATTTTTGAATTATGAACTAATTCATCATCAAAAAAATCACAAAATGCATCTTTAGTTATATCATCATTAGTTGGACCTAATCCTCCTGTAATAATTACAATATCATAATTGTTTTGTGCATTTTTTAAGCTAGATAATATTTCTTGTTTTGAATCACCAATTGATACTATTTTAGTTACCTCAATTCCAATTTTTAATAACTCTTTAGAAATAAAAGTTGAGTTTGTATCAACAATTTGACCAATTAGAATTTCATCTCCAATAGTAATAATATGTGCTTTCATTAATTATTTAATTTTGATTGAAAAACACTCCTTTTCATTAATATAACCTACTAAATTATCATTTTCATTAACTCTACCTACTCCAGATGGAGTTCCAGTGAAAATAATATCTCCAATTTTTAATGTGAAAAATTTTGATATTTCAGAAATTAATTTATCTATTTTCCATAACATTTTTGAAGTATTACCTTTTTGTACAATATCACCATTCTTTGTAAGGCTAAAATCTAGATTATTTAAATCGTCAATATTTTTTTTATTTATCCAATTACCAATCAAAGCTGAACCATCAAAAGATTTTGACTTCTCCCACGGTAAACTGTCTTTTTTTAATTTATTTTGAAGATCTCTTGCTGTAAAATCTATTCCTAATCCGATTTCATCATAATATTTATGTGAGAATTTAGGAGAAATTGCTTTGCCAAGTCTATTTATTTTAATTAAAACTTCTACTTCATATTGAACATCATTTGAAAAATTAGGTATAAAAAAAGGTTGTTTTTTTTGAATAATAGAAGTTTCTGGTTTTAAAAATAAAAGAGGAGAGTCAGGCTTTTCATTTTTTAATTCATTTATATGATCAAAATAATTTCTTCCTACGCAAATAATCTTCATATTTATAACTTATTATTTAACTTATTTAACCTTAACTGAGTAAGAACTCTTTTAGTGTACATTGGAAAATCAGCATTTAGTAACCATCCAAAATAACCTGGTTCATTTTCTAAAACATATTCAACAGTTTTTCCCTTATGCTTTCCAAAATCGAAACAAGGAATATAATCTTCATTATACTTTATGAATCCTGCTAAATCTACATTTTTTCCTCTTTTAGAAAAATCAGATAAAAACTTAACATTATTTTCTAAATCAGAATATTTTTCAATTTGAGATTCCAAAACTTCAAATGTTGCAAGTGTATCTGTGCTAGAAGAATGAGCATTTTCTAAAGACTTTCCACAGTAAAATTGATATGCTGCCCCTAATGTTCTTTGCTCCATTTTATGAAATATGTTTTGGACATCAATTGTTAAAACATTTTCTAAACTAAAATCAATTTCTGATCTTAAAAGCTCCTCTGCTAATAAAGGAATATCAAACTTATTTGAATTAAATCCTGCTAAATCACAATTATTAATCATTGATTTTACATCAGATGCAATAGTTTTAAAATTGGGTTTGTCTTTAATCATATCATTAGTAATTCCATGAATTTTTGTGACTTCAAGAGGAATAGGGACTTCAGGGTTTACCAACCAAGTTTTAGATTCTTTATTTCCATTAGGATATACCTTTAAAATAGAAATTTCAACAATTCTATCAACTGAAATATTAATACCTGTTGTTTCTAAATCAAAAAAACAAATTGGTTTTGAAATTTTTAAATTCATTCGGTTAAAAATTAATATTAATAAATCTAGATAAGTAAATCAGATTCCCAATTTTCTATTAAATCCTTAATTCTTTTAATAAACATTCCTCCCATTGCTCCATTTACAATTCTATGATCAAAACTATGAGATAATATAATTTTATATCTAATTCCAACAAAATCACCTTTATTGGTTTCAATAACAGATGGCACCTTTCTTATTACACCAAAGGCTAGGATTCCAAGCTGAGGTTGATTTATTATCGGAGTACCCATTAATGTTTCGAAAACACCTACATTACTTATTGTATAGGTTCCTCCTTTAACTTCATCAGGTAAAAGTTGATTAACTCTAGCTCTTTTAGCTAAGTCATTAACCTTTTTTACTAGCCCAATTAGACTTAATTGATCAGCATTCTTAATAACGGGTACTATTAAATTCCCATCAGGTAAAGCAGTTGCCATTCCAATATTAATATTTTTTTTCTTTATTACATTATAATTTTCTATGCTTGCATTAAGCACAGGAAATTCTTTTAAAGCTTGTGCCACTAACATTAAAAAAATAGGAGTAAATGTTATTTTTTCTCCCTCTCTATCATAAAATATTTTTTTATTTTTCTCTCTCCATTCCCAAATATTAGAAATATCAGCTTCAATAAAGGCCTGAACATGTGCAGATTCATTTTGACTCTTAATCATATGATCAGAAATCAATTTTTCTATTCTGGTCATTTCATAAATTCCTTCTTTATCTTTTTGACTTAAATCATAACCTTGTTTATCTTGAGAAGTTAATAAATCACCATTTCTTTTATTAAGAAATGAAAGCAGATCATTTTTAGTAACCCTTCCTTCTTTGCCAGTTCCCTTAATATTTTCTAACTCAGATTCTGTAACACCCTCTTTTTTTGAAATATTTCTAACTAATGGAGAATATATTTTTTTTCTTATAAATTCTTTTGGTGGCGTAGCAACTTCTTTCGCCTTAGAAATTAAATTTTTTGTTTCCTTAACAGGATCCAAATTTATTTTATTACTCTTAACATATTCTGTTTCAATAATCGCTAATGGTTGTCCTACTTTAACCACATCATTTACCTTGCATAACTTTTCAATAAGAATTCCAGAAACTTCACTTGGAACTTCAGAATCTACTTTATCTGTAGCAATTTCAACAACAAGGTCATCTACAGTAATTTTGTCTCCAATGTTTTTAAGCCAATTGATTATGGTAGCCTCTTCAACACTTTCTCCCATTTTAGGCAATAAAAGTTCAAATTTGGACATTAAATTAATTTATAATTAATACAAAAATATCAAATAAAAAACTAAGAAATATTTTTTATTGAGTTTTCAAAAGGAATCCTTTTTATAATACTTCTTCCAAGAGTAACTTCATCAGTATATTCTAATTCATTTCCTACAGAAACTCCTCTTGCTATAGTAGTTATTTTAATTTTATTACCTAATAATTGTTTATATAAATAGAAGTTTGTTGTATCTCCTTCCATAGTTGCACTCAAAGCAAAAATTATTTCAGAAACATCATTATGATTAACCTTTTCAATTAAAGAAGAAATATTTAATTGATTTGGTCCAATTCCTTCAATAGGAGAAATTTTACCACCTAATACGTGATAAATTCCAGTATACTGACCTGTACTTTCAATTGCCATAACATCTCTAATATCCTCAACTACACATATAGTAGATTTATCTCTTTTATTATTTGAGCAAATCTCACACAATTCATAATCAGAAATATTATTACAACTTTTACACAAAATAACTTTATCTATCAACTCAATTAATGAGTTTGATAAATCCTTAGTTTGAGATTTTGGTTGTTGTAATAAAAATAAAACAAGTCTAAGTGCAGTTCTTTTTCCTATACCTGGAAGTTGGGACATTTCATTAACAGCATTTTCAAGCAATTTTGATGAAAAATTCATTTTATAAAGATACTACTAGATTTTTTAAGAACCATAATTAGTATATTTGAAAAAGACTAAGTTTATATGTCATCATCAATTATTCTCTTTGTTATTATAGCATATTTTTCTGTTCTTTTTATTATTTCCAGTTATACAAAAGGTAAAGACGATAATGCAACCTTTTTTTCAGCAAATAAAGAATCTCCATGGTACTTAGTAGCATTTGGAATGGTAGGAGCATCATTATCAGGAATAACTTTCATTTCTGTTCCTGGTGATGTTGGAAAATTTGAATTCACATATTTTCAAGTTGTACTAGGATATATGTTTGGATATTTTATTGTAGCTCTTATTTTACTTCCAATATATTACAAACTAAACCTAACTTCCATTTATGAATATCTAAAAGAAAGATTTGGGCCAACAAGTCATAAAACTGGAGCATTTTTCTTTTTTGTTTCAAGAATAATAGGAGCCTCATTTCGTTTATTTTTAGTAGCTATTGTTCTACAACAGTTTGTTTTTGATTCATGGAACATCCCATTTGAAATTACTGTGATTATATCTATACTCTTGATTTGGATTTATACTTATAGAGGTGGAATTAAAACAATTGTTTGGACAGATACCTTGCAAACAAGTTTCATGCTTATTTCAGTAATTCTTTCAATTTATTTAATTAATGAAAGTCTAGATTGGAGCATTTTTGATTTTATTAATTCGGAAGAATTAAAAAACTATGATAAAATAATTGTAACTGATAGTTTGCTTGAAAGAAATCATTTTATAAAATCTTTTATTGGAGGAATTTTTATTACAGTATGCATGACCGGTCTAGACCAAGACATGATGCAAAAAAATTTAACTTGTAGATCGTTAAAAGATGCTCAAAAAAACATGATCGTTTTTAGCATAGTCTTAGTAATTGTTACCTTTTTATTTATGGTTTTAGGTGCTCTATTATTTATTTATTCCAAAAAAAATAATATTGATATTCCTTTAATGAATGGAATTCCAAATCCAGATTTACTATTTCCTGAAATAGCTCTTAATAGTGATCTAGGTATTATTATTGGAGTTACTTTTCTTTTAGGACTTATAGCCGCTGCATATAGTAGTGCTGATAGTGCTTTAACTTCATTAACAACTTCTTTTTGTATAGATTTTTTGGATTTAGAGAATAAGCCTAATAATGTTCAAAAAAAAATCAGAAAACAAACTCATGTGCTAATGAGTATAATTTTAGTAATAGTCATTATAATTTTTAAGAATTATTTAAACACTAATGTAATTGATGGTCTTTTAACTGTTGCAGGATATACTTATGGTCCTTTGTTAGGATTATTTGCATTTGGAATATTTACAAACTATCAGATTAAAGATAAGTATGTTTGGATAGTTGCTCTATGCTCAGTATTAATTGTTTTATTTATAGGAAATATCCCATCTTCAAGTTTAGGAAACTACAAAATTGGATATGAACTTCTTCCTTTAAATGGACTTATTACATTCTTGGGATTAATACTGATTCGTAGAAAGTAATACCAATGTACAGGCTTCAATATAATCAATTGATTCTTTGTCTAATAATTGATAAAGTTCAATATTTTCAGTTCCTGGATTAAAGATTACTCTTTTAGGTTTTAAAGATATTATATAATCATAATATTCTTTTTGTCTTTTATTGTTAATATATAATGTTATTGTATGAATATTTTTAAAACTTAATAGCTTTTTATGAATTTGGATATTATCTACTTTACCAGCCCTTAATCCAATAGCCAAAACTTCATTTCTTTTAATATTAAGTTTTCTAATAGCTATATTAGAATAACGCTCAGGTTTTAATGAAGCCCCTAATACAAGAGTTTTCTTCACCATCTTATAATAGCACTCCCCCAGGTAAAACCAGCTCCAAATGCAGCTAATACAATTAAATCTCCTGATTTTACTTTACCTTCATTATAGGCCTCTGTTAAAGCTATAGGAATTGAAGCAGCAGTAGTATTTCCATATCGCATTATATTATTATAAACCTTATCATCTGAGAGGCCAAGTTTACTTTGTATAAATTGAGATATTCTTAAATTAGCTTGATGAGGGACAAGTAAATCGATATCTTCTTTATTTAGTTTATTTTTAATCAAACCTTCATTAATTACTTCTTGAAATCTTACAACTGCATTTTTAAAAACAAGCCTGCCATTCATATAGGGGAAATATGATTCATCATTAGGATCATTATCCTTTATTATATCATTAACCCATCTAGTACCAAAACCAGGTGCAAGAAGTGACAATTCTTTAGCATATTCACCCTCTGAATGTAAATGAGTAGATAAAATCCCTTTGTTATTATTAGTTTCTCTTGATAAAACAGCTGCTCCTGCCCCATCTCCAAAAATAACCGAAATTGTTCTTCCTCTAGTTGTTTTATCAATTGCACAAGAATGATATTCCGAACCAATTACAAGAATATTTTTATACATACCTGTTTTGATAAATTGATCTGCAACTGAAATACCATATATAAAACCCGAACACTGAGCTCTAACATCCAAAGCTCCTATAGTATCCATACCTAACATATTTTGAATCATAACTCCAGGACCTGGAAAAAAATAGTCTGGACTAAGAGTAGCAAATATTATAAAATCTATTTCCTCTTTTTTAAGACCTGAATTTTTGATTGCAATTTTAGCGGCTTTTAATCCCATTGTTGAAGTTGTATTCCCCGTATTTGGTTCAGCCCATCTTCTTTCTTTAACGCCAGTTCTTTCCTGAATCCAAGCATCACTTGTATCCATAATCTTTGACAGATCATCATTAGTTACAATATTTTCTGGGACATAGTGACCCATCCCAACAATTCTTGAATTGAACATACTATTAGTCTAGTTGTATAATGCAATTTAAATAAAAATACGTAATGGTTAACATATAACGGAAATAAGCTTAATAAATGTCAATTTGTCACTAATAATGGTTTGGTATATGATTTGATTCTATTATACAAAATACAAATTATGGCTAAAGGTAAAATTAATGTATCCGTTGAAAATATATTTCCCTTAATTAAAAAATTTCTGTATAGTGATCATGAAATATTTTTAAGAGAATTAATTTCAAATGCAACAGATGCAACAGTAAAACTTAAACATTTAAGTAGTATAGGCGAAAAGAATATAAAAATTGATAATTCCATTATTGAGATTAAAGTTGATAAAAAAGGTAAAAAGCTACATGTCATAGATCATGGAATTGGAATGACTGCTGATGAAGTTAAAAAGTATATTAATGAAGTTGCTTTTTCAGGAGCAGAAGAATTCTTAGAAAAATATAAAGATTCTGCAAAAGATACTGGAATTATTGGACATTTTGGACTTGGTTTTTACTCTGCTTTTATGGTATCCAAGAAAGTTGAAATAATCACGAAATCCTATAAAAATGAAAATGCAGCTCATTGGGTTTGTGATGGATCACCTGAATATTCTATTTCAAAAAGTGATAAAAAAGAAAGAGGAACAGAAATTATTCTTCATATAGATAAAGATTCAAAAGAATTTTTAGAAGAATCTAGAATTAGAAATTTACTTTTGAAATACAATAAATTTATGCCAATTCCAATAAAGTTTGGAACTAAAGAAATATCTAAAAAAACAGGAAAAGGGGATAAAGAAAAAGAAATAAAAGAAGTTGTAGATGATATAATTAATAATCCTAATCCTGCATGGACTAAATCTCCATCAGAATTAAACGAAGATTCTTATAAAGAATTTTATAAAGAATTATATCCAATGCAATTTGAAGAGCCACTTTTTAATATTCATTTAAATGTAGACTACCCCTTCAATCTAACTGGAATTCTATATTTTCCAAAAATTACTAATGACATAAATATTCAAAAAGATAAAATTCAACTTTACCAAAATCAAGTCTTTGTAACTGATAATGTTGAAGGAATAGTTCCTGAATTTTTAACTCTTCTAAGAGGGGTTATTGACTCTCCTGATATACCATTAAATGTATCAAGAAGTTATCTTCAAGCCGATGGAGCTGTAAAAAAAATAAGTAATTATATAACAAGAAAAGTTGGTGATAAATTAAACTCTCTCTTTAAAAAAGACAGAAAAGAATTTGAAAAAAAATGGAATGATATAAAAGTTGTAATAGAGTATGGAATGTTAAGTGAAGAAAAATTTTATGAAAAAGCTGAAAAATTTGCTTTATATCCAACAGTAAATGATCAATATTTAACATTAGAAGAATTAAAAAAGAAAATTTCCAAAACACAAACTGATAAAGATGGAAAACTGGTAATACTTTATACATCAAATAAAGATGAACAACATTCATATATTGAAGCTGCTAAAGATAAAGGTTATGAAATACTAGTACTTGATTCTCCAATAATTAGCCATCTTATCCAAAAGATAGAAACAAGTAACGATAAAATTACATTCTCTAGAGTTGATGCAGATGTAATTGATAAGTTAATTAAAAAAGAAAATGAAGAACTTTCTAAGTTAGATGATAAAGAAAAAGAAAAACTAAAAAAAATCATTGAAGAAAATGTTCCAAAAGAAAAATATACTGTTCAGCTAGAGTCAATGGATAGTAATGCTGCCCCATTTGTTATTACTTTTCCTGAATTTATGAGAAGAATGAAAGAAATGCAACAAAGCGGTGGGAACAGTATGTTTGGTAATATGCCTGAGATTTATAATCTAATTATTAATGTAAATAATCCTATAAATTCTGAAATACTTAAATCAAAGAGTAAAGACAAGAAGGAAAGATTAATCAAGCAATCTTTAGATTTAGCTAAATTATCTCAAAACTTATTAAAAGGAGAAGATTTAACTTCATTTATTAAAAGGAGTATAGGTTTTATTAAATGAAAAAATTAAGTGTTTATATTATGGGTATAATATATATATACCTAGGAATTCTTCACTTTACAAATACAGATTTTTATTTCCCATATATGCCAAAATACCTTCCATATCATTGGGAGTTGATTATTGCTAGTGGAATTGCAGAAATTGTTTTAGGAATTGGTGTATTTTTTGAAAAATATAGAAATTATAGCCTATGGGGAATAATTATAATGCTTATAATTTTCATGTCTGTCCATTTTAATATGCTAATACCTGAATATAGTTTAGGAAATTCATTGTATCTATTAATACTTAGAATTTTTCTTCAATTTGGATTAATTTATTGGGCATGGAAGAATATTAAATAAATATTTTTATAAGTAAAATAAATTTTAGCATATTTACAATCAAATAATTTTATATTGAAAAAATATTTATTTCTTTTTATATTCCTAATTCTTAGCTGTTCAAGTGGTAAAGAAAAAATGAATGTAAATGTTACTATTGATGGATTCAAAAAAGGAAATATTTACCTTCAAAAAATAAAAGATTCTGTCTTAATAAACGTAGATTCTACATTTATAGAAAATAAACGTCCAATTGTATTAAAATATGAACTTAATTCTCCTGAAATTTTTTATGTTAATATGGACATTTCAAAAAATGATAACAGAATAGAGTTTTTTGGAGAAAAAGGTGAAATTAATATAAAAACTAGTCTTAAAAAATTTAATTCAGAATTCGAAGTTTCTGGATCTTTTAATGATTCCATTTATAGAAATTATCTTGATGTAATTCAAAAGTTTAATTACAATAGATTAGATCTAATAAAATTATCGTTTAATATGTCTCAAAAGAAGGAATTAGATAGTATTGAATTAATTGAAAAAAAAATAGAAAATTTAAATAAAAGACAATATTTATATAGTTTAAACTATGCTGTAAGTCATGGAAATAGCTCCGTAGCTCCCTTTATTGCCTTAAATGATTTTTCTCAAAGTAATAAAGTACTTTTAGATACTATTAAAAATTCTTTAACTAAAGAAGTTCTAGAATCAAAGTATGGGAAAATGTTAGACGAATATCTTAAGTCTAAATAGACTATATCATATTAAATTTCCATTGTATTTTACAAAGTTTCTAGGAGTTTCATATAGAGTAACCTCTAAACTTTTATCATTTTCTATCTTATTTCTTAATATGTTCCAAATAAAAATGCAAATATTTTCTACAGAAGGGACTACTTTTTTAAAATGATCTATGTCCAAATTCAAATTTTTATGATCTAAAATATCTTCTACCTCATTTTTTATAATTTCTTTTAAATATTTCAGGTCAATAACCATCCCTGTTAATGGATTAATTTCACCAGTAATTCCAACAATTAATTCATAATTGTGACCATGAAAATTAGGATTACTACATTTACCAAATATTTCATAATTTTTCTTATTACTCCACTCCTTTACATATAGTCTATGAGCAGCATTAAAATGAGCTTTTCTATAAAGTGTTACTTTCATTTATTTCAAATTTTTATAAAATTTTTCAAAAATAATTTTGAACCATACTGTATATATCTCTGGATTATCTAAAATATCTTGCCTTAATACATCTAAATCTATCCATTTCCAATCACACACCTCTAATTCATTAATTATAGGATTACTACTGTATTTTCCTATCAAAACATGATCAAATTCATGTTCTGTTAATCCATTATCAAATTCTGCTTTATAAATAAAAGATAAAAGAGAACTCAATTTTGTAACAAACCCCATCTCTTCTTTAAGCCTTCTAATCCCTGCATCTAAAACATCTTCTCCATTTCTTGGATGGCTACAACAGGTATTAGTCCATAAACCAGGAGAATGATATTTATTTATTCCTCTTTTTTGCAAAAGAAGCTCATTATTCTCATTTAAAATGAAAACAGAAAAAGCTCTATGTAGAATGGCTTTTTCATGAGCCTCAATTTTTTCCATCAAACCTAATTGATTGTCATTTTTATCAACTAGAATCACCTTTTCACATAACATTTTTTAAAGTTACAAAATTTGGAATATTATAGATTATATATTAAAAAAACAATCCTATTTTTGAAAATCAATTAAAATATGGGATTTAAAGAAGAAATTAATAAAAGAAGAACATTTGGAATTATTTCTCATCCAGATGCAGGAAAAACTACTTTAACAGAGAAATTGTTATTGTTTGGAGGGGCAATACAAGAAGCTGGAGCTGTAAAATCTCATAAAATTAAAAGAGGTGCTACAAGTGACTTTATGGAAATAGAAAGACAAAGAGGTATTTCCGTATCTACATCTGTTTTAGCATTCATTTATAAAGAAAAAAAAATAAACATATTAGACACACCTGGTCATAAAGATTTTGCTGAGGACACTTATAGAACTTTGAGTGCTGTTGATAGTGTTATTGTTGTCATTGATGTAGCCAAAGGAGTGGAAGAACAAACGGAAAAGCTAGTTGAAGTTTGTAGAATGAGAAAAATACCCATAATAGTTTTTATCAATAAACTAGATAGAGAAGGTAAAGATGCCTTTGATTTATTAGATGAATTAGAAAAAAAATTGAAATTCAATGTTTGCCCTCTAAGTTTCCCAATTGGAATGGGATACGACTTTCAGGGTATATACAACATCTGGGGAGATAATTTAATGTTTTTTAAAGAAGAAAATAAACAAAAAATTTCTAAAACAAATAATGTTTTAGATCTTAATGGACCTGAACTAATAGAATTTATTGGAGAAAATGCATCTAATAAATTGAAAGAAGAGGTTAATATTATTAAAGAAGTTTATCCAAGTTTTGAAAAATCAGATTATTTAAATTGTAAACAACAGCCTATTTTTTTTGGATCTGCTCTAAATAATTTTGGTGTAAAAGAACTGCTAGATTGTTTTATTAAAATAGCCCCTTCACCACTTCCTAAAGAGACTTCTGAAAGAATAATAAAACCTCATGAATCAAAATTTTCAGGATTTATATTTAAAATTCATGCTAATATGGACCCTAAACATAGAGACAGATTAGCATTTATTAAAATAGTTTCTGGAATTTTCAAAAGAAATAAACCTTACCACCATGTAAGAATGAATAAAAGATTTAAGTTTAGTAGTCCCAATGCATTTTTTGCTGAGAAAAAAGAAATTATTGATGAATCTTTTCCTGGAGACATTGTAGGTGTTCATGATTCTGGAAACTTTAAAATTGGTGATTCATTTTCTGAAGGTGAACACATAAATTTCAAAGGAATTCCAAACTTTTCTCCCGAACATTTTAAATATATAAATAATAAAGATCCAATGAAATCAAAACAATTATCCAAAGGGATTTATCAATTAATGGATGAAGGTGTTGCTCAATTATTTGTCCTTGAAATGAATGGAAGAAAAGTTATAGGAACTGTTGGGGCTCTTCAATTTGAAGTTATTCAATATAGATTAGAACATGAATATGGCGCCAAATGCTCATATGAAAATATTAGTATTTACAAAGCCTGTTGGGTAGAGAATAAACTAGATTCAAATATAGAATTCAATGAGTTTAAAAAGTTAAAACAAAAATTTTTAGCAAAAGATAAAAATGGAATGCTTGTTTTTTTATCAGACTCAGTATTTTCGTTGGAAATGACTAAACAAAAATTTCCTTCTTTAAATTTTCACTATAAATCAGAGTTTTAATCAAGCCTCTCCTGCAGGACCAAAATTTAAAGAAATAGGTTGTTGTTTATCATAATCTTTAATCTCACCATTAGATTTTTCAAACCTAGAAATATTTTCATTTAATGCTTTAGAAAATCTTTTAGCATGTTGAGGAGTTAGAATAATTCTTGATTTAACTTTTGCCTTTGGAACTCCTGGCATAATATTTATAAAATCAACTACAAATTCTGAAATAGAATGATTTATTAAAGCTAAATTAGAATAAGTCCCTTGAGCTAAATTTTCATCTAGCTCGAGATTTATACTTCCTTTTTTATTTTTTGATTTCATATTATAAACTTACATTTTTTGCAGCTAATAATTCTTCATATTCATCAGTATAGCCAACAATAAAATCATTAAACTTTCTGTTTCCAGTACCCGCTGGAATTTTATGTCCAACTATTACATTCTCTTTTAATCCTTCAAGGTCATCAACTTTGCCATTAACAGCTGCTTCATTTAAAACTTTAGTAGTTTCTTGGAAAGAAGCGGCAGAAATAAATGATTTAGTTTGTAAAGAAGCTCTTGTAATACCTTGAAGAATTGGAGTTGCTGTGGCATTTACAGCATCTCTAGCCATAACAAGCTCTTTATCTTCGCGTTTAAGTAATGAATTTTCATCTCTAAGTTCTCTAGCACTTACTATTTGACCTTCTTTAAAGTTTTCTGAAGCACCAACTGACTCAATAATTTTTTTACTATATAGATTGTCATTTTCAATGATAAATTCATTTTTATGAATTAATTGACCCTCTAAGAAAGTAGTGTCTCCAGAATCTTGTATTTTAACTTTCTGCATCATTTGCCTAATTAAAACTTCAAAATGTTTATCATTTATTTTTACACCCTGTAACCTGTAGACCTCTTGCACTTCATTTACAAGATACTGTTGAACTGCTGAAGGGCCTTTGATATTTAAAATATCGTTAGGAGTAATAGAACCATCAGACAATGGCATTCCAGCTTTTACAAAGTCATTTTCTTGAACCAAGATTTGATTGGATAATTTAACCAAATATTTCTTAATCTCTCCAGTTTTAGATTCAACAATAATTTCCCTGTTTCCTCTTTTAATTTTTCCAAAATTAACTACACCATCTATTTCACTAACAACTGCAGGATTAGAAGGGTTTCTTGCTTCAAAAAGTTCTGTAACTCTTGGAAGACCACCTGTGATATCACCAGATTTAGCAGATTTTCTTGGAATTTTAACTAGTATTTTCCCTTCTTTTACCTTATCTCCATCATTTACCATTAAGTGAGCTCCAACAGGAAGATTATAAGTTCTTACATTTTTACCTTTATTATCATTAATTAAAAGAGTAGGAACAATTTTTTTATTTCTTGATTCTGAAATAACTTTCTCCTTAAATCCAGTTTGTTCATCAATTTCAACCTGATAAGTAACTCCTTGCTCAATATTTTCATATTCAATTACTCCACCAAATTCTGATACAACTACACCATTATAGGGATCCCACTGACAAACAACATCTCCTTTACTTAATTTTTCTCCATCTTTAATAAAGATAGTAGATCCATAAGGAATTATATTAGTACTTAAAACAATACCTGTTTTTTTATCTAACATTTTTAATTCACAAGTTCTAGATATAACAATATTTATTTTATTCCCATCTGCATCTTTACTTTTAACTGTTTTTAAATCTTCCATTTCTGCAGTACCATCAAATTTAACCATTAACTTATTTTCCTCTGAAATATTACCAGCAATACCTCCAACATGGAAAGTCCTTAAAGTCAACTGAGTTCCTGGTTCACCAATTGATTGAGCTGCAACAACTCCAACAGCTTCACCATTTTGAACCATTTTACCAGTTGCAAGGTTTCTTCCATAACATTTTGCGCAAATTCCCTTTGGAGATTCACAAGTTAAAGGAGATCTTACTTCAACTTTATCAATCGTTGTATTTTTAATTTCCTTAACAACATCTTCAGAAATTTCACTTCCAGAATTAACTATAATTTCATTTGTATTAGGATCATATATATCGTGTAAAGAAACTCTTCCTAAAATTCTTTCTCCAAGAGATTCAACAATTTCTTCATTCTTTTTTAAAGGTTCAACAGAAATTCCTCTTAAAGTATTACAGTCGACATAATTAACAATTACATCCTGAGCAACATCTACCAGCCTTCTAGTTAAATATCCAGCATCAGCAGTTTTTAATGCTGTATCTGCTAGACCCTTTCTTGCTCCATGAGTTGAAATAAAATATTCTAAAATTGATAAACCTTCTTTAAAATTTGAAAGTATAGGATTTTCAATAATCTCACCTCCACTAGCACTAGCTTTTTTAGGTTTAGCCATTAACCCTCTCATTCCCGTAAGCTGACGTATTTGTTCTTTGGAACCACGTGCACCAGAATCAAGCATCATATATACTGAATTAAACCCTTGTTGATCTTCACTAATTCTTTTCATTGCGAGCTCCGTTAATGTTGCGTTTGCAGAAGTCCAAACATCAATAACCTGATTATATCTTTCATTGTTTGTAATTAGTCCCATATTATAATTAGCTATAATTGTATCAACTTCAACATTTGCACTTGAAATCATTTCATGTTTTTCAGGAGGAATAATAATATCTCCTAAACTAAAGGATAATCCCCCTTTAAATGCAAAAGAGAATCCCATGTCTTTGATTTTATCTAAAAATTGTGCAGTTTCAGGAACACTAGTTGCTTTAAGAATCTTTCCAATAATATCACGAAGTGATTTTTTTGTTAAAACTTCATTTATAAAACCTGCTTGTTCAGGAACAACTTGATTAAATAACACTCTGCCAACAGTGGTTTCAATAATTTTAAAAACTAATTCACCGTTTTCATTAATATCCTTTGCTCTAATTTTTATCATTGCATTTAATTCTACTCTTTCTTCATTATAAGCAATATTTACTTCTTCAGCAGAATAAAAAGTTAATCCTTCTCCTTTAACCTTATATTCATCCGTAGATTTTAATAATTTAGTCATATAATATAGTCCCAAAACCATATCCTGAGAAGGAACTGTAATAGGAGAACCGTTAGCGGGGTTTAAAATATTATGAGATGCTAACATTAATAATTGAGCCTCAAGAATAGCTTCTGGACCTAATGGAAGGTGAACTGCCATTTGATCTCCATCAAAATCAGCATTAAATGCAGTACATACTAAAGGGTGTACTTGAACAGCTTTACCTTCAATTAAATTAGGTTGAAAAGCTTGAATACCAAGTCTGTGAAGTGTTGGGGCTCTATTTAATAAAACAGGATGACCTTTTAAAACATTTTCTAAAATATCCCAAACTAAAGGTTCTCTTCTATCAATAATTTTTTTTGCTGACTTTACGGTCTTAACTATTCCTCTTTCAATTAATTTTCTGATAATAAAAGGTTTATATAATTCAGCGGCCATATTTTTAGGAAGTCCACACTCATAAAGTTTTAAGTCAGGACCCCCAACAATAACTGATCTTGCTGAATAGTCAACTCTTTTTCCTAAAAGATTCTGACGAAATCTACCTTGTTTTCCTTTTAAAGAATCTGATAAGGATTTTAAAGGACGATTTGCATCTGTTTTCACTGCAGATGATTTTCTTGTATTATCAAAAAGAGAATCTACAGATTCCTGAAGCATTCTTTTTTCATTTCTTAAGATAACTTCAGGAGCTTTTATCTCAACAAGTCTTTTTAACCTATTATTTCTAATAATAACTCTTCTATATAAGTCATTTAAATCAGAAGTTGCAAATCTTCCTCCATCTAAGGGAACTAAGGGTCTAAGCTCAGGTGGAATTACTGGAATAGCCTTTAATATCATCCATTCAGGTTTATTCTCCTTATTAATATTTGCATCTTTAAAAGACTCTACTACTTGAAGTCTTTTCAAAGCTTCCATTTTTCTTTGTTTGGAAGATTCAGTATTAGCTTTATGCCTTAATTCATATGAAAGTTCATTTAAATCTATTCTAGATAAAAGTTCAATCAAACATTCTGCGCCCATTTTAGCAATAAACTTATTTGGATCCTCATCATCTAAAAATTGATTTTCCTGAGCTAAATTGTCAACTATATTAATATATTCTTCTTCTGTAAGAAAATCCATCTTATTAATAGGTTCTCCTTCAATATTAACAGCTAAACCAGGTTGAATAACTACATATCTTTCATAATATATAATCATATCTAATTTTTTAGATGGTAACCCTAGAAGATAACCTATCTTATTCGGTAAAGAACGAAAATACCAAATATGAGCTACAGGAACTACTAAATTAATATGACCTACCCTATCTCTTCTAACTTTTTTTTCAGTTACTTCAACACCACATCTATCACAAATAATTCCTTTGTATCTAATTCTTTTATATTTTCCACAAGCACATTCATAATCTTTTACAGGACCAAAAATTCTTTCACAAAACAAACCATCTCTTTCAGGTTTATGAGTTCTATAATTTATAGTTTCTGGTTTAAGGATTTCTCCTCTAGATGAAGCTAAAATTACTTCAGGAGAGGCTAGACCTATTGATATTTTTGAAAATTTCTTAGACTTATTAATTTCAATTTTTCTTGACATAATAATTCGTTTTTTTATTCTTCTAGTCTAATATCTAGACCAAGACCTTTAAGTTCATGCATTAATACGTTAAATGATTCCGGTAAACCAGGATCAGGCATCTTTTCGCCCTTTACTATAGCTTCATAAGCCTTGGCTCTTCCTTGAACATCATCAGATTTAATTGTTAAAATTTCTTGTAAAGTACTCGATGCTCCATATGCCTCAAGAGCCCATACCTCCATTTCTCCAAATCTCTGTCCACCAAATTGTGCTTTACCACCTAAGGGTTGTTGAGTAATTAAAGAATAAGGTCCAATTGATCTTGAATGCATCTTATCATCGACCATATGCCCTAATTTCAACATATAGATAACTCCTACAGTTGCTGCTTGGTCAAACCTTTTTCCAGTTCCTCCATCATACAAATAAGTATGACCAAATTTGGGAAGATCTGCTTCATCAGTTAATTCATTTATTTGATCTAAAGTAGCACCGTCAAAAATTGGAGTAGAAAACTTTCTTCCTAATTTAAGACCTGCCCAACCTAATACCGTTTCATAAATTTGACCAATATTCATTCTTGAAGGAACCCCAAGTGGGTTTAAAACTATATCAACTGGTGTCCCATCTTCTAAGAAAGGCATATCTTCTTGTCTTACAATTCTAGCAACAATACCTTTATTACCATGCCTTCCTGCCATTTTATCCCCCACCTTAAGCTTTCTCTTTTTAGCAATATATACTTTTGCTAATTTTAAAATTCCAGGAGGAAGTTCATCTCCAACTGAAATTGTAAACTTTTCACGTCTATGCATTCCTTGAAGATCATTTTCTTTAATTTTATAGTTATGTAATAAAGAAACAACTAATGCATTAGTTTTTTTATCAACTGTCCATTGACCAGAAACTAAATGGGTATACTCTTCAACTTTATTAAGCATTTTTAAAGTATATTTTTTTCCCTTATAAAGTATTTCTTCACCAAGATCATTAAATATCCCTTGACATGTTTTTCCATTCAAAATCAAATAAAGCTTTTCTATAAGCTTAGCCTTAAGGGCTTTAAATTTATCTTCAAATTGAATTTCAAGTTGACTTAAAAGTTCTTTGTCTTCAGATCTTTTCCTCTTGTCTTTAATTGGTCTAGTAAATAATTTCTTATCAATTACAATACCATTTAAAGATGGAGGTGCTTTAAACGATGCGTCTTTAACATCTCCTGCCTTATCTCCAAAAATAGCTCTTAATAACTTTTCTTCTGGAGTAGGGTCTGATTCTCCTTTAGGAGTTATCTTTCCAATGAGTATATCTCCAGGGTGAACTTCAGCCCCAATTCTAATCATTCCATTTTCATCCAGATTCGCAGTAGCTTCTTCACTAACATTAGGAATATCATTAGTAAGTTCCTCCATCCCAAGTTTAGTATCTCTAACATCTAAAGAATATTCATCAATATGAAGTGAGGTAAAAACATCATCTCTAACTACTTTTTCTGAAATAACAATAGCATCTTCAAAATTATAGCCCTTCCAAGGCATAAAGGCAACTTTTAAATTTCTTCCTAATGCAAGTTCTCCTTTTTTAGTAGCATAACCCTCACATAAAACTTGACCTTTATTTACTTCATCTCCCTTGACAACAATAGGTTTTAAGTTGATACATGTGCCTTGATTCGTTTTTCTAAACTTAACAAGAGAATATGTTTTTTCATCTGTATCAAAACTTGTCAATTTTTGATCATCTGTAAGTTTATATTTTATTGTAATTTTTTGAGAATCAACATAAATTACTTTTCCATCATAATCAGCATTTATTAATACTCTAGAATCTGATGCAACCTGTCTTTCAAGACCAGTTCCTACAATTGGAGACTGAGGTCTAAGTAATGGGACTGATTGTCTCATCATATTAGATCCCATCAAAGCTCTATTCGCATCATCATGTTCAAGAAAAGGAATAAGAGATGCTGAAATAGAAGCAATTTGATTTGGAGCAACATCAGTATAATTAACCTGATTTGGATCAATAACTGGGTAATCTGCTTCTTGTCTAGCAATTACTTTTTCAGATGTAATTTTGCCATTTTTATCCTTTGGAATATTAGCTTGAGTAATTAATTTCCCTTCCTCTTCTTCTGCACTTAAAAAACTGTAATTTTTTAAATCAACTACCCCATTTTCTACTTTTCTATATGGCGTCTCTATAAATCCAAGATTATTTACTTTAGCAAAAACACCTAATGATGAAATCAAACCAATATTTGGACCTTCTGGAGTTTCAATTGGGCACAATCTACCATAATGAGTATAATGAACATCTCTAACTTCAAATCCAGCTCTTTCTCTAGATAAACCACCAGGACCTAATGCAGAAAGTCTACGCTTATGTGTAATTTCTGCTAAAGGATTTGTTTGATCCATAAATTGAGACAGTTGATTTGTCCCAAAAAAAGAATTAATAACTGAAGATAATGTTTTGGCATTAATTAAATCTATAGGGGTAAAAACTTCATTGTCCCTAACATTCATTCTTTCCCTAATAGTTCTTGCCATTCTTGATAAACCTACACCAAACTGAGTTGAAAGTTGCTCGCCGACAGTTCTAACTCTTCTATTTGAAAGGTGATCAATATCATCAATTTCTGATTTTGAATTAATTAATTCAATTAAATATTTAATTATAGTAATTATATCTTCCTTAGTTAAGACCAACTTATCCATTTCAATATTAAGCCCTAACTTTTTATTCATTCTATACCTACCTACTTCACCTAAATTGTATCTCTGATCAGAGAAAAACAACTTATCAATAATTCCTCTTGCAGTTTCTTCATCAGGTGGCTCAGCATTTCTTAATTGTCTATAAATGTGTTCAACAGCTTCTTTTTCCGAATTTGTAGGGTCTTTCTGTAAAGTATTATGAATAATAGCATAATCTGAAAATTGACCATCAATTTTATGAAGAAGAATAGTCTTTGTATTAGTCTCTAAAATTTCTAAAATATTGTCTTTATCAATTACAACGTCCCTGTCTAAAACAATTTCATTTCTTTCAATTGAAACAACCTCTCCTGTATCTTCATCAACAAAATCTTCAAACCAAGAATTTAAAACCCTAGCAGCTAATTTTCTGCCTAAATACTTTTTAAGACCAGATTTTGAAACTTTAACTTCCTCAGCTAAATCAAATATTTCTAATATATCTTTGTCTCTTTCATAACCTATTGCTCTTAACAAAGTAGTAACGGGTAATTTCTTTTTTCGATCGATATAAGCATACATTACACTATTAATATCAGTAGCAAACTCAATCCATGAACCTTTAAAAGGAATTACTCTAGCAGAGTATAGTTTAGTTCCGTTTGCATGAAATGATTGCCCAAAGAATACTCCTGGAGATCTATGTAATTGTGAAACTACAACACGCTCAGCACCATTAATAATAAATGTTCCACTTGGTGTCATATAAGGAATTACACCTAAATAAACATCCTGAACTATTGTCTCAAAATCTTCATGTTCTTCATCAGTACAAAAAAGTTTTAACCTTGCTTTTAATGGAACACTGTAAGTTAAACCTCTTTCAATACATTCTTGTATTGAATATCTAGAAGGGTCTACAAAATAATCTAAAAACTCTAAAATAAATTGATTTCTAGAATCTGAAATTGGGAAATTTTCTAAGAAAGTATTAAAAAGCCCTTCATCCGTTCTTTCATCTGACTTAGTTTCTAATTGAAAAAAATCTTGAAATGATTTAATCTGAATATCTAGGAAATCTGGATAATCAGGAATATTAGTAGCTGAAGCAAAGTTTAATCTATTTGTATTATTATGCATTGAAATCAATTTAAATTAAAAGAACGTTAAAAAACTATTAGGTACTAAGGATTTCCCCTAGTACCAAGGGAGTTGCAAATGAAACTAAAGCGTAAATAGAATTATTTTAATTCTACTTCTGCTCCAGCTTCTTCAAGTGACTTTTTAAATCCTTCAGCTTCATCCTTAGAAACTGCTTCTTTAATGTTACTTGGCGCATTATCAACAAGTTCTTTAGCTTCTTTCAAGCCAAGTCCTGTCAATTCCTTTACAAGTTTTACTACAGCTAATTTTGAACCGCCTGCTGCAGTTAAAACTACATCAAATTCTGATTTTTCCTCAGCTGCTTCTCCACCTTCTCCAGCTGCAGGTCCAGCTGAAACTACTGCTGTAGCTGCTGGTTCGATACCATATTCACTTTTAAGAATCTCTGCTAACTCATTAACTTCTTTAACTGTTAGATTAACTAATTGTTCTGCAAAATCTTTTAAATCTGCCATTTTATAAATATTTATTGTTATTATTATTTTTAATTACTCTTTTTTTATTACTCTTTTTTATTCGCAAGAGTTTTTAAAACTCCTGAGATCTTTGATTTACTTGATAGTAAAGCTGAAATAAGGTTTTTAGTTGGAGACTGTAAAATTGTAATAACTTCTCCAAGTAATTCCTCTCTTGATTTAATTCTAGCTAAAAACCCAACCTGATCATCTCCAAGATATACAGCATCTTCAATAGATGCGCCTTTCAATATTGGTCTTTCAGATTTTTTTCTAAACTCTTCAATTAATTTAGCAGGCAAATTACCAACCTTTGAATACATTAAAGCAGTATTACCAACCAAAACTTGGTTTAATTCTCCAAAGTCTTTTTCAGATGCTTCCATTGCTTTTGCAAGCAAAGAATTTTTTACAACCGATAATTTAATGTTTGCCTTAAAACAAGCTCTTCTTAATTTACTTGTTTCAATAGCATTAAGACCTGAAGTATCTGTCATGTAAATATTAGTATTATCTGCTAATTCAGCAGTCAACCTTTCTATTACTTTAGATTTTTCTTCTCTTGTCATTTTTACTTTTTTAACTAAATATTAGTATCAATATTAATACCTGGACTCATTGTGCTTGACATAGAAATACTTTTCAAATAAGTTCCCTTAGATGAACTAGGTTTTAGCTTAATTATATTTTGGATTAACTCAAGTGAATTGGCATAAATTTTTTCTGCATCAAATGAAACTTTACCAATTGAAGCATGAATAATTCCTGACTTATCTACTCTAAAATCAATTTTACCTGCTTTTACATCAGAAACAGCCTTGGAAATATCCATAGTAACAGTACCTGTTTTTGGATTAGGCATTAAACCTCTAGGACCTAAAACCTTACCAAGAGGTCCTAATTTACCCATAACACTTGGCATAGTAATAATCACATCAATATTTGTCCAACCATCTTTGATTTTTTGTAAATATTCATCAAGACCAACATAATCTGCACCAGAATCTGTAGCTTCTTTTTCTTTGTCAGGAGTAACAAGAGCAAGTACTTTTACATTTTTTCCTGTTCCATTTGGAAGAGTTACGACTCCTCTTATATTTTGATCCGCTTTTGTAGGATCAACTCCCAAACGAATTGCTAAATCTACAGAAGCATCGAAATTGTTACTAGTAACTTCCTTCACAACTGACGAAGCTTCTTTTAATGAATATGTTTTATCATTCTCAAATTTAGTCAAAGCAATTTTTCGCTTTTTTGAAATTTTTGTCATAATCTTAAATTAAAAAATTAAAAAGGAGCTTTTCCTTTCACTTTAATACCCATTGACCTAGCTGTTCCAGCTACCATTTTCATAGCAGACTCAATAGTAAATGCATTTAAATCAACCATTTTGTCTTCAGAAATCACTTTAACTTGATCCCAAGATACAGTGGCAACTTTACTACGATTTGGTTCACCGGATCCTTTTTTAATCTTAGCTGCTTCCAATAATTGTACTGCTGCTGGTGGGGTTTTAACAACAAATTCAAAAGACTTATCCTTGTAAACTGTAATTGATACAGGTAATATCTTACCAGGTTTGTCTTGAGTTCTTGAGTTAAATTGCTTACAAAACTCCATAATATTAACACCAGCTGCACCTAACGCAGGTCCAACAGGTGGTGAAGGATTGGCAGCACCCCCTCTAATTTGCAACTTCATTACTTTTTCTAATTCTTTAGCCATTATTAATATTTATTATCTCTTAAATAATTGGAAGCTATTTAAGAAACGATTTATATTGTAACATTTATATTTTCTCAACTTGCATATATGATAACTCCAAAGGAGTTTTTCTACCAAATATTTTAACCATAACCTCTAACTTTCTCTTATCCTCATTAACTTTTTCAACTGCCCCGTTAAAACCGTTGAATGGGCCATCTATTACTTTAATATTCTCACCAATAACAAATGGAATTGCAATGTTTTCTGATTCAGTTGACAACTCATCAACCTTACCTAACATTCTATTAACTTCAGCTGTTCTTAAAGGAACAGGATCACCACCTTTTGTTTCTCCTAAAAATCCAATAACGTTCGGAAGAGATTTTATAATATGAGGGATTTCACCAGATAAATTTGCTTTAATCATAATATATCCAGGAAAATAAACTTTCTCTTTATGAACTTTCTTTCCTTTTCTTATTTGGACTACTTTCTGAGTAGGAACCAAAATTTCTTCAACAAGTTTAGAAAAACCAAGTCTATTAATTTCAGACTCCATATAAGATCTAATTTTATTTTCCTGACCACTAACAGCCCTAACAACATACCACTTTTTAATATCTGTATCGGACATTTTATTTAATTAATAAATTCAAAATAAATTTTAACAACTCTTGATAAAATTGTATCAGCAATCCAAATAAGTAATGCGAAAATTATAGAAAAAACTAGTACAACTACTGTCAAACGTGAAAGTTCATTAATAGGAGTCCAAGAAACATGTTCTTTCAATTCTGAAAAAGACTCCTTAATATAAGAAACTATATTCATTTTCAAATTTTGCACGGGTTGAGAGACTCGAACTCCCGACACCTGGTTTTGGAGACCAGTGCTCTACCAACTGAGCTAAACCCGTCTCTATTGGTGTCATTTAATACACCCTACATTTTTAGCCATAAAAGGCATCCACAAATTATGCAGATACCTTTTACAGAATTTTTTATTACTTTAATCTAAAATCTCAGTAACCTGACCAGCACCAACTGTTCTACCACCTTCTCTAATAGCAAATCTTAATCCAACACTACAAGCAATTGGACTAATTAAATCTACAGTAATAGTAAGGTTATCACCTGGCATTACCATTTCAACTCCTTTAGGAAGTTCAATATTACCAGTTACGTCAGTTGTTCTAACATAAAACTGTGGTCTATAATTGTTATGAAATGGAGTGTGTCTTCCACCTTCTTCTTTCTTTAAAATATAAACCTCTGCTTTAAATTTACCATGAGGTTTAACTGAACCTGGTTTACAAATTACCATTCCTCTTTTAATATCAGTTTTTTCTATTCCTCTTAAAAGAATTCCAACATTATCCCCTGCTTCTCCTCTGTCTAAAATTTTTCTAAACATCTCAACTCCTGTTACAGTAGATCCAAGTTTTTCAGCTCCCATTCCAATAATATCAACAGAATCTCCGGTATTTGCAACACCAGTTTCAATTCTACCAGTTGCTACAGTTCCTCTACCAGTAATTGAAAATACATCTTCAACAGGCATTAAAAAATCTTTTTCAACATCCCTTTTAGGAAGTTCAATCCAAGAATCAACATTTTTCATCAATTCCATAATAGTATCAACCCATTTTTGTTCTCCGTTCAAGGCACCTAGAGCAGATCCTAAAATTACAGGACCATTATCTCCATCATATTCATAAAAGTTTAATAAATCTCTTACTTCCATTTCGACAAGCTCTAATAATTCTTCATCATCCACTTGATCAGCCTTATTAAGAAAAACTACAATTCTAGGAATACCAACTTGTCTTCCTAAAAGTATATGTTCTCTTGTTTGTGGCATTGGCCCATCAGAGGCAGCAACTACAAGAATTGCACCATCCATTTGAGCAGCACCAGTAACCATGTTTTTTACATAATCCGCGTGTCCAGGACAGTCAACATGTGCATAATGACGATCCGCTGTTTGATATTCAACATGCGAAGTGTTAATAGTAATACCTCTTTCTTTTTCCTCAGGAGCATTGTCAATTTGATCAAAGCTTTTTGCTTCAGAAAGTCCTGCATCTGCTAAAACCTTAGTAATAGCTGCAGTTAAGGTTGTTTTACCGTGATCTACGTGTCCAATTGTACCAATATTTAAGTGGGGTTTTGAACGATCGAAAGTTTCCTTTGCCATAATATATTGTTTTATTACTTTTAAAATGAGCGCAAATATATAAATTTTATATCAAAAAAATTAATAAAAATGCATTTTTTTATCTCATATAAACGATTATTAATAATATTAAAAAATAAAAAGTTGATTTTGCAATAAAAATGGAGTCAAATTAATTGTATTTCTTTAACCACTAAAAGTGTATTATTTCAATTTTTCTTATTAAAATCTTTTGTCATTAAAACCCAATAATTTGGATCTAGAATAACATTTTTCGGTTCCTTATCAACATCTATTATAAATAAATTTGTTTTTTTTCTGACTTCAATTAATTCTGTACTATGTATATTATTTTCATAAACAATCCCAACTTCAATTGACATTTCAAATAAACTACCATCAGATTGAACCTGATTTAAGTTAATGATTAATTGATTTTTATCATAATGCCAATCTCCTTTTAATTTTAGAATTCCTGGTTTATACAACCATTGATCAAAAAACAGTCTCAAATCTTTATTTGAGACATACTCCATTATTTTTCTAAAATCAGATGTTGTTGCATTTAAATCTTTATATTTTTTATAATAAGCTCTAATTCCTTTCCAAAAAATTTCAGTGCCTAAAACACCCCGAAGCATGTGTAAAACCCAACTGCCTTTTTGATAAGTTTGCGAACTTGTAACGTTTTTCATATTCTTCAAATTATCATGAACAATTTGATAATTTGGATTTTTATTATAAAATGAATCTACTCTCTTTTGACTTGATTCAAGTCCTTTAATAAATTCCTCTCTCCCATATTCATTCTCAATAAATAACAAAGTGAAATACGTAGCAAACCCTTCGCTTAACCAAACATCATCCCAATCATATTCTGTTACTGAATTGCCAAACCATTGATGAGCAATCTCATGAATAACAACATTCCTCCAACGTTTATTACGATCACCTACAACAGATTTATCGCTATAAAGAATTGCTGAAGCAGCTTCCATACCTCCACTTACGCTGTTGGACTGTATATTGGCAAGTTTTTCATATGAAAATGGTCCAATATAATTACTGTAAAATTCTAAAACTTTTTTTGTTGGTTCTGCAAAATCATAAAATCCAGCATCTCTATCTTGTTTAAACACCCAAGTTTGAATTGATTTACCATCAAATTCATCGACATATTGAACTGCAAAATCAGCAGCACCTAAAACAAATAACCATGTAGCAATTGGAATCGATTGCTTCCAATGGGTTATCCGTTTATTGTTATCCAAATTACTTTCTTCAACTTTAAGACCATTTGATACAATTTGATAATGATCTGGTGCTATAACTATAAATTCACACATAGCTTTATCATAAGGGTGATCAATAGTGGCAAGCCAATGACGAGTTAGGTTTGGCCAATTATCACTAAAAAAAGTACGATCTCCATATTTATTTTTACCAATTATCAAGCCGCTTTGTGGAATTCCTTTGTACTTAATTTTAAATTTAGAAAATTGATTTAATAAGGATGGTTCAGGTAAGTCTATTAAAAGTTCATCATTCTTATGAGAAAAAATTAATGCTTTACCATCAGAAGAAACCTCACTAACAATCATTCCTTTATTTTCTAATTTACTAGAGGCATTTATTAAATCTAATCGTAATTTCTTTACACCTGATCCTAAAAACCTAATATCAATAATAACTTCACAAGTAATCTCATCTGTGGCATCTGATAATTCTATATTAAAAGTATAGTTTATAGCATCTATTTTTGGGTTTTTTGGATAATTATCTTTAATAGCAAATGTTTTATTTGAAAAACATAGAATTATAATTAAAAAAAACAGGGAAATATTATTCTTTAGTATTACCATAACCTAAATATTATTTTATTAAATCTTTTTTAAACTTACTAATATTAAAAATTATCATTAAATTGTTTCCATATCAAGTTAATAAATAAAAATTATTAATATCAACAACTATAAAGTAATAATGAGTTTTTACAAATTTTTTTTAATTTCTGCTACACTAATATTATCAAATAATTACAATCTTTATTCTCAAGAAAAACATTATTATCAAACTGACTTTACAATAGGTGAATTTCAAGCTAGAAGATCTAAAATTTTTAATGAAATTGGAACGAATTCGATTGCTTTAATACAAGGAGGTGCAAGTGTTGCTGGTTTTAAAGTTTTTAGACAAACCAACACTTTTTATTATTTGTCTGGAATTGAAGAGGGGCATGCATACTTGTTGTTAAATGGAAAAAACAAAAAGACAACCATTTATTTGCCTAGGAGGGAAAATAATAGAGAAAAAAGTCAAGGAAAAATTTTATCCTTTGATGATGCTGAATTAATTAAAAAATTAACTGGAATAAACAATGTTAAATCATTAGATCGTCTTGGAAATGACTTGGTTGGAACGGGTCTTATAAATGGTCCTAATCCTACATTATATACCCCATTTAGTCCAGCAGAAATGGGAAATGACAGTAGAGATGAAATATTACATGGACATGCTCGTGCTGCGGCTGACCCATGGGATTCTAGTACCACACGTGAATCAAGATTTATTAAACTAATTAAGGATCGTTTCCCTGAATTTAAAATCAGAGATTTATCTCCTTTACTAGACTCAATGCGTTTAATAAAAAGTCCAAAAGAAATCGAAATTATTAGAAAAGCTACAGAAATTGCAGGTTTAGGTATAATTGAAGCAATGAGATCAACAAAACCTGGTATTTACGAATTTCAACTGGATGCAGCTGCAAAATATATTTTCTATCAACATGGTTCACAAGGGGATGGGTACCCCGCTATTATTGGTGGCGGATCTAATGCTTATATGGGACATTATTTTAGAAAAAAGGATATTTTAAAAGATGGTGATTTAGTACT
This sequence comes from Flavobacteriaceae bacterium, assembly GCA_014239275.1. Taxonomy (GTDB): domain Bacteria; phylum Bacteroidota; class Bacteroidia; order Flavobacteriales; family Flavobacteriaceae; genus MAG-121220-bin8. Next base: position 432 of record JAAZZF010000037.1, on the reverse strand, counting down.
TATGGATTATGCGCCAGATTACCATAATTATACTAGTGATGTTACCAGAATATGGCCTGTTAATGGAGTTTTTAATAAAGGACAAACTGAATTATATGAGTTTATAGTCTCTTATAGAGATGCTTTATTTAAATATATAAAACCAGGCACAAATTCAAATAAGGTGTTAAGTAAAGCAGCTAAAGAAATGAAAGAATATCTTAAAGGAAAAACATTTTCAAAACCAAGATATTTAAAAGCTGTTCAAAACGCACTATCATTCAGAGGTCACTTTCAACATCCTGTTGGAATGGCTGTACATGATGTTGGAAGAGTTCATGGAATTGACCTTAAAGAAGGAATGGTTTTTACTATTGATCCTATGATATGGATTCCTGAAGAAAAATTATACATAAGAATTGAGGATGTAGCTGTAGTTACAAAAAACGGTGT
>JAAZZF010000036.1 GCA_014239275.1 Flavobacteriaceae bacterium | reverse complement strand
ATTTGCTAAATTATTAAGACAGGTTTCAGCTTCTTCTTTCGTAACGGCTCGCATCCAAGAATAGTTCTGTTCAAGTTGACCTTCTTTTGGTGAAGATGGGTTTTCAAAGAATTTATCAATACTTCCATATTTGTAAATAATTCTTTTAAGAGTAATTGGATTTAATAGGATATTCTCCAATCTTGTAATCCATCTTAAATTTTCAGGTCTGTTATTTTGCTTATTGGTATCTATGTGGTCAACAACGTGTTTATCAGAAGGTTTTTTATGAAAAGCTGTAGCTACTATTCTATGAACTGCTTCAGAAGAGAAGCTTAAATAACCTCGTTTTATATTAACCTTACCAATTGTCCATATTTCATCTAAAGGTCTTTTTCTTTTGTTTGACTTTCTAAGTCGAAACACATGCCCATTATCTCTTACGTGATAAACTTCTCCTTTATATTCACAAGTTTTTTGAATTTCAAATTTGTCGCTTAGGTCTTTCAAAATTTCTTGTTTATACTTAGTTTGCAACTAAATTTAATGAAAAATATTAAGCAGGAACAAAACGAATGTCGTAATCGTTTTTGTTTTCATCTACTTCAGTTTGTTTCTCATAATTGTCTAATCTTTCTTTTAGTTCCTTAGAATTTACTACTTGAACTTCAAAGCTCTTGTTATTGTCAATAGTTTCTTTTTGAACATCTCTTAGTTTGGGCGTTATGTATTGCAAACCAATTTGAATCAACTTAATTTTCTCTTCTGTGTAGAGTTCTTGTACGTCAATTGAATCAATGCATTCATCTATAATATTTGTAAGTTTTTCTTTAACTCTTGTACTTACCTTGTTTGGAGTTCCTTTTTGCCTCCCACCTGTTTTATTTCTCATGTTTTTCTATTAAATCCTAATTTAGACAGTTAGTAGGGGGAGTTTAACCCAAGAACATAAAGAGAACACTCTTAACCCCCCCCTTTTAACTAACCTTTTATTCTTTTATTCATTGTATTTCTAACCAATGCACTTACTGACATTTTTTCTTTTTCTGCCAGTTCCTTATACATTGATTTATCCCTTTTGGATAACCTTATAATTAATTTGTCTTTCATAATAATTGTGTTTTTAATAAATGTTATAATGCAACATATCTCCTTTCATATACTTGGTTACATAATTAGAAATAGCGTTCTTGCTTCTAATGCTTTCCAAGTACGTCACTTGACTTTGTTTGATACCTAATTGATGAGCTAATACTTTCCTGTTAATTGACTTTGTATCCATCATTAAATGGATATGATATCCAGAAAAATCTATATTTCTTTCTACTGAATAGAATAGCTTATTAATGTTAAATGAATTGCTAAGTTTTCTGAAATTCTCCTCAAACATATATTTGTTTTTCATACTAGCTGGATATATAGTAGCTAGTTTGCTATAGTTCTGTTTAGGCAAGAATGTTCTCCAAGTTCTATTAACTTGTCTTTGTCTATAATATGTATTTAAACTATTCATTATCAATTATTTAAACAATTATTTTAATTCATTTAAGAACACAATAAGAGTTAGTCAAATTCTTGCGAATTATTCAGCGTTTTTTAATTACAAAACAGGCGCATATGCTTCCTGCTAGGGTATTCTTCCCAGTTTCCTTTATTGTTGCTTTTACGTGGTAGTACTACTTTCAGCTACTCTCCGATTTCTGCCCTATTTTAATTTTGGAAGGGTCAACCAGTATTTTGTTTAGGCGCGTTTTGCAATAAGCTCTATGACTTTCGCGCCTTTATCTTTGTTTTTAAGATTAGATTTCTCCAACAAGTGAGAAACTATCTTTTTTCTGTATTTTTCTGAATCTCTTTTATTTTTTTCACTCTTCGACTTAGGTATTGGTTCATTAAACCATTTTGCAATTTCATTTGTAATTTCCTCATATTTCCAGTATACACTTTGATTTGCTAGGGTGAGGAAATGCTCATTACTATTTTTGTCATCATTAAATAAATTTTGAAAATCTACGCCGGTTAAAATGAACCACCCTTTTTGAACAATTTTGCCTCTGTCCATATTTTTTCCAGTTTTTGACCAATCATTAATTTTCTCTCTAATATCTTTTATAATTCCCACATTGCCTTGTATCCATTTCGGAGCGCTTAAGGCGTCTAATTTTTTTGTTAATTGATTTATTAGTTGAGGCACTTTAAACCCCTCTAAGATGCTTTTATGCGCCTCCTGAACTTCATTATGAATCACTTCGTCGTCGTTGTTGTCATAACTTGCGTCTAACAAAGGATCATTCCTTTGACCAAGTAATATTTTTCTAGTTTCAACATCAATTTTTAATCTTTTTCCGTAAGTGTTAAATGTTTTTCTGGCAGTCATCAAATTAAGATTGAATCTTGTGAGTCGTTTTCTGTGAATTGACCATTTTTGTTTGTGATAGTCGGAATTTTTATTGACTTCATAATCATATATTTTTAATGCATCATGTATTGAGGCGATATCTTTCTCGTACTTCGAACCAGTATCGGTATAAACTACACTCCTTTTTACCATTTGCAAGAGTTTAGCAGTCGTATTTTGATCAATATGAATGAACATTTCTTTTCTTTCTGTATGTCTTGTTTTTGATCTTAAATGTTTAATATAAAGTTGATTTTTAAGCTGTTTTAAATGGTTTGGCTCATAGTATTCTATCTCACCCATTTTGACTAAATCTGCAGGATAAAACCCCCTTAAACAAAACTGCAGTAGCCAAATAGCAATTGACTGCCATTGCTTTATGCTTTCAATGCTTTCAATATATTTTTCTACTTCTTCAGTAGTTGAGGTTTTGATCTCTCTCTTTCTTGTAGCTCTAGCTCCTTTTTTTATGTCTTTAGGAACTTTAGCTTTATATCTAATTACCCCTCTTTCTTTTGCAAAATTCAATAAAGAATCTATTGCTTTAACGTATCCAACAATTGTTTTCTTAGCTAAATTTTTGTTAAGCATTTCCCTGTATAATCTATCATAAAAATCAACAGTTATTTCATCAAACATTAATTCTTTTTTAATACCCATGATAGATTTAACTGCACTTATTTTGTTTCTGTAATCTGTGAAGGTGGTGTCGGTTTTTGCTTCTTTAAATACGCTATGTAAATAGCCGTCAATGGATTCATAATCTGACTTGCCTTGCATATGCCTTTTTAACTGTTGAAGAGTTAATTTTTTAGCATCATATTTATCTGTTGCATCTCTTTTTAATGCTAAAAGGTTGTCTAGTTCTTTATTCATTTGTAAATACTCTGGATGAGTTTCTTTACATCTAAATTCTTTTACATCAAAGTGCTCTTTGAAAACCTTGTAATTTGTCGTCAAGTGAAAATCTTGATTACGACCATCAATTATTCTACACATAACATTATTTTTGCCATTTTTTAATATCCTAGATTTTAAATAAAAACTAATTTTCATTATATTTCTCTAATGGTTACAACTTGGGTTACAACAAATATAATAAAAAAAGTATATACTAAAAGAATACAAATATTAACATATAATCAGTTATTTGCTTAATTACCTCTTGTTTGTGTGGTGAATAATATCAATGACACTTTGACTGCCAGTCAAGTGCTCTAGCCAGCTGAGCTACATCCCCTTTTTTACTATATTTTATTTTCTCCTCTGTAAATATCTAGTTTAAATCAATTTACAATATTAAAACATGTTAAATATACTAATTCATTTTGGCACTTATTTGGCACTTGATGTTATCTGCTATATATGGAGGGTTTTATTCTTTTAAGAAAATGAAAAAATGAAAAAACTCCTTCTACTATTACAACAATAATTAAACATACATATAAGTATGTTTTAGACGAAAAATTTATTATATTTCTATATTAAATTTAATTATATGAAAAAAATAACTTTATTACTTATTACCATTTTAACTTTTAATTTAGCTAACTCACAAGAATATGTTGAGCTCTCTTTTATTAAATCAACTCCAGATCAATCAGTTGAATATGACAAAATTCTAAATGATAAATGGGCAAAACTACATCAACAGAGAATAAATGATGGCTATATTAATGGCTGGGATGTGTGGAAAATTATTGGAGGTATAAATGAAGATAGACATCATACTTATGTTATCGCTACTATTTCAGATGACCCAATGAATAGAAAAAATCCAGGTCTAAAATCTATTTTCCCAGACATGACAGATGCTGATGTGGATTTATTTATGAAAAATAATAGAGCTTCAAGAACTATTAAAGATGCAGCTTATACTATGGTCGTGGATAAATATTTTAAGTCAACAGATTCTTTGCCAAATTTGATGACAATTAATTATATGAAAGTAGCTCCTGGAAATGAAAAAGCCTATGAAGATATGGAGACTATTACTTTCAAGTCAGCTCATGAAAATAATCCAAATGTTGCTGGCTGGGGATTATTAAAAAGAATTGGTAGATATGGTTCAGATTTGTATTGGAATTATATTACTCTTGATTTTTATGCTAATGGAGAAGATTGGCATAATCAAAGAAATCAAGCTACTCAAGCTCCTAATAAAGCCTATAAAAAAATACAGGGGTTGAGAGAACATGTTAATAATGAGACAGGATGGAAAATGATATCTTTAAGAAAAGAATAATAATTTATATTTGATTTAAAAAGGGGCTTGATAGCCCCTTTTTTTATACTTTTATTTACTTGAAAGTACAATTCATATAATAGATAGAGAGGGCAAGAAACATTCTTTGACTGTAAAGATATATCTTCTAAAACTTATCTGTAAAGCTTTTGTTTATTCGTTTAGATTTGATTGATTATCACAAGAAATAAATATTGTTAAGAAAATTAGTATGAATATTTTCATGTTTAGCTAATTTATTAAATGTTATGTTTGGGACACTTTATATTAAAGTTTTTTCAGTAATAAATATTCCCATGGATTAAAATCAAGATTTTGTTTTGAGCTTAATTTAATTAATTCACCATTTTGAAGATTTTTGTAATTACCATCTATTTCATGATTAATTGATTTAGACTCATTAGATAAATTACTAATAAATAAAACACTCTGATCGTTCAAAGTTCTTTCTAAAATAAATATATCATCGTCAATTGAATTTTTAATATCAAATTTTGTCTCTTTTGAAAAATGTAATGCCTTATTGTTTCTTTTGATCTTTCCAAGATTATTATAAAATTCAACTAGTTCAGTGTTTTCTTTAGGAATAAAGTCCTTTTCAAAAAACCCTAACCTCTTACTTAATGAATACTCTTGACCATTGTAAAGTAGAGGTATTCCTGGAATTATATAAGTTAATACTGACATTGTTAAATAACTTTCACCCATTCTGTCAAAGACAGTTCCAGCCCATGTGTTTTCATCATGATTTGATGTGAAATTTAGTAAAATATGATCATCTTCATAAATATCTAAATTTCTATTTATATTTTCTGTTAAATCTTTCGCTGATTTATGACCTTTAGAGATTTCATTTAAAATGTAATGACCTTGCCAATTATAGCTCATTTCAAAAGAGTTAATTAGTTCAAAACCACCAACATTAAAAGGGTCTGATTCAGCTAGCATAAAAACATTTTTAATTTTTCTCAACTCATTAATTGATTCTTTCCAAAAATCTACTGGACAGCTATGAGCTGCATCACATCTATAACCATCGACTTCAAATTCTTCAATCCAATATTTCATTGCATCAATCATTTCAGATCTCATTTGATTATTATCAAAATTTAAGTCTGCTACATCTGTCCATCCCCAAGATTCACCTGTATATGGATTTATTGGATCTGTAATTTCTCCATCAGAACCCTTTGTGTAATAATCTGAATTATTGTATATCCATGAATGATCCCAAGCAGTATGATTTGCAACCCAGTCCATAATTACTATCATATCATTAGCATGTGCGACTTTGACAAGCTCTTTTAAATCTTCAGCATCACCAAATTCTGGATTAATTCCTTTGTAATCGGAAATTGAGTAATAAGACCCAAGTCCTCCTTTTCTTTTTTCTTTACCAATAGGATGAATTGGCATTAACCATAAAATTTCAACTCCTAATTTTTTTATTTTTTTTATATCATTAGTTACGGCTTTAAATGATCCTTCTTTAGAGTATTGTCTTACATTTACTTCATAAACAATACCTTTATTAATTTTATTTCTATCTACTTGAAATTGATTGTCTTTACATGATGTTATTAAGGATAATATGAGAAGAATTTTAAATAACTTATACATACTTTAATTTTTTATCTGAAAGATTTTTAATAATTATTTTATTTGAATTAGTTCCTGAAACATAAATTGATTCGCTGTTTATCTCAAATTTTAATATTTGATTTTTATAAAATATATTGAACTTTAATCTATCCCAATTTTTAGGAATTTTAGGATTAATGCTAATATTGTTTTTATCAATTTTTAAGCCTCCAAATCCTTCAACTAATGCAATCCAGCTGCCTGCCATAGAGGTAATATGAAGTCCTTGTTCAACCTCATTGTTGTAATCATCTAAATCTAATCTGGAACTTCTAAGGAAATAATTATAAGATTTATCAATTTGATTGATATGTGACGCAATTACTGAATGAATTGATGCTGATAATGAAGATTCGTGCACTGTATATTTTTCATAGAATCTAAAATGGTTATCAATAAATTCTGGTGAAAAATCATTTTCAAAAAAATAAACCCCTTGAATAACATCCCCCTGCTTTATGTATGGAGATCTTAAAATTCTATCCCAAGACCAATTTTGATTCAAAGGTCTCTCGGATTTTGGTATTTTATCAACATGAACTAATTCTTTATCCTCAAACCCATCATCCTGCATGTAAAGTTTATATTTTTTAGAATATGGTAGATATATGTTGTTTATAATATTTTTCCATAACTCAAGTTCTTTTTCATCAAAACTAAAAGATTCATATTTTGACAAATCACGTTCTTTAATAATTTTTAGATTTTTAAGAGTATATGATAAACACCATGATGCTCCATAGTTTGTGTACCAATTATTATTAACGTTGTTTTCATATTCATTAGGACCAGTCACTCCTAAAATAACATACTTGTTATGTTTTTTTGAAAAACTAACTCTTTGTGCCCAAAACCTTGCTATAGCAACCAGAATTTCAATTCCCATGGTTGTCATGTAAGTATAATCACCAGTGGAATCTATATACTTATTTATAGCCATAACTATTGAAATGTTTCTATGAATTTCCTCAAAAGTTATTTCCCATTCATTATGACATTCTTCACCATTAACCGTAACCATGGGATAAAGAGCTGCACCATGGTTAAAACCTAACTTTTTAGCATTGAGTAGGGCTTTGTCAAGTTGATTATACCTGTAGATTAGAAGGTTTCTTGCAACTTCAGTATTTTTAGTAGCTAAATAAAACGGGAAACAATATGCTTCAGTATCCCAATAAGTACCTCCTCCATATTTTTCTCCTGTGAATCCTTTAGGTCCTATATTCATATCAGGGTTTTGACCCATGTAAGTTTGATTTAGTTGGAATATATTAAAACGAATTCCTTGTTGAGATTTTAAATCTCCCGAAATTTCTATATTTGATTTTTCCCATATATCACTCCATAACTTTTTTTGATATTCAAATAGATTATCATAGCCTAGTTCTGAACCTCTATTGATTATTTGTTTAGATTTTTCATATAAATCTGTTTTACATGTAAAATTTGAAACATAACCACCAATTTTTTCAATTGTTAATGATTGATTTTTATTAATGTTATACTTTAATAAATGATCAGTTTTTTCATTAGAATCAAAAGGTATATTTTCTTGATCTAATATTATTCTACTTTTACTAAATGAACATATTTTAAAATCAGTTTTTAAAACATGTGATTTTATAAAAGTGCTATCATTATTTTGTAAAACTTCCTCTGTGTTTAAAAAATTTTCATTCCAATTTGAATCAACATTTGAAACTTCATCATCAATAAATGATTTAATAGTAATATTACAATCAGAGTTTAAACAGCTTATTGAATATCTTAATAATCCAACTTCATTAATTTTTAATGAAATAAATCTTTCAGATTCAACACTAATTATTTTTCCATTATTTAATTCTACTTCAAAGCTCCTTCTAAGCACACCTTCTTTCATGTTTAACTCCTTATTAAAGGAATTAACTTTCTTTACTTTATTTAAATCTAGTATTTCATCATTAATATGTATAGATAATCTAATCCAGCTTGGACAGTTAACTAATCTTGCAAAATAATTTGGATATCCAATTTTCCACCATCCAACTTTGGTTTTATCAGGATAATAAATACCACCTACATAATTTCCATCTAATTTATTACCTGAATAATCTTCCTCAAAATTTCCTCTTTGACCAAATATGCCATTACCTAAGCTAAATATACTTTCGGATGACATATGATTATCTTTTCTAAAATCTTTTTCAATAATAGACCAATCACTATATTCTAAGTAACTATTATACATTGATTATATCTTTGATTTTTAAATTCTCAAACCCTTTATACACAACGTTTGCATTATTCAAAACATCTTTTGATCCAATCCCAACTGTATACATATTTAATTTATTTGCACCTTCAATTCCATAGAAAGAGTCTTCAAAAACAACACAGTTCTCAGTGTTTGTCTTTGTTAAATCAGCGGCAATTTTAAACCCTTCTGGGTCAGGCTTTGAATTAGAAACATTATTCCCGTCAATAATTACAGTAAAAAGGTCAATTATATTTAATTGACACAGAATTTTTTTAGCGTTTCTGCTAGCAGAATATAATGCTATTTTAATATTTTTTTTCAAAGCTTCATTTATAAAGTTTAGTACACCCTCACAAACATCATTTTGATTAAGGTTTTTAATAAAACCATTATAAATGTTATTTTTTTCCTCAAGATAAATATTAATTTCATTTTCAGAAAGTTGGATGTTTGACCATTGCATAATTAGTTCTATACATTGCTTTCTATTTACACCTTTTAATTCTTCATTTTTCTTTCTTGTCAAATTATATCCAATTTTATCACAGACAATTTTCCAAGCTTTATAGTGATACTCTGACGTTTCAGTTATTACTCCGTCTAAATCAAAAATAAATGTAATGAATGAGCTTTTTTTCATTATCTGATCGCTTTATTATTTGTGATTGTTAGATTAAGTAATGATGCAATTAACAGAGAAATCCCTGCCAATATCATTGTATTAATCGTTTCTTCTCCGATTAGACCACTTAAAAAATTGATTGCACCTAAAGCTGCAATAATTTGAGGAATTACAATAAACATGTTGAAAATACCCATCGTAATACCCATTTTATTTTCATCTACTGAACTTGAAAGCATAGCATAAGGCATTGAAAGAATACTTCCCCAGGCAATTCCAATCAATGCAAATGAAATATTTAAATAACTATGATGTGTTATGAAATACATAGAAATAAAACCAATTCCACCTAGAGCAAGGGATGCCATGTGTAATCCTTTTCTATTAATTAGTCTTTTAGAAGAATAAATTGTAAAAAATAACGCAAAAAGCATCGATGATAAACCATAAATGCCCATATAAGCCCCTGTTAAATTAGATGCATCTTGAAACTTTAAGTTTTTTCTGTCAAACTCATTTTTTTCAATAGAATCATTGAGATTGTATTCAGATTCAATTGGATAAGGAGCATTAAATACGTGTTCTGTTATAGCAGGATTAGCCATACTCCACATTGTGAAAAAAGCAAACCAACTAAAAAATTGAATTGCCGCTAATTTTTTCATTGTTGCTGGCATGTTACTAATATTTGTAATAATATCAATTAACATGCTGCTCAAGTTCCATGGTTTATTAATTTTTATTTTTTCTTTTTTTGAAGGTGGATATTCTTTAGTAGTAAAAATTGTGTATAAAATAGATGTTAAAAAAACAAAACTTCCAATTGAAAACGCAACTTTAACAGACATTGGAACCATTCCAGCTTCAGCTTGGTTGCTAACTCCTAATTCAGAAACAAACCAAGGGAGGTTACTTGCTATCCATGTACCAATTCCAATAATTAATGTTTGAGTGATAAAACCATATGTTCTTTGTTCTTCTGGAAGTTTATCAGCAACTAAAGCTCTAAATGGCTCCATTGAAATATTTATTGAAGCATCTAGAATCCATAGCAATCCTGCTGCAATCCAAAGAGTAGGAGAATGGGGAACAATAAATAGAGCTATAGAGCTTAAAATTGCACCAATTAAAAAATAAGGTCTTCTTCTTCCAAGTTTAGGATGCCAAGTGTTATCGCTTAAATATCCAACTATTGGTTGTACTATAAGGCCAGTTAAAGGAGCAGCTATCCACAACAATGGAATGCTTGCCTCATCTGCACCAAGGGTTTGAAATATTCTTGACATAAACCCCCCTTGCAATGCAAATCCAAATTGAATTCCTAAAAATCCAAAACTCATATTCCATATTTCCCAAAAACCTAACTTCTTTTTCATATTGTTTTCAAACTTTAAGTTTTATAAATCAATTCTCTTTTTGGTATTTCTATTATTTTTTAGAGTATTGAATTACTAAAAATCCAAAACACATATTCCAAATCTCCCAAAATCATGATTTCTCATGACCTTTAACAAACATAATCTATTAATTAACTATTAAATTAAATCATTATTTATTTTAATAATGAAGTCAACGAAAACGTTATAGATTTATGAAGAATTTCTTTTTATAAATTTTGTTGGAATAACAATTGTTTGATGATTATACTTTATATTTTTTCTTTTATGAATAATTTCATCAATTAACAATTTAACAGCTGTTTTACCCAATTCTTCTACTGGTTGAGAAATGGTTGATAATGATGGTATAATGACGCTGGATACAAACCAATCACTATATCCTATTATAGCAATATCATCAGGAATTTTTTTATTTAAGCTAAGAGTTGCCTGTAAGCACCCTATCGCAACAATATCGGAATGGCAAATTACCCCATCAATATCCGGATGTTTTTTTAGTAGCTTAACAAATGAATAGTAGGCCTCATTAAGTTTTTCTCCATGGACTGGTATTGTAAGTGATTGGTCAAATTTTACACTACTTTGATCAATAGCCATTTTGTAACCTATGAATTTGTCCACAGCATTTTGTCTATTTAAAATACCTGAAATAAAAGCAATTTTATTTTTACCACTATCAATTAGTCTGTTAGTGGCATCAAAAATAGATTCTTTATCGTTTACACTTACTTTAGAACAATTCTTTGTTAGTTTGGATATTTTATCTAGTTCAAGAACAGGCACTCCTGAATCTCTTATTTCATTAATTACATTAAAATCTCGTCTATTATCACTCATTGATAATATAACTCCATCGATTGAACGCTTAACCAAATAATTTAAATGTGAATTTTCAGTTTGAACATTATCATTTGATGTAAGTAGAATAGTTAAGTAGCCATTTTTTAAGGCTTCATTTTTTATTTCCTCAAACAAACCTGAAAAGAACCAATGAACTATTGAGGGGAATATTACACCGATAGTTTTAGATGATTTGGTTTTTAGGCTTACAGCTATATCATTGGGAATGAAATCTAACTCTTTAGCCAAAGCTTTTACAATGGTTTTAGTATCCTCTCCAACATCTTTATAATCTCTAAGTGCTTTAGAGACTGTTGATACTGACATGTTAAGCTGTGTTGCTAAATATTTTAAACTAATACTACTCATATGAATATTTAATAAAATAAATCAAGAAGAAAGCTTAACTATTAAATTATTTGTAGCTTTTATCCCCTCTATTTCCGTAAGAATTTCACCTTCATATTCAATGCCTAAATATCCGTTATAGCCAAATTCCCATACTATTTCAAGCATCTTTTTATAATCAATAGTCGTTTCATTTCCTAAAGAATCAAAATTATATGATTTAGCGCTTACTGCTTTTGCATAAGGCATAAGCTCCCTTACACCTTTATATTTATCATATTCTAATGCACAAGGGCCATCGTATAGTGAAAGATTTTCTCTTGTTATACAAAAATTCCCAAAATCTGGAAGGGTTCCACAATTATTTAAGTTAACATTTTTAATAATTTCAACTAATTCTTTTGCATTAGAGCTAAGGCCACCATGATTCTCAACTATGATATTGATTTTAGAATCACCTGCAAATCGACTTAATTGAGTTAATGCTTCGGAAGAATTATCTTTCCATTTGTTTAACTCTGATTCTCCATAAAGGTTCACTCTAATTGAATGACAGCCTAACTCATGAGCCATTTCAACCCATTTCTTATGATTATTAACAGCTTTGACTCTGAGATTTTTGTCACTTGAAGAAAGATATCCTTCTTCGTCTACCATAATAAGTACATTGTTAACATTATTATCAATAGACCTATTTGATAATTCATTGGTTAAGTCTTTAAATGACATCATGCTTAATTCATTCTTATAAAGACCAGACACATATTCGACGGCACTAAACCCTAATTCTTTAGCTTTTAATGAAAAGTCTAAAGGGTTTAAGGTTTTCGAAAACCTAATCATTTTATTTAATGACCATTGAGCTAACGAAATATCATTTTTAATCTTCATAGTTGAAAAATCGCAAGCATTAATTGATGAAAACCCTAATCCAGCTGATCCTGTTGAAAGCAAATAATTAAAAGTTCTTCTTTTCACAGTTGTGTTTTTGTTAAATTTATAAAACTTATTAAATCTACAATTTAATTTATTTATGAATTTAAAAAACACTTTTACTTTATTATTCTTTATTGTTACAGTCTTTACAATTGGCCTAAATGCTCAATCAAAAAAAGAAATCAGAAAACAAAAAGCATTAATTAAAAAGGAAAAGAAACTGGAACAATTAAAAAATCCTAGTTGGCTAAAAATAAAGAATAACATTGGTTATTTTACAGATAACAAGGACACCTATGTAGAAAGTGTCTCCATGGAATCTAAGTCAGAGCAAGTAAATAAATTTGTAAATAGAGATGAGTTTTATAAAAACAAGCCTTCTGTGGGGACTTATGTTTTAGAAAAAAAAATCATTCAAGTTGCTTTGTTTAAGCTGGAATTAAATAAACTTGAAATTAGAATTGAATCTAGTTGTAGTGGAGGATATAGGGGTTTTACAACTCTAATTGTATACCAAAAAGATTTAGAGAATTTAAGAAAGGTTAATAATATTGAAAAATTTCAAAGAGGTTATAAGAATACTCCACTAAACTTTTATAAGCAAATTGAATTAGCTGTCAAATCACTTTGTTTTTAGTTCATAAGCAATATTTATAGTTTTGTCTATAGTTTATTTGACATTGTCGAAAAATAAAAAAATTCAAACGTTTTCGTATGCATTTAATAACTTTTATGTAAATGTTAATCAAATGTTAAGGAATTTTTATACCTTATCCCATTCAAATTAACAATTAACATATAAATTATGAAAAAAAGTAAGCTATCTATGCTTTTATCTTCATTATTTCTTTTTGCAATAATGAGTGTAAGTGCACAGAAAATAATTACTGGATCTGTTAGTGATTCAAATGGACCTCTTCCTGGAGCTACTATTACTGTAGAAGGCACAAATACAGGAACTACGGCTGATTTTGATGGCAACTTTTCCATTTCCGTTGATGATGGAGCAATTTTACTAGTTTCTTATGTTGGGTATCAAACTCAATCTATTACTGTAGGAAATCAATCGTCTATTGACGTAGTACTTACATCCGATGGTTCCCTTGACGAGGTTGTCCTTACTGGTTATGGTTCTCAAAGAGAAAAGGAGATTACTTCTGCTGTAACTAAATTAAAGGCTTCAGAGTTTAATAAGGGTAATATTAGTGATGCTTCTGAATTACTTCAAGGTAAAGTAGCTGGATTATCTATCTATAATAGAGGTGGGGATCCAAATTCAGGTGCTACTATTAGACTTAGAGGTATTTCAACTGTTGGTGCTAGCACATCGCCTCTTATCGTTATTGATGGTATCGCAGGCGCTTCACTAGGTAATGTTGATCCAAGTGATATTGAGAGTATGACTGTTTTAAAAGATGGTTCTGCTGCTGCGATTTACGGGACTCGAGGTTCTAGTGGTGTAATCTTAGTTACGACTAAAAAAGGTTCTCAAGGATCAATGTCTTACGAATACAATTCTCAATTAACGGCTTCTGACCCTGTTAAAGGAATTAAGATTATGACAGGTGATGAATTTGCTGCCGCTGGAGGAACTGATCTTGGAAGTAGAACGGATTGGGTTGGAGCAGTTACTCAACAAGGAGTAAGTAAAAATCACAATTTTTCAGCTTCAGGAGGTTTTGATAAAACTTCTTTAAGAATTTCAGCTAACCTAAGAGAAGTTGAAGGTATTCTTCAAAAATCTGGTTTTGATCAATTCAATACAAGACTTAATCTTACTAGTTCAGCTTTAAATGATAAGTTACAAATTAATTTTACTACAGCATTGACTAAAAGAGAACAACAAAATGGATGGCAACAAGCACTTAGGTACGCTGTAATGTATAATCCAACTGCTCCTATTTATGGGGCTGATTCTCCATATCCATTTAATTCTGAACAATTTGGTAGTTATTTTGAAACTTTAGGACTATTCGATAGTTTTAATCCAGTTTCTATAATTCAACAAAGTATGAATGAAGGAAAGAAAAGAGAATTTAATTATGGATTAAATTTGGCTTATAGCATAGGTGATCATATTACTTTAAATGCTAGAATTGCTCAACAGCAATCTAACTATGCTAATAGAGTTTATCATCCAACTACTGCAAATTGGAACGGAAATGCTACAAGTCCTTTAAGAAAAGGAATGGCAGAATTATATGATCAAGACATTACATTTAAGTCTAGAGAATTTTTTGCAACATATACTAATCAGTTTGGAAATACAGATTTAACTGTTACGGGAGGTTATTCTTATAATCAGTCAAATTATATGGACAAATTTTTATCATTAGGAGATTTTCCTAACGATGATTTAGATTTTATTAATGCTATAGAATATTCACAAGATTTATTAAATGCTGGTCTAATTAGTGCAAATAGTAATGCTTCTCCAGATGAGAAGGTTATTGCTCAATTTGGTAGAGTTAACTTAACTATAGATGATGCAATATTTATTAATGCATCTGTTAGACGTGAAGGTTCTACTAAGCTTGGAGAAGGTAATAAATGGGGTGTGTTTCCAGCATTTGGTGTTGGAGCTGACCTAAATAAATACTTGAATTTAAATAATGTAGATCTATTTAAAGTAAGATTTGGATATGGTTTAACTGGAGCTTTGCCTGGGCAAAGTGGTCTTTCAGTTCAAGGAAGAAATTTATCTTACGATGGTGGAACTGGAGGGGTTTCAACTACTTTAGCTAGAGCTGCTAACCCAGATTTAAAATGGGAAGAAAAAGCTGAAACCAACTTTGGTATTGAATTCAAAACAGGAAAACTTTCTGCTACTATAGACCTATATACAAGAAACATTAAAGATTTCATTTTAGAAAGAACAGTTGATGTTGCTGTATATGGTGTAAATAGAAGAACTGAAAATGCTGGTGAATTAGAAACTAAAGGATGGGAGGCTGCAATAGCTTATGATGTTGTAGATACACCAGACTTTACTTGGAATACTGGTTTAACACTTTCAGGTTATGAAACTATTCTATTAGATTACGTATTAGATGCAGAAACAAGAGCAGGCTTAGGTTCTCCTGGTCAAAATGGCACAAACATGATTAAAGTGTCTAAAGGAGCTGAAATTGGTCTTATATGGGGACCAGTTTTCACTGGAGAGCTTAATAATGGAAACCCAATCTTTAAGGATGTTAATGGAGATGGTGTTTTAGTTACTGGGCAAGATAAAGCACTTGATCCTGATGTCGATTTTGCTGTCTTAGGAAAAGGTACTCCTGATTTAGAATTAGGATGGTCAAATCAAATGACATTTGGTGACTGGTCTGTTAATGCTTTCTTTAGAGGTGCTTTTGGACACAGTTTAGTTAATACGTTTAGAGCGTTTTACGAGCCTAAGCTATCAACTCAATCATCTTACAACTACATGAATACGAGCTTAATGGTTGATGGTTTAACTAGTGCGCGTTTTAGTTCATTGTATGTTGAAAAAGCTGACTTTATCAAACTAGATAACTTTACAGTTGCACGTAACTTTACATTTAATGAAGGTAGTCCAATTGAATCTGTTCAAGTTTCATTGATTGCTAGAAATCCTCTTGTAATTACAAACTATACTGGTACAGATCCTGATCCATCTCTGGTTGATAGAGGTAGTGCAAGTAATGGTGATATTGCTAGAGGCGCTGATGTATTGTCACCAGGTATAGATAGGAGAACTAATTACTTCTCATCAAAATCATTCACACTTGGATTGAGTGTTAAATTTTAAAATTAAAAAATAGATATATTATGAAAAACATTATGAAAAACATATTCAAATTATTTGTGCTTTCAGGTTTATTTCTTACTTATTCATGTTCAACCGATCTTGAAGAAATTTTAAGAGGAGAAATCACAACAGATATTAATATAGAAGGCGTTTCCACTGGTGGAGGCGGCGGAGGTACAGATGCCCTAGGTGGAGCATTTTCACAATTACAATGGTCTGGTACTGCCAACCATGGAAACTACTATTCTTTACAGGGATTAACTTCAGATGAACTTTTGATTGCTGCAAAAGGAGGTGACTGGTATGATGGAGGAATTCTAATAGATTTACATGATCATACATGGACACCTACAAATGGTTTTTTAAACAACACATGGAATGGTACTTATGGTGGAATTAATGCATGTAATGAAGGGTTAGCTACTGATTTAGATAAAAATCAGAAAGCTCAACTTAGGGTTTTAAGATCTTTATTTTATTACAGGTTGTTAGATTTATTTGGAAGAGTTAAAATTGTAACTACTCCAGGTGCTGATGCCGCACAGGCAACAAGACAACAAGTTTATGATTTTGTTGAAAGTGAGTTATTAGCTACTTTAGGAATTAGTGCAGTATCTGCTTCTATGGATCTTTCTAATAGCGACCTAGGTCTTGAAACAAATGCATATAGAGTTAATAGATTTGCCGCAATGGGACTTCTGTCTAAACTTTATTTAAATGCTGAAGTTTATACTGGAACTGCTAAATATACTGAAGCTGCACAAGCTGCCGGTTATGTTATTGATAGTGGTGTTTATCAGTTATGTGGAGCTGGTTGTAAAGTTCCTAATTTAGGAAGAAGACCTGCTGTTAAAAGTGACCCTAAAGATCTTGAAGGATACGCTGCAGTATTTGCACCAAATAATGAAGGTAATAAAGAACACATCTGGTCTGTAATGTATGACGAAGTTACTAACGGTGGTATGAATTTTGCTATGATGGGTCTTCATTATTCAAGTCAATTTACTTGGAATTTTGATTCTCAACCATGGAATGGTTATGCAACTTTAGAAGAATTTTATAATTCATACGAATCTGGTGATTTAAGAAAAGCCAATAACTTTATTGTTGGTCCACAGCTTGATTTTGGAGGATCTGCAATATTAGATTATGCATCTGATGATGGTGATCCTATTCTTAATTATACACCTAAGATTAATGAGCTTGCACCAAACTCTTATAGAGAAGCTGGGGCTCGTCCAGGAAAATTTAGTTTTAAACAATTTGGACGTGGAGATATGGACAATGACTATCCATTAGTTAGATTAGGTGAATTATACTTAGTTAGAGCTGAAGGTTTAGCTAGAGCTGGTAGTGACTGGTCGCTTTCACTTCCTGATTTAAATGTAATTAGAGCTAGAGCAGGGGTTTCTACAATGTCCTCTGTTACTGCTGATGAATTTTTAGCAGAAAGAGGAAGAGAAATGTTTCAAGAAGCTACAAGAAGACAAGATTTAATTCGTTTTGACAAGTGGGGAGCTGCATGGTGGGAAAAACCTGTATCTCAAGCTTACAGAAAGCTTTTTCCTATTCCGTTTGATGCTATTCAGGCTAGTGGAGGATCACTAACTCAAAATACTGGGTATTAAACTTTTTGTTTAGTTTCGTTTTAAAAGGGTTGTCTATTATAATAGACAACCCTTTTTTTTAAATAAATTGTTTTTTATTGACATAAGTCATTTATTATACTTATATCTGAGATTATTTAACATAATTTTTTAATGATGTTTAGATTTGTATTTATTGTCATCACTTTTTTATTGTTCTCCTGTCAAAAGGAAAAACAGTTTACAAAGATTGATTATTCAGGAATTGTCTTTGAAAATAATCTTGATTATACAGAAAACTTAAACCCATATACTTATAGGAATTTTTATAATGGTGCTGGTGTTGCTATGGGTGATATTAATAATGATGGATTAATTGATGTTTATTTAACAGGAAATATAGTTGATAGTAAAATGTTTTTAAATAAAGGTGATTTTAAATTTGAAGACATTACAAAAATCGCAGGATTAGCTTGTGAAAATGTTTGGTCTACTGGATCAACTTTTGCTGATATTAATGGAGACGGCTTTCTAGATTTATATGTTTGTAAATCTGGTTCACCCGATGGTGAAAAAAGATATAATGAGCTGTTTATTAATAACGGTGATTTAACATTTACTGAAAGCTCAAAAGAATATAATTTAGATATTTTAGGATTATCTGTTCAATCAGCTTTTTTTGATTATGATAAAGATGGAGATTTAGACTGTTATATTCTTAATAATTCTCTAAGATCAGTTGGTGGATATGATTTAATTGAAAATCAGAGGCTTATTCCAGATTCTCAAGGTAATAAATTGCTAGAAAATAGAGAAGGTAAGTTTATAGATGTTTCTGAACAATCAGGCATTTATACCAGTAAAATAGGATTTGGTTTAGGAATTACTCTTAGTGATTATAATGAAGACGGGTGGACGGATTTGTTTATTTCAAATGATTTTTTTGAAAAGGATTATATGTATATTAACAACCAGGATGGAACTTTTTCTGAAAAATCAGAAGAATATTTTCATTCACTTTCCCTTGGTTCAATGGGGGCTGATTCAGCAGATCTAAATAATGATCTTTTAACTGACTTAATTGTAACAGAAATGCTTCCAAAGTCATTAGAAAGAAAAAAAACTAAAGCTATTTACGATTCTTTTGATAAGTATCAAAGAGCTTTGTCGAAAGGATATTACCATCAATTTCCAAGAAATGTCTTACAAAGAAATTATGGAAAAGATGGTTTTTTAGAGATAGGAAGATATTCTGGAATATCTGCAA
This sequence comes from Flavobacteriaceae bacterium, assembly GCA_014239275.1. Taxonomy (GTDB): domain Bacteria; phylum Bacteroidota; class Bacteroidia; order Flavobacteriales; family Flavobacteriaceae; genus MAG-121220-bin8. The sequence goes on along the minus strand of JAAZZF010000036.1, from coordinate 12,633 downwards.
CTGAATGGAGTTGGGCATCTATGATTTTTGACATGAATAATGATGGTTTAAGGGATGTTTTTATTGCTAATGGTATTTATAAAGATCTTTTAGATAGAGACTATTTGTCCTATATGGCTAATGAAGAAAGAGTCAGGAATTTAATTAAAACAGAAAAAGAGGTAATAAAAAAACTAATTGATGTAATGCCTTCTCAATCCGTGAGTAATATTGCTTATCAGAATATGGGTGATTTTAATTTTATAGATGCATCAGTTAAATGGGGCTTAGATCAATCAAGTTTCAGTAATGGTACAGCTTATGCTGATCTTGATAATGATGGAGATTTAGATATGGTGGTTAATAATGTAAACATGCCTGTTTTTGTGTATAAAAATAACAACAACAATTTTAATAGAAAAAGTATTTCATTCAATCTTACAGGAGAAAAAAGTAATTTAAATGCAATTGGGTCAAAGATTATATTGAAATATGGAAAAACAAAACAAAGCATGTCAGAAAATTTCCCGTCTAGAGGATTTCAATCTTCAATTTCAAATAGAATTCACTTTGGAGTGGGCAATGTGAATCAAATTGACAGTGTAACAGTGTTTTGGCCTAATAATAAAGTTTCATACTATACTAATTTGAAAACTAATCAGATACATGATCTTAATCAAAATGATGGTATTGTAACGGTACTTAATGATAATAGTAATGAAGGTTTGCAGTTAACTTTAAAAACATTGGATTTTAAACATAAGGAAAATCATTTTATAGACTTTAACAGAGAAAGATTGCTCCCTTATATGGTTAGCAATGAAGGACCAGCACTTGTAAATGCTGATGTTAATAAAGATGGAGTTAGTGATTTTTTTATTGGAGGTGCTAAAAATCAAGTTTCTACTCTGTTTCTTTCAGATAGTGGAACTTATAAAAAAATATCAGCTCCTTTTGAAATAAATAAAGCATCAGAGGACGTAGAAGCGGTATTTTTTGATAGTGATAATGACGGAGATATGGATTTATATGTGGCAAGTGGGGGAAAGGCTTTTTCACAATACGATTATAATTTAAATGATCGTTTGTATCTTAATGATGGTTTTGGAAATTTTGAATTATCAATTAATTCAATAAATTTTAGTAAGCCTATTTCTACCGGAACAGTTTCGGTTTCTGATTATGATTTAGATGGTTTTGAAGATCTTTTTATTGGAGAGAGATTTAACCCTACCGTATATGGTCTTCCTAGTTCTGGATATCTTTTTAGAAATAATGGTGACAATACCTTTACAAATGTTCCAACTAAAATATTTAATGACATAGGTTTAATTACATCTTCTAAATGGGAAGATTTAGACAATAATAATTACCCAGATTTAGTTTTAGCTGGAGAATGGATGGCAATTAAAATTTATCTAAACGACAAGGGGGATTTTTCTAAAGTAGAACCTTTTGATGTAGATTCATCAAAGGGCTTATGGCAAGATATTGAACTAGTAGATGTCGATAACGATAGTGATATAGATATAATTGCAGGAAATTTAGGTTCTAATACCTTTTTTAAATCAGAAATGAGAATGTATGTCAATGACTTTGATTCAAATGGAACAATTGAACAAATTATTTGTCAAAAAATCAATGGTTTATATTATCCAATTCTTGATAAAGATGAACTTTTAAAACAATTACCAGGATTGAAGAAAAAAATATTTTATTATAAGGATTATTCATTAGCCTCAATGAAAGACCTTTTTGATAAGTATTTACTAGATAATTCTATATATTTTGATTTAGACACTACTGAAACTTCTTTATTTATAAATAACAATAATCAATTCACTCGTGAATCTTTTCCAAGTGAAATTCAATATTCATCTGTATATGATATAGAAACAATAAATAATAATGAGTTGAATACATTATCAGTATTATTCGGCGGAAATCAATACTTAGTTAAGCCACAATATGGCCCCTATGATGCTTCAAAAGGATGGCTTGTTAAAATTAAATCTAATAATAATAAAAGTGATTTTTTGTCTGTGGAATCTTTAAATATAAAAGGACAAATTCGTAAATTTGCTCCCCTTAAAATGAACTTGTTTTTGACAGCAATAAACAATGATGATCTAAAATTAATTGAGATTAATGAAAAGTAAATTTAATGTAGTTATAATTTTATGTTTTTGTTCAATTATAGGATGTAAAAGTGAATATGAAAAAACTGTATATTCTGAAATTAGATCCGGTAAAATAAATAATAAACTTTTTCTTGGATTAGAGTTTGGACAATCAAATGAAGAATATTTTGAACAGTGTTTCAAATTAAATGCTGACAAAAAGATTAATCAAGCTAATAGAGGAGGTTATGCGGAATACATAATGCATACTACTTTAAAAAATGACCCAAATAAAATCATAATGTCTTTTAAACCATTTTTTAATAATAAAATTTTAACAAGTATTGATCTTAGGTTTAGGCATACTACTTGGGCTCCTTGGAATAGAGAAACTCAATCTGAGGTTCTCATTGAAAAAATCAAGGATACTTTAATGAATTGGTATTCAGGCAATAAGTTCTTTAAATTAAATATTTTTGACAATAAAAATACAGGTGCACTAATAAAAATTGATGGTAATCGTCAAATATTAATGTACAAATTAGGTGCTCAAGATGTTAAAGTATTAATTGAAAATTTAAATTTTAAAAAATAAAAATGAACAGATTTTGGATTTTATGTTTATCAGCAATTGTTTTTATTTCATGTAAAAAAGATTCTAATAATATACTATATGAGCTTTTAGATAAAACTCAATCAGGTATTGATTTTGAAAATAACCTTTCATATAATCAGGATTTTAACGTATATAAATACAGAAACTATTATAATGGAGGTGGAGTGGCAATGGGAGATATTAATAATGATGGTCTTATAGATGTTTATCTAACAGCTAATCAAAAAAAAAACAAATTATATTTAAACAAAGGAGACTTTAAATTTGAAGATATTTCAGAATTTTCCAATTCTTCTGGTCAGAAAGCTTGGTCAACTGGTGTTACGATGGTGGATATTAATAATGATGGTTTTTTGGATATATATGTATGTAATTCTGGAGATATTAAAGGGGATAATAAACAGAATGAATTGTTTATTAATAATGGTGATTTAACATTTACCGAAAGTGCAAAGAATTATAATTTAGATGACTTAGGCTACTCTACACACGCTGCTTTTTTTGATTATGATAAAGATGGGGATTTAGATGTTTATATTTTAAATAATTCTTATCAGGCAATTGGAACTTTTAATTTAAGAAGAAATGAAAGGCCTAAAAGAGATGACTTAGGTGGAGATAAATTAATGGAAAATCGTGATGGGCAATTTGTAGATGTTACTGAAGAGGCTGGAATATATGGAAGTGTTATAGGATTTGGATTAGGAGTAACGATAGGGGATGTAAATAATGATGGTTGGGAAGATATATTTATTTCAAATGATTTTTTTGAAAGAGATTATCTATATATCAATCAAAAAAATGGAAGTTTTAATGAAGACTTAACTAGTCAAATGAATTCTATAAGTGGCGCTTCAATGGGTGCCGATATGTCAGATATTGATAATGATGGATTCAACGATATCTTTGTTACAGAAATGCTTCCTTCAGAATATTCTCGATTAAAAACTGTTACTACATTTGAAGACTGGAATAAATATCAATACATGATAAAAAATGGTTACCATCACCAATTTACCAGAAATATGCTTCATTATAATAATGGCAATAATTCTTTTAGTGAAATTGGAAGATTTTCAGGGGTAGATGCATCCGATTGGAGTTGGGGTGCATTAATATATGACATGGATAATGATGGTTTTAAAGATCTTTTTATTTCAAATGGTATTTATCGCGACTTAACTAATCAGGACTACTTACAATATATTTCTAATGAAGAAGTTATTAGATCCATGGTTGTTGATAAAAAAGTTAATTATAAAAACCTTATAGACATAATTCCCTCTAATAAAGTAAAAAATCATGCTTACAAAAATCAAGACGGTCTAAAATTTAAATCCTTTGATGATTCAGGATTACAAACTCCCTCATTTTCAAATGGATCTGCTTATGGTGATCTTGATAATGATGGAGATTTGGATTTAATTGTTAATAATGTAAATATGCCAGTGTTTGTTTATAAAAATACTTTAGATACTGTTTCTTCTAATTTTATAAAAATTGATTTAAAAGGAAATGCATTAAACAAGTTTGCAATTGGTTCTAAAGTTGAAGTAATTTTACCTGATGGAAATTCATTGTTTCAGGAAGTTCAGCCAGCAAGAGGATTTCAGTCCAGTGTAGATATACGACCAAATTTTGGATTAGGAAATATTGAACAGTTTGACTTAAAGGTTACTTGGCCAGATAGAAGTGTTACTAATCTTGAAAATATAAAATCAAATCAAATATTGAAAATTTATCAATCAGAATCGAATATTTATAATGATATAAATAATTTTTATCCTTTATCTAATGTTTTTGAAAATATTGATGGAATTGTAGACTATAATCATAAAGAAAATTTATTTGTTGATTTTAATAGAGAAAGATTGATTTATCACATGTGTAGTAATGAAGGCCCTAATTTAACCCTAAATGATATTAATAGTGATGGAAAAAATGACCTACTAATTCCTGGGTCTAAAGGCCAACTAAGCGTAATTTATTTAAGTACTGAAAAAGGATTTACACTTGATAATAGAAATAATGATACTTTTAAAAAATATTTAAATTCAGAAAACACTAAATCAATATTTTTTGATGCAGATAATGATGGAGACTTAGATTTATACTTAGCAAGTGGAGGTTCAGAGCTTTCTCCATATTCTGAATTGTTATATGATACCCTTCTTTTTAATGATGGTACCGGATTGTTTAACCCATCAATTCAAAAGCTTCCTAATTCAAATAATAAAATAAGTACAGGAGCTGTTATAAGTGCTGATATAGATAATGATGGTGATTTGGATTTGTTTGTTGGTGAAAGAATTAAAATTGGAAGATATGGCGCACCTTGTTCGGGATATGTATTAATTAACGATGGTAATGGAATATTTACTGATATGACTGCTAAATGGGCTCCGTTTTTTAAAGAAATGGGTTTAATAACTGATGCCCAATTTAACGATTTTGATGGAGACAATGATCAGGATTTGATTATTGCTGGAGAATTTATGGGTATAGAGATATATGAAAATGACGGCAATCAGTTTATAAAAAATTTAAATTTAATGAATGAAGACCTGAAAGGATGGTGGAATAAACTTCATTTAGAAGATTTAGATAATGATGGTGATATGGACATAATTGCTGGAAATCACGGAGAGAATAGTCGTTTTAAAGCAAGTATGGAAAGACCTATTAAGCTTTATTACAATGATTTTGATAGAAATGGAAGTGAAGAAGGAGTATTAACTTTTAATGCTTCTAATGGAAAAGATTATCCTTATGCTTTAAGACATAATTTAATTGATCAGATGAAAATTCTTAAAAAGAAATTTCCAAATTTTGAATCATTTAAAGATGCAGATATTAGCAAAATATTTAATAAAGATGAACTTGAAAATGCAACAATAAGTGAGGTTAATAATTTACAAACTACCATTTTAATAAATAACGGAAAACTCCGTTTTAATAAAATTACTCTTCCTAAAGAAGTGCAGTTTAGTCCAATATATGCAATTAATTCTGCTGATTTTGATAATGATGGTGACAAAGACATCCTTATGGGAGGAAATTTATTTAATTCTAAACCTGAAGTAGGTATATATGATGCATCTTATGGAATTTATTTAGAAAATCTTGGAGATAACAAGTTTAAATATATCAAAAACGGAAATGGTTTTTTTGTTAAGGGAGAAGTTAGAGATATTGTGATAGATGAAAATTTTGTCATCGTTGCTAGAAATAGTGACAATATATTGACCTTTAAATTTAATAAATGATAAAAATCTACTTACATATAGTGCTTGTTTTTTTTTTATTTATTTCTTGTGAAGACTCTATTGATAATGGTCCAATTAAGTTTAAAATTAAGTCTGCAAAAGATACAGGTTTAGATTTTTCAAATACACTAAATTATAGTTCTGAATTAAATATCATAGAATACCTTTATTATTATAACGGAGGAGGAGTTGCTGTTGGAGATATTAATAATGATGGCCTAGAAGACCTATATTTTTCAGCCAATCAATTACCTGATAAATTATTTTTAAATCTGGGAAACCTAAAGTTTAGAGATATTTCAAATTCTTCAGGATTAAACAAAGATTCTTCATGGTCTAATGGAGTATCTATGGAAGATGTTAATGGAGATGGGTTTTTAGATATATATGTTTGTAAAGTTGGTAATTATAAGAACTTGAGCTCTCACAATTTACTTTACATAAATCTAGGTAATTCGACCTTTGAAGAATCTTCCGCTAAATTTGGATTAGATTTTTCGGGTTTTTCTACTCAGGCTTCTTTTTTGGATTATGATTTAGATGGAGACTTAGATATGTATTTAATGAATCATTCAGTACATAGTGTTAGAAGTTATGGGAAATCGGTTAAGAGATCAGAAAAAGATTCTTTAAGTGGAGATTTATTTTTTGAAAATAGAATAAATGAAAAAGAGAATTCTTTTATTAATGTCACTGATAAATCTAGAATATATAACAGTTCACTAGGTTATGGATTAGCTATAATTTCTTCAGATATAAATGACGACGGATGGCCTGATTTATATATTGGAAATGATTTTCACGAAAATGATTACATATACATAAACAATAAGGATGGAACGTTTACTGAATCTGTTAAACGGCTCACTACTCATACTTCAAGATTTACTATGGGAGTTGATATAGCAGATATCAATAATGATGGTTTTAGAGATGTTTTTACAACGGATATGTTGCCTTACGATAAAGAAGTCTTTTTAAAATCTGCTGGTGAGGATTCGGATAAAGTAAACCAAATAAAAAGAGAATTTGGTTTTGAAGATCAGCTTGCCAGAAATCATTTGCTTTTGAATTCTGGAAATAATAGTTTTAATGATATAGCACTTCAAACAAATACTTTTGCCACAGATTGGAGTTGGTCTGCTTTAATACAAGATTTTGACAATGATAGTTGGAACGATATTTTTGTAACTAACGGAATAGTAAAGAGACCAAATGACTTAGATTATATTAATTTTTTAAGTGATGTTGACTTTGGAAACTATATGGTTTCGCAACAAAGTAACTTAAAGAAAATCCTTATTGATCAAATGCCAACTTTAAAAATAAAAAATTTTCTTTTTAAAAATTTAGATGGATTTAATTTCACCTCAACCACCTCTTCACAAATAGGTAAGCCTTCTTTTTCAAATGGAGCGGCATATTCAGATTTGGATAATGATGGTGATTTAGATTTAATAGTAAATAATTTAAATGATGAAGCTTGGATTATGGAAAATGTATCCGAAAATGATAATAATTATATAAGTTTTGAATTTGAAGAAAAATCAAACTCTAAAGGGGCTAAAATTGAGTTGTATTCTGGAAACAAGTCTTTTGTAAAAGAATATATAACAACAAAAGGATTTCAATCTTCCTCAACACATAAAATTCATTTTGGACTTGAATCTATTTCCAAAATCGATTCAATTAAAATTATATGGCCAGAAAACATACAGCAGATAATCACAGGTTTTGATATTAATCACAATAATAAAATTTCACGAACACTTTCAGTAAAGAAAAAATCATTTAAAAGCTCCAATATAAATACTCATTTAGAAAAATTTCCTTTTAAACACGTAGAAAATTTATTTGAAGATTACGATTATGAAAAATTAATTCCAGAAAAGCTTTCTAATGAAGGCCCTGCTTTAGTTGTTAATGATTTTAATGGAGATGGTTTAGATGACTTGTTTTTAGGTGGAGCAACTTATCAGTCTGGTCAAATTTTTATTAAACAGATTAATGGTAAGTATGAGGTTTTAAAGAATCCTGAAATTGACAAGGATAGTAATTACGAAGATGTAGATGCTTCTGCTTTCGATTTTGATAGTGATGGAGATTTAGATTTGTATGTTGTTAGTGGAGGTAACGAAAGTAAAGAGTTACAACCCTTATCTCAAGACAGGATATATCTTAATAATGGAAAGGGATTATTTACGAAACTTCCTCTTTCTTTACCGTTTACTAATGGTGCAACTATTAGTAGTGCTGATATAGATAATGATGGAATTGTTGATTTTTTTGTTGGAGCAAGATCTATTCCTAGATCATATGGTTTATCTCCATACAGCTTTATAATTAAAAATACAGGAAAAAATCTAGAGATTGTTAGTAAACAAAGGTTAGGAATGATTACAGATAGTGTTTTCGAAGATCTAAATAGTGATGGGTTTGTTGATTTAATTATATGTGGAGATTGGATGCCTATTACTGTATTAATTAATCAAAATGGAAGTGGATTTATTGATAAAACTGTTGAATTTGGTTTAGGTGATTCAGAAGGTTTGTGGAATACTATAGAAATTACTGATATAAATAATGATGGAATGAAAGATATTCTAGCTGGGAATGTTGGTTTAAATTCTAAGTTAAAAGCAGATTTATCAAAGCCAATAAATCTATTTTTAGATGACTTCGATAATAATGGTCAAATCGATCCAATAATATTTTATACTCTTTTTGGAAAATATTTAACATTTTTTTCAAAAAACAAATTGACTGAACAGATTCCTGCTATTAAAAAGAAATATATTTCATATAAGGAATTTTCAAAAGTTGAGACAATTGAAGATTTAACTGGAAAAAGTGAAGATGAGATTTTGGAAATAAAATCAATTAAAGAGCTTAGGTCTATGTTATACTTAGGTTCAAAAGAAGGATTTAAAAAAATTCCCTTACCAAAAGAAGCGCAAATGAGCAATATTCAAGATTTTATTGTTGAATCTATAGATGGAAATGTCAAAGTTAAATTTGTTGGAAATCATTATGATTATGTAACTGAGCTAGGAAAAAATATGTCAAACTCTGGAGGAGAAATCACTGATTTTGAAAATTTCAAATTTAACACTTATAAATCCCTTAATCTTCCAAATAGTTTTAATGGAAGAAGAATACACAAATTGTCAAGTAATCAATATTTGATTGTTTTGAATAATAATCATTCATATATATTAACACCTAATTATGAAAAATAGATATTTAATAATTTTATTAATTGTTGTAACAGGTTGTCAATCAAATGATAAGTATAAGGATTCTTTAAATGACCCTGAAACTTTTCAGTATGCTATAAAGTCATTAACTGACATTATTGTTTATGACATATTTTCTCCGCCAGTTGCTTCAAGAGTTTATGTATACCCAACAATTGCTGCTTATCAGGTTATTCAAAAACAAAATGACAGTACTTATTTAGATTTAGCTGGCCAATTGAAAGGTTTAGACAGGGTTCCAGATAATAAAAATGAAAAAGTCAATTATAACTTAGCTGCAGTACATTCTTTTTTTACTATTTCTAGAAAACTTATTTTTTCTGAAGACAAACTTAATAATGCTCAAGATAAGTTATATGATAAATTAAGAAGTGAAGGTCTTCCAAGATCTGTCATGAATGCTTCATTTGAATATGGAGAATTAGTAGCGAATCATATTATGAATTGGGCCAATAAAGATAATTACAATCAGACTAGAACATTTTCTAAATATACCATTAGAAATGAAACAGAATTTTGGAAACCAACTCCTCCTGATTATATGGATGGCATTGAACCACATTGGAGAGAGATTAGGACGTTAGTATTGGATTCAGCAGATCATTTTATACCTAAACCTCCATTAGAAGTTTCTTTAAACTCTAATAGTGAATTTAATAATCAATTAATGGAAGTTTATAATATTGTTAATGAATTAAATGATGATCAAGCTGGAATAGCTAAGTTTTGGGATTGTAATCCTTATTTATCTCATCATAGAGGGCATGCAATGTTTGCAACCAAAAAGATAACACCAGGTGGACATTGGATAGGTATTACTGCAATTGCCACTAGAAAAAGCAATTCTGATTTTGCTCAAACAATTAACGCTTACACAAATGTCTCTATTTCGTTGTTTGATGCTTTTATTAGTTGTTGGGATGAAAAGTGGAGAAGCTTGACAGTTAGACCAGAAACATTAATAAATGAATTTGTCGATGAAAAATGGGTTCCATTACTTCAAACACCTCCATTTCCTGAGTATACTAGTGGACATTCAGTTATTTCCACTGCTGCAGCCTTATCATTAACTAAGATATATGGAGATAATTTTGATTTTGTTGATACAACAGAAGTTGAATACGGACTGCCAATAAGAAAATTTAATTCTTTTATTCATGCTTCTGAAGAAGCTGCTATTTCTAGATTATATGGAGGTATTCATTATAGAATGGCTATAGATGAAGGTATTATCCAAGGAAGAAAAGTTGGTAACTATATTAATGAAAAACTTAGAACAATAAAATAAAGAACATAATTATCTTCTTTTCATTTAGAAGTTATTTTTTCCCCTTTAACAATATTAAATATATTTAAAATAGCTAAAAACCAAATTAGAATTAAAACTATCTGAACAGTCTTTGTCTGAAAAAGCTACACTACTTTTTGTCTTAACATCGTCAGAACATGATATAAAGAAAATTGTAAGAAAAGTTATTCTAATAAATTTCGCCATAGTTGCTATTTAAAGATTTTTACTATAACAATATATATATTTGAAATCATTTTTAATATAGCTCTAGTCTATTAAAAACATCTCCAATATCCTATAGCGTTTTTATTAAAACAATTGATTGTAGAAATCTTGGTCTACCTTAAAATAATAACCCTCTTCCTCATGAATACTATTGTCAGGAATCCCATTTTTTGTGTGAAATTTTATTATATGATTTTTAAATGATGTTAAATCTTGGATTGAATAAAAATTGCCATAAACATCCTTAATCTTCATAATTGTGTAGATTAATTAGATTCGCTTCATTGGCCATAATTTTTAAAAGTCCTAATAATCCTTGCTTATAGAGCCTTAATTATTTCTACTATGATTAAAATTGATTCATCTGATAATCCAGCATCTGATAAATTTTTAACTGCGTCATCAGAAGGTTTAAAGCTAGGTCTATCAGCAGCAGACCTATATTCTTGGCCTATTGTTTGAATAGAGCCCATGACATCTCTAATATTTTCTCTACTTACCCCTTGTTCTCTAACATATTGCATAAGCTTTACAAAAACAGGATTTGGCGTTTGCGCTCCTGTATTTCCTTGTCTATTACTTGGGGGGCCAAATCTTTGACCTCCTCTTGTTGGACCTTGCCTTTGCCCTCCTGAGAAATTTCTACCATTAGCTCTTGAACTTAAATTGTTTCTAGTCTCATCCTTTTTTTGGTTTGAACCAATGATTTTTGACATTTTTTGAGATAAAGATTTTAATATTTGAACTTGGTCATCAGAAAATGAATGACTTTTAATCTTTTTCTTTGTTTTTTTGGATAGTTTCTTTTTTTCAAAGATTTCTTTTGACATTTCTCTGACAAGCACTATGGTTGTTCTAATTTCATCTCTTTCAAATCCTTTATCAAATAAATGTTTAGCAATTTCCCTATCCATCTGTTTAGGATCTTTTTGACTATAAGAATTAAAACTGATAAATATTAAGCTTATAAATAGGATAAATTTTTTCATAACTATAAATTTTATTTTATAATATCTTTGACTAATTATTAGTCTAAAAGGTTTAATTTGGGCCAAGAACAAGTCTTTATTTGAGTTATAGTGTTAATAACTTTTTTTATATAAAATTTACTAATTATCTTTGTCAAAATAGTAGATTTTTGTTTTAATATTATCAATATGATAAGACGTATTACTTTGAAAGAAATTGCAAATGAATTGATTTAATAAACTTAACATCCTCTAGCAGGGTAATCGATATTAGGCCATCCAAAATCATCTATGACTTTTGCCCAACCTTCCCAACTTTTTATGACACTACCTCCCTCGCAAGGCCCTTCTTCATAAAAATCAACCCTGACTTTACTATATCCATTTATAAATTCCCCTATTACACTTACATGATACGATTCTCCTTGAAAGGCAATAATTTTCTCTGAATCTTTAGCTGGTTTAGATCTTAAAACTAATCCAGGTGACCAGGCATTACCATAGCTAGTACTTTCAAGCCAGCTGGAAAAAGAAACATCGTCATTTATCCATAGTGATGGCCCTATTTTTAAACGTCCATTTATATGATCAGAATATTCTATTCCATATTCTTCATAGCCATATTGAAAACTACTGAAATAAGTCAAATAATCATTATATTCTCCAATCTTTTCTCCATATGGTGAATTAAATATTTCTATTTCTTTATCATCTATTATTTCTTTACCATCTTCATTATACGATACTGTTTCCATAGAATGTATTACTCCACTACTCTCTCTAGAATAATTAAGAAAATTATTGGTTTCAATTTTATTTTTTTCATTTACAATTACACTCCCATTAGACAAATTTATATCATATACTAATTTTTTGTTTTGCCACATTTTTATATTTTCTGTATTATTAAT
>JAAZZF010000035.1 GCA_014239275.1 Flavobacteriaceae bacterium | reverse complement strand
GAATATAAATGATCCTATGATTGTGATTATAGCTTCAGATGTAGTTTCATATGCCTTGTTTATTCTTGAGAAAAAAGTTGTAATGACAAGCATTCCTCCAACTATTAAAAAAGTTTTAGCAAATAATAAGTCGAACATTATATATAATTTATTAATAACTAAGATAGATAAAATGTAGGGATGACAGGATCTGACCCCCCCCTTTAATTACTAAATTTTAATCAATTGAAATTCAACCACTTAATCAAAACAATTTTTTTTCAATCAGATTATTTTTTAATGAATTTCGATTATCCTTTTGACTCATTAACTCTTTTTTGAGTGAAGGAATCAATGAGATCGAATTCAATTGCTTTAGAAAGGCAACCTGAGTGAAATAGTTAAAGGTTTTAAACCTTTTTGCAAAAAAATCTTGGATTATTGAATCTTGAAATATTTCTCTTGGCATTTTTTCTATAGCCGATTTGACAAAATAACCCTTATTGATAGTAATCATTTCAATAATTTCATTTCTATAATTTAAAAAATCAGATGGGTTTAGGTTATTTATTATAAAATAATTTACCGCTAAATCATGCTTACTAATTAGTTTATTAATAAGTTTTTGATCCAATAGACTGGTAGTCATTCTTTTGATACTGTCAGTGAATTTTCGATTGGCGAGTTGCCATAAGGTATAAGAGGAATAAACACCCCCACCCACAACGATTTCGTTTATTTCTCTTATTGTTGCACCAGTAAAACCATCTATATCTGATTTTCGAGTGTCATGTATTAGGTCTTCTTTTTTATAGTCCCCAATTGGAGAGTTCGGATCTTTAAGCAATCTGTCCAGTTTTTGGTAATCTTCTTCAATAAATGGAATATGATCTAATTTGGTCAAGCCTTGCCCTGTAAGAGTGTCATATTCCCTAAATCTACCAATTAGGTCCCAGCGCATTATAATTTGAATTTCATAGCATTTATCTTTTTCACATACAGGGGATTTGATAAAAGCTTGAACGGTATCGGGAAGACCATTTTTATCGGAAATAATTTCAAACTCAAAAGAGAGTTCCTCCTCTTTAATGATACTAGTTGAACCAAATAAAAAACTGAATGCTATAATCAGAAAAATAAGATTCCTCATCTATTTAGCGGTTTCCATTAAGGTCTTCCCTAAATTGTAATTTTGAATTTTTGGTAAATTTGGGTTACCAACCCCCTTAAGCATTAATTCTTCCAAAAATGAAAAATAATTTTGGTATAAACCTCTAGGGTTAGTGTTTTTTGCCTTACAGATGGATGCAGCCATGCCAATGACCTCTCCCATCATGCCACCTGTTCTCATTAGCCTTATTGTTCCCAAAGCAATATGGGAAACACTTATATCGCGTCCAGCCATCATTAAATTATCTATATTCTTGGAATACAGACAACGAAAAGGAATAGGGTAGGGATATATTGGCAAGAATACAGCAAAAGAGCGAAAAGCCTCACCATTAAAATCTTTTTGATTTTTAAGATCAGGGTAATGAAGATCAATACTCCAGGATGTGGGAGCAGTTCCATCGGGTAAAAAATTTTGTTGTGTTAAATCATTTTCTGTGAGAATATAGTCCCCTATCAGTCTTCTTGATTCCCTTTTTCCACCAATATAAGCTACCCATTGAAGTTTTTCGTTTGAGAACTTATCTTTTTCGGTATGATGATTTTTGATGTAAGACCAGTTAGAAAAAACTACCAACAAACCATAATCCCTAATGAATTCAGCTTCTAAAATCATATCTTTTCCCATTCCAGTTTCCCAATTCCAGTCTCCTCTGGTAATAGTAAATGATTTTTGATCATCCAATGGTAAACCCCAGTCAATATCAGGAAATGAAACAACTTCACTTGTTTTTTCTGAAAACCACTGTACGGAGATTCCCATAGTCAAATCGTCGGCTAACTCAGGAGCAGTTGGTTCATTGAAGGTCGCCTTACTTTCCCTTCCAATTAGATAATCTGCACCAGCCAGATAGCCTATGGTTCCATCACCTGTACAGTCGGCGAATAGTGGAGCCTCAAATACCAATTTTTCTCCATTTTGCAAATTTTCTGCTATGACTTTTTTAATGGCGTTACCCTTCATAACAACCTCATTAGCATGATAGTTAAGGAAAAGAGAAATATTGGATTCATTAAGCACAGCATTAAGTTTTTTCTGATCTTCATAATATGCTTTGGGTTGAGCGTTTCCACCTCTTTGTGGGCCAATTTCATTAACCAAGTTGCCCAAAGCAGGATAAGGTTCGAGATTAATTCTAGCACCCAAATGAACCCGTACCTCTGAGCTATTATTGCCTCCCAAAATTGGCCGATTTTGAATAAGAGCTACTTTAAGGCCAAGTCGTGCAGCCGACAGGGCAGCACAAGTACCTGCTATACCGCCTCCTATCACAACAAAATCGAATTTTGATGATTTAAGGTTTTGATTCAATCCTAATTTTTTTATTCGAAAATGATCTAATTCAACCAATTGATTTGGAGGTATATCATTTTTATTTTTGGTAAAGTAAAGAGCATCAACGCGTCCATTGAATCCGGTTATGTCATGAAGACTAATTTCAACATCATTGGATTTGATTTTTACTTTACCGCCTTGATTCCAATGCCAATCTTTATTGTCTTGTCCAAAAGTTTTAGAAAGGATTTGATCTCCAATTTTAATTTGGAATTTTCCCGCAGCAGCATTGGACCAAGGAGCTGTCCAGTTCCTTGTTCTTACATAGACATAATAATTTCCCTTAACAGGAAATTTAACCATAGTTCTAGCGGCTTTGACAGGAGTTCCCATTCCGTGGGCTATTAGATAAGGAGAACCCATAATGTCCATAGATTGCTGATCGATAAACCATCCTCCCCTATCCTTAAATGACTCGGCTTCAACCAATATGGATTTGGACTGGGCCCATGAGAATAGTACAAGAAAAGTAGAAAAGAAAAGTGTCAAAAGGTATTTAAACTTCATTTGTATTTTTATGATTTTTATAATGTTATCATTTAATGTTTTAACTTAATTCTCAAATATAATTTATATGTTCCATATATAAACCAAATAATTACTAATCCCCACCACAAAATAAAAAACCAATCATTTTTTGTAGTCCCATTCCACTCTAACCATTCAAAAACAACACCCTCAATAAATAGGTCAAAAGACAAAAGAACAAAGAATCCAAAAACCCATAATAGAAAAAATTGAAATGTTTTCATTAATAGAAACGAAATTATTGTCTGTTAACTTTACGGTTCATTTACCTAATTAGTCGGGATGACAGGATTTGAACCTGCGACCCCACGGCCCCCAGCCGTGTGCGCTACCGGACTGCGCTACATCCCGAAAATATGAATGTTATCATTTTGCAATTAATATTTTTCAGAGTAAGATAACATCTGGAATGCAAAACTTATTGGCTGTTGAATTTTTACATCAATGACATTTCCATCTTCATCTTTTACCAAAACCAATTCAGGATTAATAAAACCACTATATGGTGCAGATGTGAATTTACTATTTCTTTCCAAAACTTCTTTATGTAATTCTTGATCAACTTTTACACCATAATTTTCTATCAAATTTTTTCCAGCTTCAAAGTCTCCTTCAGATTTAATTCTTTGTATTTCTTTAAGTAATACACCAAATAATTCTCTAAGTTTTTTATAGTCATTTATAACATAAAATGTTTTGTTGTTTTTCTTGACTTTTTCTATGATATTATCTTTTAAACCTTGTTCATAAGCCCATAGAGAAATAAGTTGGCGATTTCTCATATGAGATTCTTCTATATCATCACCTAATTTTATTCTAATAAGTTGTGTAATAAGACCATTTCTTATATAACCATCATAACTGGCTATTCCCATCTCTTCTGCTGAGGGTGATATACCTATTTCTTCAAGTTTATTATCAGGAATATAATATAATCCTACTAGATCTGCTCTTGCTTCTTCCAGAGCAGAAGCATAGCTTTTTAATGTTTCTTTTGTGGTACCAACTCCTTCATTTATTTTTCCACTTGCATGACCTATTACTTCATGAAGTGCAGTGTGTAAACTACCTGCATTTTCACCATGTTTTATTTCAAGATCTATTTCTTTTTGAGAAAAAGCAAATTCATTAAGTCTTCCGCTGCTTCCAGCATTTCCATAGGCATAAAGTATGTTTCCAAGAGAAATTGATTTAGATCCATGTTCAACTCTTATCCAGTTAGCATTTGGAAGATTTATTCCAATTGGAGTTGATGGAGAAGCATCTCCAGCTTCACTGGCTACATTTACAGTATTATAAGATATTCCAACTACATTATTTTTTTTATGTTTTTCCATTATAGGAGAATTGTCTTCAAACCATTGGGCATTTTCTGAAAGTGCATCCATCTTTTTACTCATTTCAAAATCTTTTATTTGAACTACAGATTCATAGGATCCTCTATATCCTTTAGGATCATTATAGACCTCAATAAATCCGTTTATATAATCTACATCTCCTTTTACAGTTTCAACCCATGCTACATTGTATTGATCCCAGATTGATAAATCTCCAGTTTCATAATATTTAATTAAAAGCTCAAAACCTTCTTTTTGTTTTTCATTTTCAGCAACTTCTGAAGCTTTTGATAACCAATAAATAATGTTTTTTATTTCTTTATTGTACATTCCACCTAGCTTCCAAACCTTTTCTACAAGTTTTCCGTTTTCTTTAATAAGTTTAGAGTTTAAACCTAGGGAAATAGGTTTTTTGGGGTTTGGCACTTTTTTAATTTCACTATAATAAAAATCTACATCTTCGGTCGTTAAATCAGGTCCATAAAAATTAACGGCAGAGCCTTTAATTAAACCTTTACTAGCATCTAAATTTACTTTCTTTGAATCTTCATCATTAAAAATAACTTCAAAAGCTTCTTTATTTAATTCAACGTTACTTTCATTGAGTAATTTTTCTAAAAATGCAATAGAAAAACCAGGTTCAAATTTATCATTTGAATAATGATGATGAATGCCATTTGAAAACCATATTCTTTTAAGATAAGTTTCAAATTTTTTCCAATCATCAGATGATTTGTCTCCATTATAATCCGTATATATTTTTTCCATAGTATTTCTAATAGAAATATTATGTCGATAATTTTGATCATACATAATATCCCTACCTGATAAACCAGCTTGAGAGAGATAATAAACAAGCTTTTTTTGATCTAAATTCAATTCGTCAAAACCAGGCACTTGATATCTAAGTATCTTTAGATCAGCAAATTGTTCAGAAAAGAAATTAAAATCTGATTTTTCTTTGATTGGTGATGAGCAGCTTATAAAAAATATAAAGACAAATAATAATATCTGTTTAATAGAATTTTTCATGATGTTTGTTTTTATTAACAATATAGAAATTTATTATACAAATATTTTAATAGAATACAGACAAACTTTAACTTTAAAATAAATAATAAAATGAATTATAAAGTATTTTTTTATTTTTTCCTCTTAATTCAGTTTTTTGGATGTAATGATATTAATGATGATAACCCTAACGTTTTAATTTTTTTAACTGATGATCAGGGTTGGGGTGATTTAAGCATTAATGGGAATCCAAACTTAAAGACTCCAAACATTGATCAAATTGCCAAAAATGGAGCAAGGTTTCAAAGGTTTTATGTTAGTCCAGTTTGTTCCCCAACTAGAGCTGAGTTATTAACTGGAAAGTTTTTTGTTAGATCTGGAGTTAACGGAGTTACAAAAGGGTATGAAAGAATGAATATAGATCATAAATTAATTTCAAATTTTTTTAAAGAGAAGAAATATAGAACTGGACTTTTTGGAAAATGGCATAATGGTTCACAACCTCCATATCATCCAAATTCGAGAGGATTTGATGAATTTTATGGATTTACTGCTGGTCATTGGGGAAACTATTTCAATCCATTATTAGAAAAAAATGGTAAAGTTGTTAAGGGAAAAGGATATATATCGGATGATATTACAAACAATGCTATTTCATTTATAAAAAAATCAAAAGATCCTTTTTTTACATATATCGCATACAATACCCCACATTCACCAATGCAAGTCCCCGACTCATATGTTTCTAACAAAAAAGTAGTAAAACAGGGTAGGTATGCAGAAAAAGAAAATATTAGAAAAACTGAAGCAGCCCTTGGGATGGTTGAAAATTTAGATTATAATGTTGGCAAAGTAATAGATTCATTAAAAAAATATAATTTATATAATAATACGATCATTATTTTCTTTAGTGATAATGGTCCTAATGGAAATAGATGGAATAATGATTTAAAAGACAAGAAGGGTAGTACAAATGAAGGAGGAGTTAGAGTTCCATTCTTTATTCAATGGCCTTCAAAAATTAAGAAAGGAATAAAAATAAATCAGATAACAAGTGTTATGGATATTTTTCCAACATTAGTTGAGTTAACAAATAATTCTTCCAATATAGAATTTGATGGAAAAAGTTTTAATAAATATTTAGAGAACCCTAATCTAAAAGATAATAATAGAAAAATATTTTCATATTGGGGAAATAGAATAAGTGTAAGGAATAATAATTTTATTCTAGATAATAATGATGATTTATTTGATTTAAATAATGATCATAAACAAGAAAAACCTGTCAATGAAAATTTTATTGATGATTATAAAGAATTAAAAAAAGCTAAGGACAAATGGGAAAATTCATTGGTTGATTCTTTCAAGAAATCAAATAAAAGAAGAAGGTTTACGGTAAATTATACTGATTTAATCGATACGCATCTTCCAGCTAGAGATGCTGAAATCACTGGAAGTCTAAAAAGATCTTCCATACATGCAAATTGTTCTTTTATTGAAAATTGGGAAAATGAAGATGACTATATATATTGGGATATTGATGTTTTGAATTCTGGAAAAAGTAATGTTAATTTATATTATACCCTTCCAGAAAACAGTATTGGAACTGAAATTGCAATTGAATATGAAAACCAAATAATATATAAAAAGATAGAAGATTTTCATGATCCAAAATTAATAGGAATGGATAAAGACTTGGTAAAAAGAACAGAATCTTATACAAAGGAATTTAAAAGAATTAATATTGGTGATTTGTATTTTAAAAAAGGACCATCAAGATTAAAAATTAAAACCTCAAAAAAAATTGGTCAAAAGTCAATTGATTTTAGACTTTTAATATTAAAAAAATACAGTGAAAAGAATTCTTAAAATGTTATTAGCACTTTCAATTGTTTCTTGTTCTTCTCCAAACAAAAATCCGTTAATTGTTGGTCACAGAGGAGCAATGGGGCATGTCACAGAAAATACAATTCCATCAATTAAAAAAGCAGTTGAATTAGGGGTTGATGGAATTGAAATTGATGTTTTTAAGTGTAAATCAGGTGAAATAGTAGTTTTTCATGATAAAAAACTAGATAGATTAACAAACTCTTCAGGTTATATTGAAGATCTTTCTTATGATTCAATTAATAAAATTAAAGTGATGGGAGAATATAGAATACCTGAACTTATAGAGGTAATTAACATTTTACCAAATGAAATATTTCTTAATATTGAATTAAAAGGTGAAGAAACGGCAAAAAAGGTAAATGAAATTATTACTGAATTTATTAATAAAACAGAATCTAAATTAGATAGATTTATTATTTCAAGTTTTAATTGGAATGAACTTGAAAATTTCAGATCATTTAACAGTGAAATTCCAATTGCAATATTGACTGATACTAATCCATTGAATGCTATTCCAGTTGCTAAGAAATTAAATGCAGTTGCTATTAATCCAAACTATAAATTATTAAACAAATATGTTGTTAATCAAATTAAGAAAGAGGGATTAAAAATCTTTCCATATACTGTCAATTCAATAAATGATATTGATAAAATGAAAAACCTTGGAGTGGATGGCATAATTACAAATTACCCAGAAAGAATAAAATAAAAAAGATGTTTAACTTTAATCAATAAAATCATAATTTTAAAAACAAATGAAGAAAATAATTTTATTTATTTTCTGTCTAGTTTTGGCAGTTAATCTACAAGCAAATAATGCTGAAAAAAATGACCCAATATCAAAGAAAAAACGTGTATTGATATTTACAAAAAATGGCTTAACACTAAACGGAGAAAAAGGTTATGTTCATGAAAATATAACTAATAGCATAAAAGCTTTAAAAGAAATTTGTGAAGCTGAAAATATTGATTTTGATAACAGTGAAGACGCTTCACTTTTTAATAAGGCAACATTGTCAAAATATGATGCTATTATTTTTTCTAATTCCAACAATGAGGTATTTGATAACGAAAACCAAAAAGTAGCCTTTCAAAACTATATCAAAGGTGGAGGAGGGTTTATTGGTATTCATTCAGCAAATGCTGTAGAAAGAGATTGGCCTTGGTATTGGGCTCTGGTTGGTGGTAAATTTGTTCGCCATGCACCTCACCAGGAATTTGATGTAGTCGTAGTGGATAAAAATCATCCTTCAACTGATTTTTTAGATAGAGTATGGAAAGTTAAAGATGAATGTTATTATTCTAATAACCTGAATCCTGATATAAATGTACTACTAGCATCTGATTTAAGAACGGTTGAGGACAAGAAAAAAGTAGAATATCCAAATGATATTTTTGGAAACTATTTTCCGCTTTGCTGGTCAAATGAATTTGAAGGAGCCAGACAATGGTATACAGCTTTAGGTCATGATGCTGAAACCTATGATGATCCTATTTTTAGAAAACATTTAAGAGGTGGTATTCTTTGGGTTTTGAATATGAAAAAATAATTAAATTAGTTAGTAGCCTCTAGTTTTTTTAACTCCTAATACAAATCTTAATATTATAAATAAAATGGAAAGAAGA
Source organism: Flavobacteriaceae bacterium (assembly GCA_014239275.1). GTDB lineage: Bacteria > Bacteroidota > Bacteroidia > Flavobacteriales > Flavobacteriaceae > MAG-121220-bin8. The sequence goes on along the minus strand of JAAZZF010000035.1, from coordinate 950 downwards.
AATTTTATCAAGAAAACATCTGTAGCAAGTGCTACAACATTTTTAGCTCCAACTATTTTGCCTTCTGGAATATTTGGGAAAACTACGGCTAATAAAAAAATAAATATTGGACAAATTGGTTGTGGACGTATTGCTCGTGATCACGATATGCCTGGTGTAATGCAATATGACAATGCTCGTCTTATTGCAGTTTGCGATGTGGATAGTAAACGTATGAATGATGCTAAAATATTAGTGGAAACTTATTACAATAAAAAACTGGGAAGTAATAAAGTAGTAGATGTAAAAATGTATGGGGATTATAAAGAATTATTAGAAAATAAAGATATTGATGCTGTTGTTATTAGCACACCAGATCATTGGCATGCACAACCTGCAATTGAAGCAGCATTAGCGGGCAAAGATATTTATTTGCAAAAACCAACATCTCTTACCGTTGAAGAAGGACGAGTTTTAAGTGATATCATTCAGAGAAAAGGTACTATTTTACAAGTAGGCACACAACAACGTTCCATGGCGCAATTTAGGGTTGCCGCCGAATTAGTTCGTAATGGCAGAATTGGAAAATTACATACAGTAAAAGTAGGTCTTCCAGGTGATCCATCAGGACCCGAGGCCTCTAAAATGCCAGTACCCTCAAATTTGAATTATGAAATGTGGTTAGGTCAAACTCCATTAATGGATTACACAGAAATAGGTGTGCATCCTAAGGAAGGTTATAGCAGACCTGGTTGGTTGCGTATTGAACAATTTGGAGCGGGGATGATTACTGGTTGGGGTCAACATCATTATGACTCTGCTGCTTGGGGGATGGATACCGAATTAACAGGGCCAGTATCTGTGCAAGCTGTAGCAGAGTTTCCAAAATCAGGACTTTGGAATGTTCATGGTGATTTTATGTCGAAAGCAGAATATGAAAATGGCATAACCATGTACACTAGTAGTGGAGG
>JAAZZF010000034.1 GCA_014239275.1 Flavobacteriaceae bacterium | reverse complement strand
TTATCGCAATAGATAGGAGATTTCCATCCGCTAGCCCATACATATGGATTTTTTGGATTCAATTTAATTGCATTAATTTGTAGTAGAAGTTCAGCTGTTTTTTTGGCAGTATTCAAATCTAGAATCATTAAGCAAATGTATAAAGTTTTTGTCAATCAAAATGTTATAGTTTTAACTAACAAAGTTCAATTTGGCACAAAAATAACTGTTCTACCATTAAAAGAAACCTCACTAGGCGATATTATAAAAAAATTAAAAAAACGAAAAACAATATTTTTATATCATCATAATCCAAATAAATTAATTTATCATTTTAAGAAAAAATTGAAGTTAGTTAGAGCTGGGGGAGGAATTGTTAAAAATTCTAAAGATGAAACTTTATTTATTTACAGAAGAAATAAATGGGATCTACCAAAAGGAAAGAAGGATGAAGGAGAATCTATTGAAGAAACAGCATTACGTGAGGTTGAAGAAGAGACAGGAGTTAAGAATCTTGTCATTATAAATTTATTTAAATATACTTATCACATTTTTAAAAAAGGAAATAAATATTATTTAAAAGAAACAACTTGGTTTAATATGGAAACTGATTATGATGACGAATTAAGGCCTGAGTTTAAAGAAGATATTACTAAAGTTGTTTGGAAAAGCAAATCACAAATAAAAAATATAAAAAATACCTATCCTAATATTAAATTATTACTCGAAATCTAATTTATAATAACTGAATCTGGGACAAGAACTTTATAATCACCATTATTTAGAATAAGTTCTCTGACAATACTGCTACTTATAAAAGAAGTTTTTGCAGATGTTAGTAAAAATACAGTTTCAATTTTTGAAAGTTTTCTATTGGTCCTAGCTATAGCTTTTTCAAATTCAAAATCTCCATTATTTCTAATTCCTCTTACAATGAAATTTGCTCCAACTTTTTTACAAAAATCTATAGTTAAACCCTGATAACTCATTACTTTAACTCTAGATTCATCTTTGAAACAGTTTTTAATAAATTCAATTCTTTCGTCTTCACTAAACATTGTTTTCTTTTGATTGTTTCTTCCTACTCCAACGGTTATTTGATCAAATAAGGAAAGACTCCTTTTTAAGATATCTAAATGACCTAAAGTAAAAGGGTCAAAAGTTCCAGGAAAAATTGCTTTTCTCATTTTTTAAATATAAATAATTTATTCAATAGCCTGTTTAACTATATCAGTGAATAATTCTTTTAATGAAATTCCATTAATTTTTACTTGTTTTGGAAAAATACTTTCTTTAGTTAGTCCAGGAATTGAATTTAATTCAAGAAAATAAGGGGTATTACCTACAAAAATAAATTCACTTCTTGACAAACCTTTTACCCCTAATTTTTGATATATTTTCTTAGCAATTTTAGTAACATTATTTTTTTGAATTTTAGAAATATTAGCTGGTGTTATTTCTTTAGATTTTCCTTCATATTTAGCTTCATAATCAAAAAAATCATTTTCTGTAACTAATTCTGTAATCCCAAAAACTTTAATATTTTTTTTATAATTCATAACACCGACTGAAACTTCTGTTCCATCTAAAAAAGACTCAATTAAAATTTCTTTATCAATTTTAAAGGAATTATTAATAGATGGTGATAACTCACTTTTTTTATTGACTTTATATACTCCAAAACTACTTCCAGATTTATTTGCTTTAACAAAGCATGGGATTCCAATTTCTTTGATTATTTTTTCTTCCTCAATCTTATCGCCATAGTTTAAATGAATAGAATTCGCAGTAGGAATACCGTATTTTTTTAGAATTGAAATACAATCCCTTTTGTTAAATGTAATTGCAGAAGTATCTGAATCACATCCTGAATAAGGTATTCCAATTGATTTAAAATAAGACTGTAAAACCCCATCTTCACCAGGGGATCCATGAATTACAATAAAAGCAACATCAAATTTTATTTTTTTATTTTCAATTGTTAATGAAAAATCATTTTTAGAGATGTTAAATTCTTTGTTATTATTATCTAGGTAAAACCATTTATCTTTTGTTACAACTATCCTAAAGGCATTATAAAGGTCTTTATCTAGATTGTTATAAACTACTTGACCGCTTTTCATAGAAATTTCATATTCAGATGAATATCCACCCATCAATACAGCCACATTTTTTTTCATATCAACAAAAATATCATTTATTTTAAGTCAAAACACTGAGAAGACATATTTTATATATTTGTTTAAAATTAAAAATGAATTTTTTAAAATATTTTTTTAGTAAATATTTTATAAAGCAAGCCTTTATTGCTTCTGTAATTTCTTCTACAATAATAGTTGTTGTTTTTGTGTTTTTGAATATAAGTACAAATCATAATAATTATATATCTGTTCCAGATTTAAAAGGAATTTTGATTTCTGATGTTGAAGAAGTCTTAAAAGAAAATGATTTGAAATTTGAAGTATCTGATTCTGCTTTTTTTAACCCTGATTTTCCTAAATTTTCTGTTTTAGAACAAATTCCTGATGCAAGCTCAAAAGTTAAAAAAAATAGAAAAATTTATTTAACAATAAACCCGTCAAATTATAGAAATGTAGCAATACCAGATATTATTCAAATCACTAAAAGAAGTGCTATTGCTGCTTTACTTTCTTCTGATTTAGAAGTAGGTGAAATTACCTTAATAGATAATATTGGAAAAGACATGGTTATTCAAATTATATTTGATAATGAACAGGTTGATCCTGGATTTTTAGTTCCTAAGAAATCTAAAATTGACTTAGTCCTTGGTAATGGAATTAAACTTTAATAATGAATCAAGAAGAAACAATAGATTCTAATAACGAATTATTTGAACATTATCAATTTAAAGCTGACAAGGGTCAGGAACCTTTAAGAGTTGATAAATTTTTAATTAATAGAATTGAGAATGCTTCAAGAAATAAAATTCAAAGTGCTGCTAAAAACGGATTCATTTTTGTTAATCAAAAATCTGTTAAATCCAATTATAAAGTAAAGCCTGGAGACATAACTAAAGTTATGTTTTCTCACCCCCCTTATGAAAACTTATTGATTGCTGAAGAGATGCCTCTTAACATTATTTATGAAGACAAGTCTTTACTTGTTATAAATAAGCCGTCAGGAATTGTAGTTCATCCTGGACATGGCAATTACAATGGTACATTATTAAATGGATTGATTCATTATTTTAAAAACTTGCCATCTAATGAAGATGGAAGACCTGGTTTAGTACATAGAATTGATAAAGATACTAGTGGTTTGTTAGTAATAGCTAAAACAGAGTTTTCTATGACTAATCTTGCAAAGCAATTTTATTTAAAATCTTCAAAAAGAAAATACCATGCTCTTGTTTGGGGTTCTGTTCAAAATGACGAGGGTACTATTAATGAGAATTTAGCTAGAGATCCTAAAAACCGTTTAATAATGAGTGTTCCAGAGGATAAAGAATTAGGTAAAAATGCCATAACCCATTACAAAGTTTTAGAAAGGTTCAATTATGTTACCCTTTTAGAATGTCAATTGGAAACAGGAAGAACACATCAAATTAGAGCACATATGAAGTTTATTGGTCATCCAATTTTTAATGATAAAAGATATGGAGGAGATAAAATTTTAAAAGGAACTATTTTTAATAAGTATAAGCAATTTGTTCAGAATTGTTTTAAAATATTACCTCGCCAGGCTCTTCATGCTAAAACACTAGGGTTTTTACACCCCAAATCAAATAAAGAAATAAGTTTTGAATCAGATTTGCCAGAGGATTTTACTAAGTGCCTTAATAAATGGAAAAACTATTCCAATAATATTTGATTTTTTTTAATTTTATATTTAAATATTAATTATATGAAAATTATTATTTCTCCAGCAAAATCACTTGATTTTGAAAAAGAATTACCAACAAAAGGTTTTTCAATCCCTGATTTTTTATCAGAATCCAAAGTTATTAATGATTCGTTAAAGAAAAGGTCTCCTAGTGAATTAAAATCTTTGATGAGTATTTCAGATAAACTTGCTGATTTAAACTGGAATAGAAATAATAGTTTTAAAATTCCTTTTAATACTGATAATTCAAGGCCAAGTATTTTTACTTTTAATGGAGATGTGTATAATGGATTAGACGCATTTACTCTTTCAACAGAGCAAATAAAAAATGCTCAAAGTTCATTACGAATATTGTCAGGCCTTTATGGATTGTTAAAACCATTAGATTTAATTCAAGCGTATAGATTAGAGATGGGTACTAAATTAAATATTAATGGCTCTGTTAATTTATATGATTTCTGGAAAAATAAAATAACTCACAAATTAAATGAGGAAATAAAAGAAAATGAATTTTTTGTCAATTTGGCTAGTAATGAATATTCTTCAGTTATTGATAAAAAAGAATTAAAAACAAATATGATTTCTCCTGTTTTTAAAGACATGAAAAATGGAAAATTAAAAATTATTTCTTTTTATGCTAAGAAAGCTAGGGGAATGATGGTAAGATATATTTTAGATAATGGTGTCAATAATAAAGAAGATCTCAAAGGATTTGATTACGGGGGATATTTATTTAGCCAACATGAAAGTAATAATTCGAAAGAATTAGTTTTTATTAGATAATTATTGTCTAATTTTTTTAATAAAATCACTAATCTTATTTACTCCTTTTTCTTTAAGGTGTTTTATAAAAGCAGAACCAATAATAGCCCCGCGACTATATTTTACAGCATCTGTGTATGTTTGTTTATTACTTATTCCAAAACCAATTAGTAAAGGTGATTTTAAATTCATTTTATTTATTCTTTCAAAGTATTCTTTTTGTTCTTTTTGAAAAGAATTAACAGCTCCAGTTATACTAAAACTACTAACCATATATATAAAACCACTAGAAATTTTATCAATAAATTTTATTCTTTCAATGGAGGTTTGAGGTGTTATTAAAAACATATTAAGAATATTATATTTCTCAAAAGTTTTATTATAGTTTTTATAATAAATTTCTACAGGTAAATCAGGAATAATAAGACCGTCAATACCAACAGATTTACAATCTTTACAAAAAGATTCAACTCCGTACTGCATTATAGGATTAAAGTAACCCATAATTATAATTGGGATATTTGTCACTTTTCTTAAACCCTTTAATTGATCAAATAATTTTGTAGTTGTCATCCCGTTTTTTAATGCTATTGTTGAGCTTTGTTGTATAGTTGGGCCATCTGCAAGTGGATCACTAAATGGAAGACCAACTTCAATCATATCTACTCCACTATTATCTAAACTTTGTATTATTGAATTCGTGTCAGAAAGATTAGGAAAACCAGCTGTAAAGTATATTGAGAGGATATCTTTTTTATTTTTAAATACTTTATTTATCCTATTCATCTGCAGGTTTAAAATAAATTCTTTTTCCGTTTTTATCAAATAAATCTCCAGGTGTTATGTTCGGAGCTTTTTTATAAGATTCTTGTTCAAATTGTCTTCCAACTCCTTTGGGTTTAAGTATAGCTTTTGATATTCTTAAATCAATTTCTTGTTTTAATGAATCTAGTAAATATGAATAATTAGGATTATTAGCTAGATTTATTAGTTCTTCCTTATCTGATTTATGATCATATAGTTCATAACCTAATTTACCCTCTTTTTTCCATTTACTAATTCTATATCTTTCTGTTTTAATCGAATAACCATTTCTCCATTTAGTTAGGGCGCTATTTCTTACTTTATAGCTATTATTTTCAAAAATTGGAACAAGACTTTTCCCTATAACATGATCAGGTGCTTCAATTCCAGTTAAACTCATTAAAGTGGGATAAATATCAATTAATTCAACAGGCGAAATACTTTTAGCGCCACTTTTAATTCCAGGTCCTGAAAAAATTAAGGGAACTCTTGTTGCATTATCAAATAGAGTTTGTTTTTGCCAATGTCCGTGCTCACCCAAATGATAACCGTGATCAGATGTAAACACTACAAAAGTATTTTTATCTAGTCCAGTTTGTTTTAATTTTTTTAAAATTCTTCCAACCTGTGCATCAACAAAAGTTGTGGTAGCGAAGTAAGCTTCTTTAATTTCTTGAGCAAGCTCTTTATTAGATTCTAAATTTAGTTTTATTTGGTCACCTTTTATTCTTACAGATCTTGCTGCCCATTCAGGGATGGTTTTTAAATATTCATCATTAATTCCAGTATAAGGAATTTCAATGGAGCTTCTATCATACATATCAAAATATTTCTTAGGTGCAACATAAGGTGTATGCGGTCTATACATTCCAACTGCTAAAAAGAAATTTTTACCTGAATTAGAGAATTTTTCCAATTGCTCAATTGCCTCAGTAGCTCCTATGCCATCTGTTTGTTCTTCATCAGTTCCATCAGCTGCAAGCCAACTTAAAGTGCCTCCATATTGTCTAGGCTTTAAAGTATTTATTTTATATTCCTCAATTTTATCCCTTCCGTAAGGATTAATTGTTTGGTCCCATGTGTATATGTCATCTGCACTTGAAGTTCCTATAGAACTTGGGTTATCGTAGTGGTAAATTTTTCCAATTCTTACAGATCTATAACCTTGTTGTCTAAATCTTTGACCAATTGTAATAACGTCAGGTACTGTAGTTCTTAATAACACATTATTATTAGTCATTTTTGTTTGATCAGCATACATTCCAGTCATAAAAGAAGCTCTAGAAGGCCCGCATAAAGGATACTGATTGTGAGCATTTTCAAAAAGAATACCTTGACTTGCTAACTTATCAATATTAGGGCTTATAACTTGTGGGTGTCCATAAGATCCTAGATCACAATTTAAATCATCTGCAATTATAAAAAGCACATTTGGTTTTGTGTTTTCTTTGACTTCATTTTTTTTGTTGCATCCAAAAATTAAAAGAATAATTAATAGAGATAGAATAAAGTTGTAAGGTTTCATAGGATTGAATTTATTAATAAAGTTTATAATAATATTTTAAAATTAGCATAAAATGTTTAAATGATTTATAGTTTAAAATAATCTATATAAGTTCCTAGATCTTTGTCACCCCTTCCTGAACAATTAAATACTATAATATCATCTTTCAAAAATTTAATTTTATCTAAAACTGCAAATGCATGGGAAGTTTCAATAGCAGGAATAATCCCTTCCATTCTAGAAAGATTTAAACCCCATTCCATGGCATCTTTGTCATCTATTGAAATAAATTGACCTCTACCAGATCTATATAGATTAGCATGCATTGGACCAATTCCAGGGTAATCAAGTCCAGCAGAAATAGAGTAGGGTTCTGTTATTTGCCCATCAGCGGTTTGCATTAAAAGTGTTTTAGATCCATGGATTATTCCTTCCTTTCCTAATACTGAAGTTGCTGCACTTTCACCTGAATCAATACCTTTTCCAGCAGCTTCAACACAAATTATTTTGACCTTTTTGTTATCTAGATAAGGATAAAAAATTCCTGCTGCATTACTTCCTCCACCAACACAAGCAATAACATAATTAGGATTTTCATTTCCTTCTATTTTTTTTAATTGATTTTTAACTTCATTTCCAATAACTGATTGAAATCTTGCAACCATATCTGGATATGGATGTGGCCCAACAACTGAACCAATAATATAATGTGTATCAATAGGGTTATTTATCCAATCTCTAATAGCTTCATTTGTTGCATCTTTTAGAGTTTTGCTTCCACAAATAGCAGGTCTAACTTCAGCACCTAGCATTTTCATCCTAGCAACATTGGGAGCTTGTCTAGTTATGTCTACTTCACCCATGTAGATAATACACTTAACACCCATTAAAGCACATACAGTTGCTGTTGCAACGCCATGTTGACCTGCGCCAGTTTCAGCAATTATCCTATTTTTTCCTAATTTCTTAGCTAGTAAAATTTGGCCAATAGTATTGTTAATTTTATGAGCACCTGTGTGACATAAATCTTCTCTTTTTAAATAAATTTTGGTTTTATATTTATTAGAAAGTCTCTCTGCGAAATAAAGTGGAGTAGGTCTTCCTACGTAATTTTTTAATAATTCATCAAATTCTTTTACAAAACTTTTTTCAGATGATATTTTTATATATTTAGATTTAAGTTCTTCAATGTTTGCATGCATCATTTCTGGAACAAAAGCTCCTCCAAAATCTCCATAAAAACCATTTTTATTTACATTATAAGAAATTTTCATTTTTTCATTTTATTAATTAGTTTCTCTACTTTCATAAAATCTTTTAATCCAGGTTTAATTTCAAATTTACTATTGATGTCAATTCCTTTAAGGGGAATTTTGTAATTAACTATTTTTTCTATTTCCCTTAAATCATTTATCTCTATTCCTCCACTTAAAAAGAATGGTTTTTTAGAATTATAATTTTTTAGTATTTCCCAATTAAATTTAATTCCACTACCACCATATGAATCACCTTTTGTATCAAATAAAAAATAATCACATACTTCTTCAAATGGGCTTAGTTTTTCAAAATCAAAATCTTTACTAATATTAAACACTTTAATAACCTTGCAATATGACTCAAATCTTTTACAGAATTGAGGAGTTTCATCTCCATGAAGTTGAATAAAGTCTAACTTATATTTATTTATTTTTTCAAGAATTAATTCAAATCTTTGATTTACAAAAACACCTACTTTTTTTATTTCACCTGAAATATTAATATTCCCTTCATTAAAAAATCTTTTCGATTTTGTCCAGAAGACAAATCCCATAAAATCTGGATTTAAATTACTTATTTCAGAAATATTATTTTCAAATTTCATTCCACAAACTTTCAATTTCATATCATTAGTTTTTTAAATCATTAATAAAATTGAAAGCTTCCTTCCCTGGATTCTTTTCTTTCATAAAATTTTCTCCTATTAAAAAACCATTAAAACCGCACTGTTTAAGTTCTAGAATTTCCTTTTTATTTGAAATTCCACTTTCTGAAATTTTAATAAATTCCTTGGGAATGAATTTTGCTAATTCTTTACTAGTTTGAATATCAACTACAAATGTTTTTAAATTTCTATTATTAACTCCAATTATATCTACAGAATCCATTAAACAATTATTTAATTCATTTAGGTTGTGAATTTCAACTAATACTTCCAAATCTAATTTCTTTGCACACTTGCTAAGATTTTTTATAGTTTCTTTTTTTAAACACGATGCAATTAAAAGTATTGCATCTGCACCAATAGCTTTTGCTTCAATAATTTGGTATTCATCAATAATAAATTCTTTTCTTAATATAGGTAGGGTTGTATTTTTTCTAGAAATAACTAAATCATCTATTGATCCTCCAAAATATTTTTGATCAGTAAGAATAGATATTCCACTCACTCCTGCACTTGAATACCCTTCTATAACTTTATTAATTAAACATTTCTGGTTAATTACAGATTTAGATGGGGATTTTCTTTTATGTTCAGCAATAATTCCAAAATCACTATTCAATAGGTTTTTACATAAGGAATTTGTAGGTCTACTAAATCCTGGTAATTTTTCTAGATTTGAAAAAGAATTATTTTTTTTACTCAATTCTATCTCAATCTTTTTTGTTTCTATTATTTGATCTAGAATACTCATTATTTACTTAGATTTTTTAATATTTTAAAGGCATTTAATGCTTTTCCAGAATTTAAAGATTCTTTTGCTTTTTCCATTCCATGTTTAATGCTTATACCTTTAGCTGTAGAGATGGCAATACCAGAATTTACTATGGCAACGTTGTTTTGTGAATCAGTGCCTTTGTTATTTAGAATATTCATAAAAATTTTAGCAGATTCAGTGATTGATTGACCTCCTTTTATTGATTTAGGATCTAAAATTTTCAAATTAAAATCTAAAGGTTCTAAAATGTTTTCTGATTTATTAGAAATTATTTTAACTTTTCCTGTTAGAGACACTTCGTCATATCCATCCAGTGAATGAATGATGGAAAAATTTTTGTTTGATTTTTGAAACAGATAGGAATATAAACGAGCTAGCTCTAAATTAAAAACTCCAACCATTTGATTCTTGGGTGATGAAGGGTTTACTAGAGGACCTAACATGTTAAAAAATGTCTTTAAACCTAATTCTTTCCTAATTGGAGCTACGTGCTTCATTGCCGGGTGAAATAAAGGAGCATGTAAAATACATATTCCACTTTTTTCAATACATTTTTGAAGAAAGCTTTGGTCATTGGAAAATTTAATTCCCAAATTTTCCAAGACATTGCTCGAACCACACGAAGAAGATACTCCATAATTTCCATGTTTTGCAACTTTTATACCAGCACCTGCTGTTATAAAAGCAGATATAGTTGATATATTAAAAGTATCTTTATTGTCTCCACCAGTTCCGCATAAATCAATTGTATTATAATCTTTTAAATCAATAGGTATACAAAGTTCCAATAGAGCATTTTGGAAACCTTCAAGTTCATCTACACTTATATTTCTCATTATAAATACAGTTAAAAAAGAAGCTACTTGGGAATTATTATATTTTCCTTTAGAAATATTTATTAATATATTTTTAGCTTCTTCTTTTGAAAGAGTTTTATGACAGCTCAACTTATTAAGAATTTCTTTCATTGCTTGATTTTTAACCAATTGTTTAAAAGTGATTTTCCTCCTTCAGTTAAAATTGATTCAGGATGAAACTGAACTCCCCTAACATCATAGAATTTGTGCTTTAATGCCATTAATTGCCCATTATCATCGTGTGCTAAAGGTTCTAAATCTTTGGGAAGAGGTTCTTTAACTATCCAAGAATGATATCTACCAACTTTTAATGGACTGGGTAAATTTCTAAAAATAGGATCTTCTTTTGTTACTTTTATCTCAGTTGCAACTCCATGATATACAGATTTAAGATTTATTAATTCTGCTCCAAATACTTCAGCTATAGCTTGATGTCCTAAACAAACTCCTAAAATACTTTTAGAATCAGAATAAAAGGAGATAATTTCTTTTAAAAGACCAGCTTCATTAGGGATTCCAGGTCCAGGTGAAAGAACTATTTTATCATAATCTTTAATTTCTTTTATATCAATTTGGTCATTTCTTTTAACTGTTACCTCACAGTTTAGTTCTTCAAGATAATGAACTAAATTGTATGTAAAAGAATCGTAATTATCAATAACTATTACTTTCATAATTAAATTTTTTCGGCAATTTCAAGTGCTGTATTTAATGCGCCGAGTTTATTATAAATTTCTTGTAATTCATTTTCTGCTTTTGATTTTGCTACTATGCCTGCTCCTGCTTGAAATAAAAGCTCATAATTTTTACTTAAAAATGAACGAATTATTATTGCATGATTAAAATTTCCCTCAAAATCCATAAACCCAATAGCTCCACCATAAAATGATCTATTACAGCTTTCATACTTATCTATTAATTGCATTGCTCTATGTTTTGGAGCACCTGATAAAGTTCCAGCTGGAAAAGTGTCAGCAGCTATTTGAAATGTTGAAGAATCATTTTTCTTAATGGCTGTAACCTTGGATACTAAATGAATTACATGAGAGTAAAATTGAATTTCACGATCTTTTTCTACCATTACATTACTGCCATTTCTGCTTAAATCATTTCTTGCTAAGTCAACAAGCATCATATGTTCACTATTTTCTTTATCATCTTTAGAAAGTTTTTCTGCCTTATTAGAATCTTCAATATCATCACCGGTTCTTTTAAAAGTGCCTGCAATAGGATGAATTTCAGCTTTATTGTTTTTTACTACCAACTGAGCTTCTGGAGAACTTCCAAAAATCTTATAACTTCCATAATCAAAATAAAACAAATATGGAGATGGGTTAACAGACCTTAGTGCCCTATAAAGATTAAATTCATCTCCTTTGAATTTTTGTGAAAACCTTCTGGAAAGTACAATTTGAAAAACATCTCCTCTATAACAATGCTTTATTCCTTTTTTAACTAAATCCATGTATTGTTTATCATTTATATTGGAATTTAATTCCCCAATTTTGGAAAAAGGATAACAAGTTGTTTTACTTGAAGATAGGCAGTCTATTATTTTATCTAAGTTACTTTCTTGATTGTAGCTATGATGGAATAGTTTTGCATCGTTGTTGAAAACATTTATAACTATCACATTTGAATAAAATGCATAGTAAATATCAGGAATGTCTATTCCATCTTCTTTAGTTTGGATATCAATATTTTCGAAGTATTTTACCGAATCATAATTCATATATCCAAAAACACCATTATTGATAAATTTTTTATGATTCTTTTGGCAGTCAAATAATTTGCAAAAATTATCAACTTCTTTAACTACATCAATATTTTTATTTATTTCGATATATTCTTTCTTGCCATCTGGAAAGGATTTTGATATTAAATTTCCCTTAATAGAAATATGAGCAATTGGATTAAAACAAACATAGGCATAGCTATTATCATTAGCTCCATAATCACTACTTTCTAATAAAAGGGTATTTGAAAAATTATCCCTAATTCTTTGATATATACTAACAGGAGTCAATGTATCTGCTAATAGTTCTTTTTGAGATGTTAAAATTTTATACAATTCTTTATTTGTTTTAATTAAAAAAGGCCTGTCGCGAGACAAGCCTAGATATATATTTATTAATGAAATGGGTTTATCGCGAGATATAGAAATATCTTAACCACCACCAATTTTTAAAATTTAAATTATTCAACATTCTTCAAATATATAAATCATAGCACTATTTACAAACTATTAAATAAATTTTAATTTTTATTAAATAATAATGATTTAGAAATTTATATTTGAATAATTTTAAAAATTAAAAATGAATCTGGATCAAAATAGTTGGACTGAATCAATTGAAAAATCAAAAAACAGTGTTGTTTTAGATGTAAGAACACCAGAAGAATATGATGAAGGGTGTATTGTCAATTCAATCAATTTGAATATCTATGATTCTCAATTTTTTATGGATGAGCTTAATAAGCTAAATAAAAAAGATTTCATTCATGTTTACTGTAGAACAGGATCAAGAAGTTTTCAAGCTTGTGAGATTATAAAACAATTTGGGTTTGAAAATGTTTATAATTTAGAAGGAGGAATTTTAGAATGGAAGGGTAAGATAATTACTAGCAAATAATATGATAGAATTTAGATATTTCTTGGAACGCCATGGATTCTCAGTTTGCTCTAGACTTGCTGAATGGATGGGAATAAGAGCTAAAAATGTTAGGTTGTTTTTTATATATATGAGTTTTTTTTCTTTAGGAATTAACTTTGCTATTTACTTAACTTTAGCTTTTTTGTTAAAAATTAAAGATTTAATATCTAGTAAAAGATCATCTGTTTTTGATTTATAAAAAAAACATTTGAATTATTACATTTAATTTGCATCTTGTTGTTTAATTAATCATTCCAAATAAATAAAATGAAAAAAACATTTTTAAGCTTAATTTTGATTTTATCCTCTTTCCTCTCTTTTTCACAGGAACAGGGTTTTGATAAAAAAATTGATGAAGCGTTTGCTCCAATTTCTGATTTTTTTAGTTATTATGTTTTTTATCCAATAGCAGGTTATCCATTTGTAATTCTTTTATTAATTGCTAGTGCTGCTTTTTTTACTTTATATTTTGGTTTTCCAAATATTAAATATTTTTTCACCGCAATAAATGTAGTTAGAGGAAAATATGATGAAATAGAAAAAGATGATTCAACATCTAATGATGGAGAAGTTTCTCATTTTCAAGCTTTAGCTACTGCTGTTTCTGGTACAGTTGGTAATGGAAATATAGCAGGTGTAGCATTAGCAATTGCTTTAGGAGGACCAGGAGCAACTTTTTGGATGATTATATGTGGACTTATTGGAATGTCATCAAAATTTGTTGAATGTACTTTAGGAGTACAATACAGAGATATTGGGGAAGATGGAACAGTTTATGGTGGACCAATGTACTATCTTACTAAGGGTTTAAAAGAAAAAGGGTTTCAAAACCTAGGAAAAGTTGCTGCTGTTTTTTTCGCAATATTTTGCATAGGTGGATCTTTTGGTGGAGGTAATGCAGCACAAGCAAATCAAGCAACAATTGTATTAAAACAATTGTTAGGATTTGAAAGTACAAGCGCAGGAGCAATTATAGGTCTAGTTTTAGCAGTTTTAGTTGGAATAATAATTATAGGAGGAATTAAAAGAATTGCTTCAGTAACTGAAAAAGTAGTTCCTTTTATGGCCCTTTTATATTTAATTGCTTGTTTATATATTTTACTTGTCAACTTTTCTTTAGTTGATGATGCTATTTCCTTAATTATAACGGAAGCTTTTAATCCCACTGCAATTGGAGTAGGGGGCTTTATAGGGGTTTTAATGGTTGGATTTAAAAGAGCTGCTTTTTCAAACGAAGCTGGAGTAGGTTCTGCTTCTATTGCTCATTCTGCGGTTAAAACAAAATATTCAGCTTCGGAGGGCTTAGTAGCTTTGTTGGAACCATTCATTGATACAGTTGTTATTTGTACTATGACAGCTCTAGTTATAATTATATTCAATTTTGGAGGATACTTTGAATATGGCGGTGATGGTTTAGGAGTGGTCATGATTGATGGTGTTCCTTATGAGGGAGCTGGAATAACTTCTCAAGCTTTTGCACAATATATTCCATTTTCAGATCTCTTTTTAACTTTAGCGGTTGTTTTATTTGCCGTTTCAACAATGATATCCTGGTCTTACTATGGATTACAATCTTGGAAATACTTATTTGGAAGAAGTCAATTAGCAGATCTTACTTACAAGTTAATATTTTGCATGTTTGTAATTATAGGGTCTGCTGCTAGTATGAATTCTATTTGGGCATTTTCTGATGCAATGATTTTTGCAATGGTGTTCCCCAATATGATAGGTTTATTTTTCTTATTCCCTGTAGTTAAAAAGGAATTAGAGAGGTATTTAAAAGCAATAAAATAAATTAGAACATTATTTTAAGAACTTTTTTATATTCAAAAATTAGAAATTTGAAAAAATAATTTCTAAGGAATGAAAAATGTTTCTATATTTGCGACCAATTAAAATTATATATGTTAATTATACCAGTTAAAGAAGGCGAGAATATTGATAGAGCTCTTAAGAGATTTAAACGTAAGTTTGACAAAACGGGAGCTATGAAAAATTTAAGAGCAAGACAAGCTTTTATTAAGCCTTCTATAAAGAATAGAGATAAGATTAAAAAAGCTGCCTACGTGCAGAATCTTAAAGACCAAGAAAGTATATAATTTCTTTTAAAATTTATCTATCCAAAAGTTCTTAACTTTATATTCTGTTAAGATCTATCATGTATTTTTCCAATTTTTTTGATTACTTGTCTAAAGAAAAAAAGTATTCAATTAATACTATTTCAGCTTATAAAAAAGATTTAAGTACTTTCCATCTTTTTTGCAATGAAGAACATGATATAAAAGATATTACAAAAGTTTCTTATTCAATTGTAAGAAGTTGGATAATTAATTTGTCGGATTCCAATCTTTCTCCACTTACTATTAACAGAAAAATTTCAGCATTAAACAGTTATTATGATTTTTTGATTAAAACAGAAATAATCAAAGTTTCCCCAACTAAAAATCATAAGAGATTAAAGGTTCAACCCAAAATAATTATCCCATTTTCTGAGGAAGAAGTCTTTTCTGTTATGGATGTTTTTGAGAATACCTTTGAAGGGAAGAGAGACATGCTAATAATAGATACTCTTTATTCCACTGGAATTAGAAGAGATGAATTGATAAAAATTAAATTAAAAGATATTTTTTTCAATGAAAATTTGATTAAAGTTCATGGAAAAAGAAATAAAGAAAGGTTAGTTCCTGTTTTACCAACTCTTGTTATAAACATTAAGGATTATTTGGAGTTTAGATCAAATATTAAATCTGTTAAAGAGAACCTTTTTATAACTAGAAAAGGTTTGCCAATAGGACCTTCTTTAGTTTACAGAGTTGTTAAAAAATATTTTTCAAAAGCATCATCTAAAGTAAAAATCAGTCCCCATGTTTTAAGGCATTCATTCGCTACTCACCTTTTAAATAATGGTGCGGATATAAACACAATTAAAGAAATTTTAGGACATTCTAGTCTTGCATCTACCCAAATTTATACTAAAATTAAGTTGCCAAAAATAATTAGTGACTACAAGAAAAATCATCCAAGAGAAATTAATAATAAAGGATAAATGTTTTTTTTTAAAATTCGTTAATATTCTATTGATTCAAAAAAAATAAATCTATACATTTGCCAACCATTTATAAATGGAAAAGCCGATGTAGCTCAGCTGGCTAGAGCAGCTGATTTGTAATCAGCAGGTCGTGGGTTCGAGTCCCTCCATCGGCTCTGAAGGTTCTTTAAAATATTGGGGAGATACTCAAGCGGCCAACGAGGGCAGACTGTAAATCTGCTGTTTTTAACTTCGCAGGTTCGAATCCTGCTCTCCCCACAATATATTAAGCGGGAGTAGCTCAGTTGGTAGAGCGTCAGCCTTCCAAGCTGAATGTCGCCGGTTCGAACCCGGTCTCCCGCTCAAATATTTATTCTGCCGATGTAGCTCAGGGGTAGAGCGTTTCCTTGGTAAGGAAGAGGTCACGAGTTCAACTCTCGTCATTGGCTCAACAGATATAAAATAGGGTTTTTTTAACCCTTTTTTTTATGCCTTTTTGTTAAGTTAGGGAACTTATAGGGAACTTTTATACAAAAATGTTGTTTTTTTGACTCTTTTTTAGTCCTATAAACGTTTCCTTAGTCAACAAACCGAACTTGGCTTTCCCATTTTTCTTTTAAGTGTTTACTTACTTCTTTTGGTAAATCATCTAAGAATAGAGGTAAGTCAGGTAAATCATTATCTATTGCAACTGTTTTCTGTTTTGAAACTACATAAGGGAGTACTGTAGATAGATACTTTAGTTTTTGATTTTCTGTATAAGAGTCTATATCCATAGAATCTAATACTGTATCTA
>JAAZZF010000033.1 GCA_014239275.1 Flavobacteriaceae bacterium | reverse complement strand
AGGTCCTGATTTAAAATTTTCGATGTTTAATAACCCCTTCCTTACAAGTTTTCCTTCTTTTAGTAACAGAGAAAATTTATCAAGAATTACATTTTTTGCTCAAAATTATTATTCAAATGAAATCACCAAAAAAAGAATGAATCAATTAAAAAAATCTTTTGAAGAAAAGAAATATATGGTTCTATTAAAACAAAAGTATTGGGATGAACCTGAATTATATAATATGAGGCAATATGGTTTATTTCTAGAGTCCCCAAACAAAGAAACTCTTATTGAATTAAAACTAGTCGAAGACTGTATGATATTTGATTGTAATACAGTTATTAGAATAGTAATTAGATCACATAACATGGTTATGAGGACCCATGAAAAACTATTTAATATTGAGGACAAGCTTAATAATTAATGTCAATTATTAATGAGATAATAATTAAATTCACTATTTATTAATAATTTAGAGTTAATGATTTAAATGGTTAAAGTTAAATTTATTGATTTATTTGCAGGGATAGGGGGTATTAGGTTAGGTTTGGAAAATACTTTAGCCAAACATAAAATAAAATCAAAATGTGTCTTTGCTTCTGAAATTGATAAATTTTCTAGGTTAACTTATTTATCTAATTTTAAGGACAAGCATCAGATTTCAGGGGATATAACTAAAATAAACCCAAATATAATTCCAGATCATGATATTTTACTAGCTGGTTTTCCTTGTCAAGCTTTTTCTCAGGCTGGAAAAAAAAGAGGATTTAAAGATGCAAGAGGAACTCTTTTTTTTGATATTGCAAAAATATTGGATGTTAAAAAACCTAAATTTTTTCTTCTAGAAAATGTAAAAAGATTAATTACTCATGATAGAAAAAATGCTAAAGATAAATATGGAAATACTTTTTTAAGAATTAAATATATTTTAGAAGATTTAGGATATAATTTATACTGGAAAGTATTGAATTCAAAAGATTTTGGTATTCCGCAAAATAGACAGAGAATATTTATTGTAGGCTCTTTGAATAAAATAGATTTTAAATTTCCCGATCCTCTAAAAACACCTACTCTTGTTTCAGAGATCCTAGAGCTAAATGTAGATAGTAAGTATACTATCTCTGATAAATTATGGTCTGGGCATATTGAAAGAAAAAAAAGAAATAGGTTAAAAGGAAATGGATTTGGATATGGAATTTTTAATAAAAATTCAACCCATACCAATACTATTTCTGCAAGATATTATAAAGACGGAAGTGAAATCTTAATTGAACAGAATAATGGAAAGAATCCTAGAAGATTAACACCAAGAGAAGCAGCAAACCTACAGGGATTTCCAAAGGAATTTATTATCCCTGTAAGTGACCATCAAGCTTATAAACAGTTTGGAAACTCAGTTACTATTCCTGTTATAGAAAAAATATTTAGCAATTTATTTTGTACATTTTAAATATATACACATTAATTTGTATTATTTAAATTAAATATATATATTTATGTTTTAAACAAAAAATATGAATAAAGACGATAAAAAAATTTTAAAAGGTAATAGATTTAAAAAAGTTGCTAGAAAAAGAGTTGATTTGATATTAAAAACTCTTAATCTTTTATCAAATTGCTCAAATCGTAATTCTTACGATTATAATAAACAAGACGTTAATAAAATGTTTACTGTAATTAAAGAGCAACTTAGAATTACTGAAGTTAAATATGCGGACCAGATAAATAAGA
Source organism: Flavobacteriaceae bacterium (assembly GCA_014239275.1). GTDB lineage: Bacteria > Bacteroidota > Bacteroidia > Flavobacteriales > Flavobacteriaceae > MAG-121220-bin8. The sequence goes on along the minus strand of JAAZZF010000033.1, from coordinate 30,149 downwards.
TGAATAAAAAAGAATTTAAATTTTAAATATGATTTACAATGATGAAAGTGTAATAATAAATGATCAATACAATCGATTAATAAAACTAAAAAAAACATACGATGAAGAAGATAGTTTAGGTGCAAAAGGTTTTGTTCATGGGCTTCAAAAAGATCTTATTCAAAACTGCGTTGGAGCAAGAGTAAATGAGAGATTCAATGCCCCATGGAATGTTATAATTGAATTAAAAAAAATTAATAACAAGTATTCTTTAATTATTACAGATGAAGGAACGACTGGTCTTAGAGGAGGTATTTATGATAGCGATAAAATTTTAAAAAAGTTTGAAAACAAAGAGTGGTCAAATGAAAAAATTCCATCAAATGAAAATTTTTCTAGATTTATAAATGATGATTTTTCAGGCGGTGGGCATGGACCAGGTTCTCAGGGTCAAGGAAAAGGTCTTTTTCATATGTTGTCTTCAAAAGAAAACGATCACACCGTTATTTTTGAATCTGTAAGAAGCGGTAAAGATGATTCTGAAAATGAATATATAGCAGGAAAAAAATATGTAAAAAATGTTCAATTAATATGCGATTTTCCTTACCCATCAGACCCTAATAATCCATCTTCCTTAAAACAAAAATATATCGATAATTTCAGAAAGTACACTTATAATGAGATTGAACCTTTAGAAAAAGTAGGAACTAGAATCATTATTTATGGAATTGATGAAAATGCAAAATACGAGCTGAATAATAACTTGACTTTTATTGAAATTTTCCGAAATTCTTTTAAAAAAGAGATAGTAGATCCTACTTGTAAGAAATCATTTTATAATATGATTCAAGAAACTTGGTGGGAAATCATTCAAAAAAAGGGAGAAAAAGCCACTATAAGGTTAGTGGAAGGGGATAAAGAAAGGAAATTAGTAATTGATGGCTTAATAAAAAAAATATTAGAATTAACAAACAAAAGTGATAAAAATGTTATCGTTCATGAAAAGATAAATATATCATTCCCTTCAAGTAATAATCCATCCATTAAATTAAGAATTAAAAAATTAAAATTTATTTTTTTTAAAAAAGAAATTAAAGATCTTGAACATGGTGTTTTTGTAAATAGAGCATTTATGAAAATAGGAAATTGCTTAGCTCAAAGATCACTTGATCACAGATTAAATGATAAGTTTTACGGTTATGTTGAACTTGATGAACAATTAGAACATGAAATAGAACAATGTGAAAATACTGTTCATTATGGATTCAGAAGTAACGATTCATTTATGAAGCATTGTTTTAATAAGCAAATAAAAAAAGAGTATGATAATTTTAAAATAAAATGTGGTTTTGTAGAAAAAACTCATAAAAATCAATCAGCATCTTTAAGAGATTCATATTTAGATATAGTTAAAAAATTAAATTTTGCATCTGTAAGTAATTGGTCACCTAGTAATACAAAAGCCGATTATGAAATTAAATTTGTTAAATTTTCGACATCCTCAGGCTCTTTGAGTGTTTTACATTCAGACACAATTGGTCCAATTTCATTAGAAATTATAAATCATGAATCCGAAAAAATAGATTTAGCAAAGTTGAAGTTAGAATTTATCACAGATTATGGAGAATCATTTCTTATTCATGAAAATAGTTTTGATCTTCCAGCTAATAGTTCTGTAACACAAAATATAAATCAGTTTCCAATAAATAATAGATTACCAAACAAAAAAAAAGTAACTCTTAAAGCATCTTTAATTTCAAGTAATCAGCAAAAAGCTTCTAAAACAAGATTCTTGTGGGTTGGAATGGATGAGCCCGATAAAAACAAAAAAGTTCATGTTAAATTAGAAAAATGCTTGGCTACTTTTCCAAGAAATAATTCAAGAAGGGTTAATATTGGAGAGTTTATAAAGGATATAAAATGTTCATTTACCTCAAACGTGAGTACTGAACTAGAATGTAAATTGATAATCAATTTAATAGACAAAATAAAAAATAAAAAAATTGATAACATATTTGAACAATCAATTAATATATCCTTTCAGGAAGATTGTAATATAATAATTCCAAAACCTTTAGAAATCGACGAAAGGTTTGAAGAAATAAATCTCCGAGAAGAGACTGAATCTAATCGAGAAGTTAAAATGGAATTTGATATTATCTCGGAAAAAGATTATCCGGAACTAGAAATACAAAAAGGAAACTCGTTGTGTTCGAAAAAAACTATCAAATTTTATATAGAATTTGACCCCATTGGCAAAGGTCCGTTTAGTCAATTTGGTTCAATTGATGATCCTAATAATTATAAATCTAAACATGAGCCATGTTTAAATGAAAAGGGCTATAAGTTTATTTTAAACATAAAACACCGTTGCTGGTTGGACATTGAAGAATTAAAAATTAATGATAAAACTATTAATTCTTTAAAAAAAGATTATAATCACTATGAAATTGCAAAGCAAGCACTATTTTTAGCTATAGAAAATCAAACTACTGATCATAACTTTTTCAAATCCAACACTAATAAACATGATAGGACATATCATGAATTTTTTGAAGATGATGATTTAAGTGTTCTTCAGGCGCATGAACTAGTTGAAGAATTAATCGAGAAAATTTTAAATTAAAATGATAATAGCTATTAAAGAAACTAAGGAGGGCTTTTTTGAGTATTCATCAATAGAGGGATCTGACAATGAAAGAGAAATAGCAAAATTAGATTATTACAATAGAAAAAAAAGTATTTTAAATTTTATTGATTTGAATAAAAGTAAGGTAAATAATATTGAATTTTATTATGCATTAGGAGAATTAATTAAAAATTTTGCAAAAAATAATAATATTAAAAATAATGATCTTAAGTATTTGAAACAAAGTACAAGAATCATTTTTGATGAAAATAGAGCTGGATTACTAAGAAAAGATGCTAAAAACATTAATTATTGTGATTACTCTTATAAACTAACTGAATTTCCAAAAGAAGAAATTTTTAAAATAACGCATACTTGTTGGGTTTATTTATGGCAATGTGCAAATCAAACCGATGTTGTAATTCCGTTTTTTTTAAAAAAAAGTGATGACGAAAAATCATTAACAAAAAATGAGGGTTTTATTAGGCCTTTTGGAAAAATATTAACTAGGCTATTAAAAAATGTAAATACAGAATATTGGTCAAATGAAAGGAAGAGTATCCCTTTTTCAGTAGCATATAATATAACTAAGAAGTTATGGGAAAACCTAGATATGAAAAGACCAAAACATGTAGAAATTGGAAGTTTAGTTAAAGAAATTATCTCTGAGGAATTTAAAAATTATTTAAAGTGTTTTTCAAACCCAGAATTATTTTTAAATTTTGAAAATAGTATTGTAAAAAATACTGTATCTAGGTATAAACAATTGAAAAGTAGTAAAGGCAACGATTCAGGTAACCAAAATTAAAAACCCCTGTAAATCAGTGACTTACAAGGGTCTTTGCGGAGAGACCGGGACTCGAACCCGGGCGACAGTTACCCGTCGACAGTTTAGCAAACTGCTCCATTACCACTCTGGCACCTCTCCTTTACTAATTTCAATTAAATGAGCGAGCAAATTTAACTTTTCCAAGTCAATTCGACAAGATTTAAAATGAAAATTATAGATTCTTGGTTAATTCTTTTACTATTCTATTTTCTGAGAAGAATTCTTTAGCAATTACCTTTATTGCCGTATAGCTAGGAATAGCAGCAATCATTCCTAGAGGTCCAAATAATAAGCCGCCAATAATAATAATTAAAAATATTTCAAGAGGATGAGATTTAACACTATTTGAAAAAATAAATGGTTGACTAAAAAAGTTATCTACCAGTTGACCAACTATAAAACCAATGGATACATAAATAGCTTTTGGAAGAATAATTGTGCTAAAATCAGCTCCGATATTACTGGACATCGTTAGAAGTATCATTAATATTCCTCCAATAACAGGCCCTATATATGGAATTAAATTCAGTAGAGAGCATAAAAATGCTATTACAAAAGCATTTGGAATGCCTATTATTAATAAAATAACAGTATAAATTATAAAAAGAATAAAAATTTGTAAAATCAAACCAGCAAAATATCTAGAAAGTAATTTTTTGATTGAGCTATAAGATTTTTGAAATTTCTTATTAGATTTTTTAGGGACTAAAATAAATAGACTTTTTTCTAAAATCATAGAATCCTTTAATAAGAAGAATGAAATAAACATAACAGATAGAATTCCAATAGTTAAATTTCCTAATGTTTTTCCAAATGAATTTAAAATTTCTGGGATAAATCTAAAATCCATATTACTTATCCAGTCCATATTGAAAATAGACTTATCTAAATCAATGTTAAAACGACTTAGATAATTAGCTGTTTCTACATACAAAAATTTCATATTTTCTTGAAAGGAATCAATATCTAGAAGAGATAAGTTTTTTCCTTGTTCAATAACAAGGGGAATAAAAAGAGAAATAATTCCTATTATAATTGTTAGGAAAAATACCATGGTAATTATTGAAGCTGAAGTGTTTTTTAGTTTAAGTCTATTGTTTAAAAAAACAACAATAGGTCTTCCAATTAATGAAATAATAACAGCAATTAGAACATATCCAACTAATATTTTGATCTCATATAATAAGTATATCCCTAGAATTATTCCACTAATAACTAAAATAGAATGAATTATTCCTTTTGAAATTTCATTTTTAAACATATACAAATATATTACATATTAGCAATTGAAAAAGTATGACATGCTAAAATTCCAGCAGTTTCTGCTCTTAATCTAGTTTTTCCTAAACTAACATTTTTAAACTTTGACTGATTACAACTCTCTACCTCTTTCTCTGTAAAATCACCTTCTGGACCGATTAAAATTAAATAGTCAGATTTGGGTTTTATTAATTTTAATAAGGGCTTTTTTTCTGAATCATTACAATGTGCAATAAATAATTGATCATTTAATTCACCCTTTAGGAAGTTTTTAAGAGAGCAAACAGCATTAAGCTTTGGAAAGTGAGTTTTTATGGATTGTTTCATTCCAGAAATCAATATTTTTTTTAATCGATTTTCATTTATGAATTTTTTTTCAGTTCTATCACAAATTAATGGAGTGATTTCAGTTACTCCAATTTCACTGGCTTTTTCTAAGAACCATTCAAATCTTTCATTAGATTTTAGCAATGAAATTCCAATATGTAAAGAATAGGGTAATGGTTTTTGTTTAATTGTTTCTTGAATAGAAACTTGACAATTATTTTTTGATATCAAAGAAATAGTCCCTTTGAATAAAATGTTTTCACCATTTGTGATATTTATTTTATCTCCAGGGCTTTTTCTTAAAACTTTATAAAGATGTTTGCTTTCATCTTTATTGAAATCAGCAATTTTATCTTCTATTGATAAGTTTGGTAAATAAAATAATTGCATATTAAATTTTATATCTTGCCTTTGCTCCCTCTTTTAAATTTGAAAAATCTTTATTTAAGTACTTTAAATACCCTACCATTGCTATCATTGCAGCATTATCGGTAGTATATTCAAATTTTGGAAAAAAAGTTTTATAATTTTTTTGATCTTGAAATTTTCTAATTATTCCTGAATTACATGAAACTCCTCCTCCAAATACAACACTATTTACACCAGTTTTATCTACAGCAAAATTTATTTTTTCAATTAAAATTTCAACAATAGTGTTTTGAAGTGAAGCACATAGGTTATTTAACTCAGATTTAATAAAATCATTTTTAGATTTAGATTCTTTTTCAACAAATCTTAAAAACCCTGTTTTTAACCCACTAAAACTAAAATTAAGATCGGCGACTTTTGGTTTAGTAAAAGTAAATTTTTTAGGATCTCCTAGCATAGAGTTTTTATCTATTATAGGTCCAGCAGGGTAGGGAAGTCCAATCATTTTTCCACATTTATCAAATGTTTCTCCTATAGCATCATCTAATGTTTCCCCTATAATATTCATATCGAAATAATCTTTAACAAGTACTATTTGTGTATGTCCACCAGAGATAGTTACACCAATAAAAGGAAATTTAGGCTTTTCTTTCCCGCAATCTTCAATAAAATGTGCTAAAAGGTGAGCCTGCATGTGATTTACTTCAATGATTGGGATTCCTAATCCCAATGATAAAGATTTAGAAAATGAAGAACCAACTAAAAGTGATCCTAATAATCCAGGTCCTCTTGTATATGCTATAGCATTTAACTGATTTTTGTCGATATTTGCCAATGATATTGCTTGATTTACAACAGGAATTATATTTTGTTGATGAGCCCTCGAAGCTAACTCAGGAACCACTCCTCCATATGATTTGTGAATTTCTTGGTTTGCTACTAGGTTAGATAAAACTTTTCCATCACATAAAACTGATGCAGAAGTATCATCACAAGAAGATTCGATTCCTAAAATATATGTAGGCACAATATTTGTTTAATAACAAAGATAATATATATAAATATCAAAAATTTTATAAAAAAATATCGATTTGTTATCCTTGCTTTTGCTTTTTTAATGGTTGTTTTATTTTCTGTTACCAGTGTTCCAACTGTTCAAACTTTTTTAGCCCAAAAAATAGCAAATAAATTTAATAAACAATATGGAACTGAAGTTCAGATTAATACAGCTGAATTAAATCTTTCTGGCAATATTGATTTAAATAATTTTTTAGTTATAGATCATAAAAGTGATACTCTAATTTATTTTAGTAGTTTGAACTTAAGCCCAAGGAGTCTTAAAAAATTGATTTCTAATGACCTGAATTTTAATTCTATAGAGTTTAATGGATTACAATTAAATCTTATAAAATATATATCTGAAGACAAAACTAATTTAGAAATATTTTTAGATAAGTTAAATAACCAGAAAAAACCTGTTAATATTGGAACTAGTTTAAATTTTGAAATTAAAAATATTATTGGATTTAATTCTAATATATCTTTTAAAGATTATAACAGTTTTGGAAATAATTTTATTCTTTCTGATTTAAATATTGATTTTTCTAATATGAAATTATTTGAAAACAATTTAAACTTTGATATTAATAATATTAATTATAAAAATGATTTAGGGTTTAGTCTGAAAGAATTCTCATCTAATTTAATTATAAACAAGAAGGATTTTTATTTAAATGACATTGAATTTCACTATGAAAAATCTATTTTAAAAGGGGATTTATATATTGATTTTTCTAAAATTAATAATGAAAATTCAATCAATATAGCTGGTCTTGATTCTGTTTATTTAGATTTTAAAATATCTGATTCTAAAATTAATCCTTCTGATTTTAGTATTATTTATGATAAAATTGATAAAACTTATTCAGATTCTTGGAATTTAAAATCAGATATTAATGGATTTATTAGTAATCTAAAAATTAACAATACTATTTTATCAAATAATGATAATCTAATTGAATTTGATGCTAAGCTTTCAAATATTTTTAGCGGAAGAGATGATTATTTATTGGATTTTAAATTTGACAAAATAAAAACTTCCTCTCAGACGATTAATTCAATATTTCCTGAAGTTTTTGGAACTATCATTCCTACATCAACTAAAAGTTTGGGTAAATTTGATTTTAATGGAAATGCACTTATTAATTCCTATGAAGTAAAGTCTAATTTTAATCTTGAAATTCAAGAAGGTAATGTAAATGCATTTTTAAAAATTTCTGATTTATCAAATATTGATAATGCAATATATACAGGTTATGTTGAAGGAAAGAATTTAGATATTTCTAAGTTTGTAAACTTCAAGTCAATAGGCAATTCAAATTTTAAATTGGATATTAATGGTAGGGGATTTACTTCTAAATATCTTAATTCACAAGTAACTGGAAAGATTGAGGAAATTTCTTTTAATAATAAAATTTTTCAAAAATTAGAAATTTTTGGTCAAGTTAAGGATCAAGTTTTTGATGGAAAACTAACTTTAAATGATCCTAATTTAAATTTAGATTTTAGTGGTCTTATTGATTTTAGTAATGACGTAATTGATTTTGATTTTAATTCTTCCATCAAATTTGCTAAACTTTTTAATCTTGGTTTTAATAATAATGGAGTTTTAAATGGGGATTTTATTGTTAAGCTCAGGGGAAATAACATGAAGGATTTGATAGGTGATTTGACTTTACAAAAGATAAAATATCAAAATATTGATAGAACTATTGAATTCAAAGATTTATATGCACAATTGCGAAATAATGAGGGAAATAGAATTATTAATATTTCCTCTGACGATATTGTTAGTGGTATATTAATTGGAGAGTACGATTTTCTTAATTTAAGATCCTCTATTCTTAATAATTTTGGCAAGCATTATTCTAATTATAAATTTTTAAATCCAATAGAATCTCAGAACATTTCTTTTAGCTTAAATATTAAACCTAAATTTTTAAAACTTCTTAATAATGATTTATCAATTGATGAAAATACTTTTATAAAGGGAAGGTTTGAGTCTAATGGTAATTACGAAGTAAAACTAGAATCTTCATTGTTAAATTTTAAGGATATAACTGCTAATAATCTCAATTTAGATATAAATAATACAGTTGGTTTTATTAAAATTGATAAAATCAAATCTCCCTTAATTAACGGAAAAGATTTTGAATTGAATTCAAACTTTATTAATGATTCCTTAATTGTATCTTCTAGTTACAGTTCATCAAAAAATGAATTAAATAAGCTAAATTTCTCTCATACAATAAATGATGAAAATAAATCAGTGATTTCTTTTTCTGATATTGAATTAATAATAAATGATCAAAATTGGTCTATTAATAAAATCAAAGAAAATAATTTACCTGTCATAACATTTTCTAGAGATATAAAAGATTATAATTTTCATAATGGAAATTTTAAAAGTAATAATCAATATTTGTCTGTAAATATTTCTGAAGATGCCAATAATTCTAATTATTTGTTTGATTTTAATAATGTTAGTTTAGAAAATTTCACTTCTTCTTCTGATAAAATTTTTTTTCAGGCACTAATTAATGGAAATATAGAATTGATTAAAAAAGATGATTTATACCAAGGTGCTTCTTCCCTAAAAATAGATAATTTAAGAGCTAATAATAATTCTTTAGGTACAGCTAATTTGAAAATTAATGCAAGTAATGATTTAAAGAGTTTTGTTATGTCTTTTGATGTAATTAAAGAATATAAAAAAACATTTGGTTTAGAAGGAAATTTCAGCATTGAAGAAGATTTTTATCCTCTAGATTTGAAATTGAGTATGAAAAACTTTGCTATAAAGCCATTTTCTAAAATAGGAGGTAATGTAATAACAAACTTTGATGGGTTATTTGATTCAGATATTTTAATTTCAGGAAATTCTAATATTCCTGTTTTTACTGGGGAAATTAGAACCAATCGTGTGGAATTTTTAATTCCTTATCTAAATGTTAAATATCAGTTTTCTAACAATCCTGTTTTTAAATTATCAAGTCAGTCTTTTGAAATAAATGATTTTAATTTATATAATTCAAAATCAAATACTATAGGATCTTTAAATGGTAAAATAACCCATAATAAATTTAAGAATTGGTTAATAGATTTAAAGATTGATACTGAAAACTTACTGATTCTTGATACAGATTCAAAAAATGATCCTGTCTATTTTGGCAAAGGTTTCTTAAATGGTTATGCAAAAATATTTGGTCCTGGTGAAAATTTACTTATTGATTTAAAGGGAGCTACAAATAAAGGAACTTTTTTAACTATACCAATTAAAAAATCTATAAACACGGGAGATTTGTCATACCTAAATTTTGTTAATAATAGCGACAAGAATAATAAAAATAATATAAAACGAAAAGGGCTTAAAGTTAATTTAGATTTAGATTTTAATCAAAACGCTAATGTGGAAGTAATTTTAGACCCTGAATCAGATTCAAAGCTTCTTGTTAAAGGAGATGGAGATTTAAATTTTGAAATTAATACTCTAGGAAACTTTAATATTTTTGGAGATTATACGGTTAATTCAGGTTCTTATTTTTTTAATAGTTTAGGAATTGTAGATCGTGAATTTATACTCACCAAGGGATCTACAATAGTATGGAATGGTAACCCTTATATGGCTGATTTAAATATAAATGCAAATTATGAAATTCCCGGAGGAGCTAATCCAGCAATTTTGATTCAGAATACAAGTTTTAATAGAAAAATACCAACTAATATAGATGTTAATTTATCTGGAAATTTAATTGAAATGAATACGCCAGATTTTAAAATTAATTTTCCTAATACTAGTGGTCCAATAAAATCAGAATTAGAATATTATTTGGTTGATAAAGAAAAGACACAAAAACAAGCTATTTCATTATTATATCAAGGAACTTTTATTGATGAAATTTCTCTTGCCTCTGTTTCTTCTCAAGCTATTACAAATAATTTATTTCAAAAAGCATCTGGAATAATTGACGATATTTTTACAAGTTCAGATGATAAAATGAATGTTGGAATAAATTATTTAAAAGGTGATAAAAATGCAGCTTCTTCATTGCTAAATAGAGATAGATTAGGATTAACATTAAAGACTGAAATAAGTGAAAAAATATTGATTAATGGAAAAATTGGTGTTCCAGTTGGTGGTGTTGAAGAAAATGTGATAATTGGTGATGTTCAGATTGAATTTCTTTTAAATGAGGAAGGTAATTTAAAAGCAAGATTTTTTAATAAAGAAAATGAATATCAATATTTTGCTAACGATATTGGTTATACACAAGGAATGGGTATTTCATATGAATTAGACTTCGATTCATTTAAAGAATTATTTAAAAAGACACCAAAAATTAAGAAATAGGTTTTAAGAGATTTTTTAAAAATTAGTTTGTAATTTTGTAGTAATATTTAATTTATGAAAATCAAAAAGATTGCAGTATTAACTTCAGGTGGTGATTCTCCAGGAATGAATACAGCATTAAGAGCTGTAGTTAGAACTTGTGCTTATAACAATATTGAATGTGCAGGTGTTTATAGAGGATTTCAAGGTTTGATTAATAATGAAATTAAAGCATTAAACAAGAGAAGTGTAAGAGGAATAATTAATAGAGGGGGAACTATGCTATACTCTGCTCGTTCTAAAGAGTTTAAATCAAAAGATGGCAGAAAAAAAGCATATAAAAATATCAAAAAACACAAGATTGATGCTTTGGTTGTAATTGGAGGAGATGGATCTTTTACTGGAAGTTTAATTTTTGAAAAAGAGTTTAAAATTCCAGTTATTGGAATTCCAGGTACAATTGACAATGATCTTTTTGGAACTTCCCATACTTTAGGTTATGATACAGCTTTAAATACTGTAATGGAAGCAATAGATAAAATTAGAGATACTGCTATATCACATGATCGACTTTTTTTTGTTGAAGTTATGGGTAGAGATGCCGGTCATATTGCTTTAAATTCTGGAATTGCAATTGGTGCTCAAGAGATTCTAATTCCAGAAACAAAGATTGGAATAGATGAATTAATAATTTCTTTAAAGAATAGTAAAAAGTCTGGAAAGACTTCAAGTATTGTTGTTGTTGCTGAAGGTGATAAAACTGGCAAAAATGTTTTTGAATTGTCAAAAAGAGTTGAAGAAAAATTTCCAGATTATGAAATAAAAGTTTCTGTATTAGGTCATATGCAAAGAGGCGGTTCTCCTACATGTTTTGATAGAGTTTTAGGAACTAGAATGGGTGTAATAGCAGTGGAGACACTTATAAAAGGGGAATCCTCAAAGATGATAGGGTTTAAAGAAGGTAAAATTATATTGACACCATTGACTTCAGCTATAAAAGGAACTTCTAAAATTAACTCTGAGTTAATAAGAGTAGCTGAGATTATGAATATTTAAATAATTTATAAAATTTTCATAATTATAAAAAAAAACTCTCATTATGGATCTTAGTGTAAATTTTTTTTTAGGTTTGGTTCTTTAAATTAAAACAAAATTATCAATAAATGATTAAAATAGGAATTAACGGATTTGGAAGAATTGGAAGAATGGTTTTTCGTGCATCGCTTGAAAGAAAGGATGTTAAGGTAGTAGGGATTAATGACCTTCTTGAAGTTGAACATTTAGCTTATTTATTAAAATATGACTCTGTCCATGGAACCTGTAAAGCAGAAATTGAAATTAAAAATGGAAATTTACTTGTAGATGGAGATATAATAAGAATTACTTCAGAAAAGGATCCTAAACAAATTGGTTGGGATGCTATTGATGTGGATATTGCTTTGGAATGTACAGGTATTTTTACATCTTTGGAAAAAGCACAATCTCATATTGATGGTGGTGCTAAAAAGGTAGTAATTTCTGCTCCATCTCCAGATGCTCCAATGTTTGTGATGGGTGTTAATCATCATGAAGTAAATAAGGACCAAATTATTGTTTCTAATGCCTCTTGTACAACAAACTGTTTAGCTCCTGTTGTTAAGGTTTTAAATGATAAGTTTGGTGTAGAAGAAGCTCTTATGACGACAGTCCATGCTACAACTGCTACTCAATTAACAGTTGATGGACCTTCTAAGAAAGATTATAGAGGAGGAAGAAGTTCCCTTCTTAATATTATGCCCGCTTCAACTGGAGCTGCCAAAGCTCTTACTAAAGTAATACCAAGTCTAAAGGGTAAAATATCTGGAATGTCATTTAGAGTTCCGACAGCAAATGTTTCAGTAGTAGATTTAACAGTTAAACTTAAATCGAAAACAACTTATGATAAAGTAATGATGGTTTTAAAAGAAGCTTCAGAAAATGATTTATATAATATTTTAGGTTATACAGAAGATTTAGTTGTTTCTCAGGATTTTATTGGTGATCCTAGAACATCTATAGTTGATTCTAAGGCAGGAATTCAGTTAAATGATAGTTTTTATAAGATAATTTCTTGGTATGATAATGAAGCAGGTTATTCATATAAATTAATTGACTTGGCAGTTCATGTCAATTCACTATAAATCATTTTATGAAACTGATCGTTGATAGCGGGTCTACAAAAACTGATTGGATATCAATTAATGATAATGGAGAAACATTATTCCAAACCCAAACATTAGGTTTAAACCCACAGGTGCTTTCTGAATATATATTAGAAGAAAGAATAATAAATAATTATGAGATTTATCAATCAAGAAAGAACGTTTCAGATATATATTTTTATGGTGCTGGGTGTGGAACAGAACCCCCAAAAGAATTAATTAAAAAAGTTTTCTCTCCCATATTTAAAAATGCAAATTTTGTAATTAAGGAAGACACTTATGCCGCTGTTTATGCTTGTTGTAAACCTGAAGAAAAAGCTATAGTTTCTATTCTTGGAACTGGTTCTAACTGTAGTTATTTTGATGGTAAGAATATTCATCAGAAAATCACTTCCCTTGGTTATATTTTAATGGATGATGCTAGTGGAAATTATTTTGGAAGACAACTTTTGAGAGATTATTATTTCAATAATATGCCTCAAGAATTACAAATTAAGTTTAAAAGTGAATTTAATCTTGAAGCCGAGTTAATTAAAGATCATTTGTATAAAAAACCAAATCCAAATACATATTTAGCAAAATTTGCAAAATTTTTAGTTCAAAATAAAGATTTAAAATATTCTAAAGATTTAATTACAAAAGGTTTTAATCTCTTTATTAATAATCAAATTCTTCAATTTGAAAATTCATCTGAAATACCTTTGCATTTTGTTGGTTCTATAGGTTTTTATTTAAAAGAAAATTTAAAATCTTCTTTAAATAACAAAGGCTTAATTTGTGGGAAAATTCTTAAAAAACCAATAGATGGATTGGTTGCATACCATAAAAATTATATTTAGTTCATTTTCTTGCAATTACAGATATCTCTACTCTAGCTCCTAATGGTAATGCAGACACTTCCACTGTTTCTCTTGCTGGTGCTGTATCTTTATTAAAGAATTTACCATAGGTTTTGTTTATTTTATCAAAACTTTTCATATTAGTTGTGAAAATTGTTGACTTAATTACATTTTCAAAGGTTAAACCAACTTCATCAAGAATTGCTTTAATATTATACATTATTTTTTCTGTTTCTTCTTCTATTGTACCATTTACGATTTCTTTACTTTTAATATCTAATGCTATTTGCCCTGACATATATAGTGTTTTATCAACTAAAATAGCTTGATTGTAAGGTCCAACTGGAAGTGGAGCATTTGAAGTATTTATAATTTTTTTCATATTGTTTTTAAAAATATACTAATGTTTAAAATGGATTATAATAAGCTTTAAGTTTTTTTATCACAATCTCTTATCTGGCAATCTTCTCTTATCATATTTCAGATCCTTTAAAAGATTTGATTTAATTCCTATAAAAAAATACCATGAAGCCCTTGTACTAAAAGGAACCCAATTAAAGTTCATTTTCCAGCTATCTAAATCTCTTTCAAATCTTAATTGTGTATATGTAAAGCCAGTGTTTTTAAAATCATAACCTGAAGATCCTCCAATTTTCCATTTTTTAGATAATGAAATATTTCCAGAAAACATCAATGAATTATTAGAAATTTCTTTTTGACCTTGATTATTGTTATAAGTAAGAGAATGTGCAAACCTAATATCCCATGGCATTTTGTTATTGTAAAAAGGGGAATCTATTTCTTTATCATCATCTTGATCATCATCTTGATCATCATCTTGATCATCATCAAAAGAACTATCTGCAAAATCATCTACTCTACCAAATAAGTCATCAGTTCTTCCTCCGCTTCTACTATTGTCACTTTCTTTTGATTTTTCTTTAGAGTTCTTACTAGTAAAAGTAAAACCCATATTTATGTTAGCACTTGTCATTCTAAACCCTCCACTATGAAACTTATTTATTCTCCTTCCTTGGTCATTTATAGCGTATGGATCAAAAGTAGCTCCTACATTAATATTTAGTTTATCTTCAAATAAAGTCATTCCAGAAGTCATTCTGACAGGACTCCAATTTAATGAATCTGCTGCTATGTTGTAACTTGTATTAAAATTTAAATTATTCAATAATTTTATTTTTTTTGGCTCAATTGCTGTACTATCTTTATCTCTGATTTTTGCCTCTAATACATTATTAACAGAGATGCCAATACTACTAGAAAAGTTATTGCCAGGAACTCCAAAAAAACCACCTTCAAATATTGAGTAATCTCTAGTATTACCATCAGCATCAATAATATATTCATCGTAATATTTTTCAAAGCTTGGATTTATACTATAATTTACTGATGGCCTAATTACATGTCTTATTGTTTGAAACTTTTTACCTTCTTTAAAATTAAATACACCATATATAGTTGTTCCAATATTTGTGCTAAAATTGTATTTATTGAACCTGTCAAAACCCTTAATAGTATCTTTTGTTCCAATTGTTTGATTTATTATGTCGTAATCATTTCTCCTAATAGTTTGCCCTGTCCAAACTTCTTCAAAATTTCCACCAATACTGACGCTAAGATGTTTTAATACTTTAAAATTTGTACTAATTGGAATCGAATGTTTCATTCCATAAATAGCATCATCAAACATTTCTTTTTTTAAAAACAAAGAGTCGCTTGTTTCGATTCTGTTCTCTCCTCTTAATGAATATTGAAAATTTATATTTTTAAAAAACCCTTTTTTTTGTCCATTACGTTTTACAAAAGGATAAATTCTTTCCATACTTGCATTCAGAGTAGGTAAACTCATGTTAACTTTTTTTGTCCTTGTATTTTGGGAATGTGAAGCAGTTAAAGACATATTAACAGAGGGGTATCCTCTAAATGTTTTAGAATAGGATACAGAAGAATTCATAGTGTTGTTTAAAAAGTTAGGTGTATTAAGCTGATTGACAGATTCTCTAAAATAGTTGCTACTTCCTAAATTTACCGAAGCTGAAAATCTACTATTAGGATTGGATTTAGAATCTTGACTATGAGACCATCTAAAATTATAAATATTACTTTTAGAATATCCAGGTAGTCCTCTTTCACCATTTATGAGGTTTTCAAATCTAATGCTCAGCGAGCCACTATAGCTGTACCTTTTTCTATAATTAGATTCATTTCTAAACCCATAGCTACCATTTGTGTAATAATCCCCAAGTAAAGTCATATCAAAATAATCATTGAAAGCAAAATAATACCCTCCATTTTGGAAAAAATAACCTCTTTGGTTATTCTGACCTATACTTGGAAAAATAAAACCTGTTTTTCTGTTTTCTGTTAAAGGAAAGTATGCAAATGGTAAAAAAATTGGAGTAGGAACATCTTCAATATAAAGATTACTTAATCCAGCAATTATTTTATTTTTAGGAATAAATTTTCCTTTTCGTACTCTTATGTAATATTCAGGGTCTTCAACATTTTTTGAAGTTGTTACTTTTGCATCTTTAATAAAATAAACAGAATCATTTTCTTTTTTGGTAGCTAATGCAGAGACATTCATTCCATTTTGTTCACTTTTTGAATTCCAAATTATAGCTTTTTTAGTGTCAAAGTTGAACCTTATTGAATCAGGGTTCACCTCATTTCCTGCTTGTTTAAAAAATGGAGGCTGAATTAATTGACCTGTAGAATCTTTTATTCTTCCTGCTGCAACTTCATTATTGTTATAGTCTAATACTATTATTCCAGCCTTAAGTTCTGTATCTAAATAATATAATTCAGCTTGGTCATATAAATATAATTTACCTTTTGTTTTATCAATTTTAATATATCCCTTTGCATTTCTGGTAATTTTTCCAAGTAATAGAGGTTTTTTTATTAAAGTATCATTTTGAATAATAGAATCATTTTCCTTAATATCTTGTGAATAATTTATTTTTATCCCACAAAATAATACACAAATAAAAATTAATTTAACGAAGTGTGATTTATATAATTTTTTTGTTTGCAAGAACAATAATATTTAAAAGTAAAATTACATTTATTTTTAAAGATAATTTTATATGTATACCAACCTTAACCTACTTTTAAGAAAAATTTCAACTTTATTTTTAGTGTTTTCTTGCAATCTTTTTTTTTCTCAGTATAATAGTGATGTTTTTACTGTAGTAATAGATGCTGGTCATGGTGGAATAGATCCAGGTAATACAGGTAATGGATATTATGAAAAAAAAATTGCACTAAATATTGCTCTTCAAGTTGGAAGGGAGCTCATTAAAGATCCTTCATTCAAAGTAGTTTACACACGAACCAAAGATGTTAAAATTGATTTATTTAAAAGAGCAGATATTGCCAATAAAGCTAAAGCTAATTTGTTTATCTCTATTCATTGTGATTCTCATACTTCAAATGCTTATGGTGCAGGAACGTTTGTTTTAGGGTTACATGCAAATCAAAGAAATTTTGAAATTGCTAAAAAGGAAAATTCCGTTATTTATTTAGAAGAAAATTATGAACAAAAATATGATGGGTTTGATCCTAGTTCACCAGAATCAGTCATAAGCTTAGTTCTTATGCAGGAAGAATATTTAGATCAAAGTATTTTAATTGCCAATTTAATTCAGAATATTTTTGTTAATGATTTGAAAAGAAAAAATAGAACTGTTAAACAGGCTGGATTTATTGTATTAAAATATACTTATATGCCAAGTGTTCTTATTGAAACAGGTTTTTTAACAAACAAAAAGGAAGGAGCTTATTTAAATTCAAAAAATGGTCAAAAAGAAATGGCAGCATCTATAGCTAAGGGAATAATTAAATATAAAAACAAGATTAGAACTTTTTCAACAGGTCCCTCTTCTAGTTTTATTGTTAAGGAAGACAACTCTAATAATTTGAATTTGAAAATACAAATCGCATCTGGATCTAAATTTCTTCCTTTAAAATCATATAATTTTAAAGGTTTATCTCAATTGAGCTATAGTAAAAATGGAAAAAATTATAAATATTATTTTGAAAATACAGATAGTTATTCAAAAGCAAAACAATATCTCGAAAAAGCAAAAAAAGTGGGGTTTAAAGATGCAATAATAACAGCTTTTAATAATGGTAAAAGAATTTCTATGGACGATTTTTTTATCATAAACTCTAATTAATATATCATGAATAAATAATTCATAACTTTGAATTGAAAAACATATATTTTGAAAATTACTAATGAAATAAAAACAGGAGTATTAGCAGTATTCGCAATAGGTTTATTTATTTTTGGATATAGTTATCTTAAATCCAATGATATTTTTGTTAATGATAGAACATTCTATGCATTATATTCTGATGTAGAGGGAGTAGTTAATGGAACTCCAGTTACTGTTAACGGATTTCCTGTTGGAAGTGTTCAGAAAATATCTTTTTATGAAAATAATGATTTATTAGTAAAATTTAGAATTGAGAATAATATTAAATTTTCAAAGAATAGTTTAGCTCAAATTTATGAAACCGGTCTTATTGGAGGAAAGGCTCTTGCAATTATTCCAGCAAATGATAATGCTAGAGTTGCTGTTACAAATGATACTTTGAAAACTTCAATTGCTCCAGGTTTGACAGATTTAGTTAATAAACAAATAACTAACCTTCAAGAAAAAATTGAGTCTATGATTATGAGTGCAGATTCAGTATTGCATAAAATAAATAGAGTTTTCGATGATTCAACTAGAGTAAGTTTAAGAAATAGTGTTTCAGGTTTTGATCAAACTATTAGCGATTTAAAAACTACTTCTTCATTAATTAAGTCAATTGTTGAATCGAATAAATCAGATATTGATATTACTCTTAATAATGTTAATAATATTTCAAAAGATTTATCTGAATTTTCTTCAACATTAAATAATTCAGGCTTTGATCAAACCTTAATTAACTTTAAAAAATCATCAGAAGACCTTTCAAAGATATTAGAAGATATTAATAAGGGACAAGGAACTATTTCAAAGTTGATAAATAATGATTCTGTATTTAATAATCTAAATGATGCATCTAAATCAATTGATTTATTACTTGAAGATATTAGGTTGAATCCTAGCAGATATATACATTTTTCAATTTTTGGAAAGAAAAATAAACCATACAAAACTCCATAAATTAATTTTTAGAATATTTGTCAGCCTACATTCCAAATATAATATTTGCCATTTTTTTTACTGTTTCTATTTGTTTTTTTAGTAATAATGTTAGAAAACTATATAGGAATATTAATTTAGGAATACCTATTAATAGATCTGATAAGAAGAAGCAAAGGTGGATACAGATGTTTAGAATAGCATTTGGACAATCCAAAATGATAGATAAACCTATTGTTGGAATCTTACATTTAGTTGTTTATTTAGGGTTTTTAATAATAAATATTGAATTATTAGAAATTTTAAGCGATGGTTTTTTGGGAACACATAGAGTTTTTGCTCCTTATTTAGGATCTTTTTATAATTTTTTAATAGGATTTTTTGAAATTTTTGCTATTCTGGTTATCATTTCTGTTGTATTGTTTTTAATAAGAAGAAATGTTATTAAAATAAAACGTTTTTGGAATGATGAAATGAAAGGTTGGCCAAAAAATGATGCCAATTTAATTTTATATATAGAAATAGTTTTGATGACTTTATTTTTGACAATGAATGCGTCAGATTTATGGCTACAAATAAACAGTAATTACCCTCAATACATTTCAGCAGGTTCTTTCCCTATTAGTCAGTTTATAACTCCTTTGTTTGACAGTTTTTCAATTGATTCTGTTGTCCTAATTGAAAGGTCTGCTTGGTGGTTGCATATTTTAGGAATTTTTCTTTTCCTCAACTATCTATATTATTCTAAACACTTACATATATTACTAGCATTTCCAAATACATATTTTGCTAATCTTGAATCTAAAGGAAAGTTTTCAAATTTAGAATCTGTTACAAATGAAGTTAAAATGATGCTAGATCCTAATGCTGACCCTTTTGCTACTCCATCTAGCGATCAAGAGATATCAAAATTTGGAGCATCTGATGTTTTTGATCTTTCAAAAGTACAACTATTAAACTCCTATACTTGTACAGAATGTGGGAGATGTACAAGTGAATGTCCTGCGAGTCAAACTGGCAAAAAATTATCTCCAAGAAAAGTTATGATGGATACTAGAGACAGAATTGAAGAAGTAGGCAGAAATATTGATAAACATAAGGGAGAATTTAAACCAGATGGAAAAGAATTATTGAATAATTATATTACTTCTGAAGAACTTTGGGCATGTACATCATGTAATGCATGTGTAGAAGCTTGTCCCATAGGAATTGATCCTTTATCAATTATAATGGATATGAGGCGCTATTTAGTAATGGAAAAATCGGCTGCCCCATCTGAATTAAATAATATGATGACTAATATTGAAAATAATGGTGCTCCATGGCCATTTAATCAAATGGATAAATTAAATTGGAAAAATGAGTTATAAATTAAATTTTTTAAAATGAAAAAAGAAGAAGTAGAAAAAATACTAAGTAAAAAAATTGAAGATGGTGAACATATTAGTCCAGTTTTACCTAAAGGAATTACAAATTATTTGATAGATATAGACGGTACAATTTGTGATGATATTCCAAATGAAGAACCCGAAAGAATGATTACAGCAAAGGTTTATCCTGATGCTTTAGCTACTCTTAATAGATGGCATGAAGAAGGACATGTTATTTGTTTTTTCACTTCTAGAACTGAAGATCATAGAGAAGTTACAGAGCAATGGTTAAATAAACATGGATTTAAATTTCATAGTATGGTAATGGGTAAGCCAAGAGGAGGTAATTATCATTGGGTAGATAATCACTTAGTTAAAGCTACTAGATACAATGGAAAATTTACAGATTTAATTGACAAAGAAGTTACTATTCAAGTTTTTGACGATGGTCATCATAATTAATTATGAATAATATAGAAATTTATACTTTTTCTGAGTTACTTGCCCAAGGTAAAACACCTGAAATACTCTTTTGGGTTGGTTGTGCTGGTAGTTTTGATGAACGTGCAAAAAAAATAACAAAAGCATTTGCTAAAATCCTTAATCAAGCAAATGTCTCTTTTGCAGTTCTTGGATCTGAAGAAGGATGTACTGGGGATCCTGCTAAAAGAGCAGGAAATGAATTTTTATTTCAAATGCAAGCTTTAACTAATATTGAAGTATTAAATGGTTATAATATTAAAAAGATTGTAACGACTTGTCCACACTGTTTCAATACATTAAAAAATGAATATCCTGAGCTAGGAGGTCAATATGAAGTTATGCACCATACGCAGTTTATTAAATCTTTATTAAATGATGGAAGACTTACAGTAGATGGTGGTTCATTTAAAGGAAAAAGAATCACATTTCATGACCCATGTTATTTAGGAAGAGCAAATAATGTTTATAAGGCTCCTAGAGATGTGTTAGAGAAGTTAGATGTTGAACTTTCAGAAATGAAAAGTTGTAAGCAAAAAGGATTGTGTTGTGGTGCTGGTGGCGCTCAGATGTTTAAAGAGTCTGAACCTGGTAATCAAGAAGTAAATATTAAAAGAACAGAGGAAGCCTTAGAAACCCAACCTGATATCATTGCAGCTGGATGCCCTTTTTGTAATACTATGTTAACTGACGGTATTAAAAACAAAAAGAAGGAAAATGAAGTAAAAGTTTTAGATATTGCTGAACTTATTAATCAAGCATCTGATTTATGATAGTCCCATTTTCTGAAATGTCTAATGATTCTAAAATTTGGATTTATCAATCCAACAGAAAATTTATTGACACAGAATTAGATGAAATTAATGATTTAATTATCAAGTTTTTAAATACATGGACAGCTCATGGAAGTGAACTTCTCACTTCATTTGAAATTAAATACAATAGATTTATTATTATAGCTTTAAATGAATCAGTTAAACCTGCTACAGGATGTTCTATTGATTATTGTATTCATTTCATACAAGATTTAGAAAAAAAATATAATATTGATTTGTTGGATAAGATGAATGTAACATTTAAGCAAGGAAAATATATTATATATAAACCAATTAACGACTTTAAAGAGCTCGTTAGAAAAAAGTCTGTTTCTAAAAATACTATTGTTTTTAATAATTTGGTTGTTGATATTTCTGATTATATGGAAAACTGGGAAATTTCTGCAGAAAAAAGTTGGCATTCACGGTTCTTTAATGTGTGATTTTTATACTTTGATCAAAAAATTGATTTTTTTGAATTTTATTCAATAAATTAGGATTATAAAATAACTTGATAAATGAAACATTTTTTTTTAATTTTTTTTCTATCCTTTATTTCATTTTTTACTTATTCTCAAAACCCCTTAACGACTTCAGATTCAGAAAATCAAAAAAAATGGGTTGACAGTGTTTATAATAGTTTAACAATCGATCAAAAAATAGGACAATTATTTACAATTTGGGTTGCAAGTAAAGAGGGGACTGAAAAAATGAATGAAATCTCAGAAATAATTAAAAAAAATCATCTTGGAGGTTTGATTTTTTCATTAGGAAATGTAAATGATCAAGCCTTGGCAGCAAATAAATTTCAATCTATTTCAAAGGTTCCTTTGTTAATTGGAATGGATGCAGAATGGGGTATGGGAATGCGGTTGGACGATGCTTTTTCTTTTCCTTTTAATATGACTCTAGGAGCAATAAAAGATGACTCTTTAGTTTATGAAGTTGGTAAAAGAATAGGAACTCATGCTAAAAGACTAGGTGTTCATATAAATTTTGCTCCTGTTACAGATATAAATACCAATCCAAAAAATCCAATAATTGGCAGCAGATCATTTGGAGAAGATAAAATTAATGTTACTAATAAATCCTTAGCATATTTAAAAGGAATGCAATCTAAGGGAATTATGGGTTCAGCTAAGCATTTTCCAGGTCATGGAGATACTTCTACAGATTCTCATAAGACACTACCAATTATTAATTTTTCTTCAAAGAGAATACATGATGTTGAGCTTTTTCCATATAAAGAGTTGATAAAGAATAATTTATCAGGTGTTATGGTAGCTCACATGGAAGTTCCATCTTTAGAAAGATCACCAAGATTACCTTCTACTCTTTCAAAGAATATCGTTACAAAAATTTTAAAAAAGAAATTAAAATTTAAAGGTTTGGTTATTACAGATGCTATGGATATGAAAGGAGTGGTAGATTTTAATAAAGATGAATCAGCAGATGTTAATGCACTTTTAGCAGGAAATGACATTTTATTAATGCCAGATGATTTAGATCAGAGTACAATCAGTATAAAAAAAGCTTTAAAAAGTGGAAAATTAAGTGAAAATAGATTAGCCTTGTCCGTAAAGAAAATATTGATGGCAAAATATAAGGCAGGTTTAAATAAATTAAATGATATTAAACTTGAAAATTTAAAATCTGATCTAAATACGGAAGAAGATAAACTATTGTTTGAAAAACTTGCTAAGAATTCAATTACTCTAATTAAAAATGACAATCAATTACTTCCTATAAAAAATTTATCTAAAAAAATTGCATACTTAAAAATGGGTAATTCAAATTCAGATGAATTTTTTAAGATGTTAAATCACTATACAAAAGTAGATCATATAAGAAGAGATGATTATCAACTAGAAAAATTAATAACAATATTAGATCCCTATGATTTGGTTATTATTGGTTTCCATAAGTCATATAAAACTCCATTTGAAGATTATAAATTTTCTGAAAAAGAAATCAAAGCTATAGAACTAATATCTAGGAAAAAAAATGTGATTCTTGATGTGTTTGCTAAACCCTATGCTTTAATGGATTTAGATTTAAATAATATTAAATCTATACTAGTTTCTTATCAAAATAATAATGTGTTCCAAAACATCTCTTCACAAATTATTTTTGGGGCTATAGCTGCTAAGGGCATCCTTCCAGTAAGTATTGGAAAAAACTTTCCTGTAAGTACACACATTAAAAGTGATATTTTAAATAGATTAAGTTATTCTCATCCTAATAATCAAGGTTTTGATATAAATAAACTAAATAAAATAGATTCTATTGCCCTTTTTGCCATTAAAAAAAAAATGATGCCGGGAGCTCAAATCTTAGTAGCAAAAAATGGTGATGTTATTTATAATAAATCTTTTGGAAATAAAATATATGAATCATCTGATAAAGTAAAATGGGATGATTTATATGATTTGGCTTCATTAACTAAAATACTATCTACTATTCCTTTAATAATGAATGAGTATGAATTGGATAATCTTAATTTAGAAACTACTTTATCAGATATGCTTCCAAATATAGATTTGAAAGACAAAGAAAATATTTCTATTAAAGAAATGCTTTCTCATCAAGCTGGTTTATTTCCATGGATTCCATTTTATAAAAAAACAATTGACAGTTTAACAAATAAACCTCTATCAAATTGGTATAAATCTTCAAAAAGAGACGGTTTTACAATTAAGGTGACAGATAACTTATTTTTAAAAGATGTTTTTCTAGACACGATCAATTTAAACATTATAAACAGTGATCTTTCTGATGATAAATCTTATGTATATAGTGATTTACCTTATTATTTTATCAAATTTTTTTTAGAAAACAAAAATAACAATGATCTAGATTTTCAATTAAAGCAAAAGCTTTTATTAGGTTTAGGTGCTAATAAAACCACATATAACCCGACTCTATTTTTTGTAAAAAATAAAATAATTCCATCTGAAATTGACAATTATTTTAGAAATACAACTCTACATGGATATGTGCATGATATGGGCGCTGCTATGCAGGGTGGAATAGGTGGACATGCAGGTTTGTTTTCAAATTCTAATGATGTTGCTAAGATTATGCAAATGTATCTTCAGGGAGGTTATTATGGTGATATAAAATTTTTTAAAAGTTCTACTATAGATCATTTTAATACTTGCTATTTTTGTGACAATAATAATAGGAGAGGTATAGGTTTTGATAAACCCCAGTTAGATAATAGTAAGGCGACCTGTGGATGTGTTCCGATGTCTAGTTTTGGACATTCAGGCTTTACAGGAACATATACTTGGGCTGATCCAGAAAATAAAATAGTATATGTTTTTTTATCTAACAGAACTTATCCAACTATGGAGAATAGAATGTTATATAAGTATAATATTAGAACGGAGATACAAAGAATTATATATGAATCATTTAATTAGCATTTATAAATGAAAATAGCAATAGTTTGTTATCCAACTTTTGGAGGTAGTGGAGTTCTTGCTACAGAGCTTGGTATGTCTTTAGGGAAACATGGTCATGAAGTTCACTTTATTGCTTATAAAAAGCCTGTAAGACTAAAGGATTTTGATGAAAATATTTTTTTTCATGAAGTTAAAGTACCAGAATATCCTCTTTTTAATTTTCAACCTTATGAATTAGCATTATCAACCAAATTAGTTGAAGTAATTAAATTATACTCTATAGACTTGATGCATGTTCACTATGCTATTCCTCATGCTTATGCAGCATATATGGCTAAGAAGATGTTGAAGGATCTAGGACTTAATGTTCCGATTGTAACAACTTTACATGGGACGGATATAACCCTAGTAGGAAATCATCCTTTTTATAAAACTGCAGTTAACTTTAGTATTAATAAATCAGATATAGTTACTTGTGTCTCTCAAAGCTTAAAGCAAGACACATTAGATCAATTTGAAATTTATAAAGACATTGAGGTTGTACCTAATTTTATTGATATTTCAAAATATAAAAGACAACAAAAATTATGTTTTATAGAAAACCCTAATCTTAATGAGGAACTTATAATTACTCATGTAAGTAACTTTAGACCTGTTAAGAATATTAAGAATGTAATTCAGATTTTTTATAATATTCAAGAAAAAATGTCTTCAAAGCTTATGATGATAGGTGAGGGGCCAGAAAAAGAAATGGCAGAAAATCTTTGTAAAGAGTTATCTATTGAAAACAAAGTTCATTTTTTGGGTAATAGTAATCAAGTAGAAAAAAATTTATGTCATTCTGATTTGTTTTTGCTTCCATCTAATACAGAAAGCTTTGGTTTAGCTGCCCTTGAAGCTATGGCAAGTAAAGTACCTGTTGTTTCATCAAATGCTGGTGGTTTGCCAGAAATTAATATTCATGGTGAAACAGGTTATCTAACGGATTCAAATGATATTGAATCTATGTCCAATTATGCTATTTCTATATTAGAAAATCCCAAGGTTCTTGAAGAATTTAAAATTAGGGCATTTAATAAAGCGGAATCATTTGATATTAATAAAGTTGTGCCTATTTATGAAAAGATCTATTCAAAGGCTTTAAAACTGCTTAAATAGGCTCCTTCATTGAATCATAAACTGTAACTTTTTTCCACAAGTGCTTTGCTTGATCTATAAAAATAAGATGGGTTGGGTCATCTTGATACAATCTTTGAGCCTCTAATGTTGGAAATGTTAAAATCATGCAATAATCATAAGAATTATCAACTACACCTCTTTTTGCTGTATTTCCAGGTTTTCCTAAATGTTTTTTTACTGCTAGTTTATTAGTGGAGATTAATCTCTTTATAGCTTTTTCAAAAACTTTTCTATCATCCTCGCTTTCAGGGTTGTTCAACCAAAAATAAACGGAGTGTACCAATACTCCTTCAATCATTTGAGATTTTTTTTCTGAAGGATTACAACTAGTTGTAAATATTAGCAGTATTAATAGTAGTGAATTTTGTATTTTCATAATTAAATATTTTTTTATAAAAAAATTAAAATAATTTTATAGAGGATTATAAATTCTTTCTGAATTAGAATAAATTTCATCTTTATCAAAAGTCATTTTCTTTGTTTTAAACCCAGACAGTAATTCCATTTGGTCATTATAATGTGGGGAATTTGGATGATCACTTGTTCCGTAAGGTGAAACAGACTCATATTCAGGACCATTTTTTGTGAACTTTACTAAACCTATATAAGATTCTCCATGACTAATTTTTATTTGTCCGTTTTTATGTTTAACACCTCTCATTGCAGTAATAACATCTGGAAGGCCAAATATTGGAATTTCTTTATTTCCTCTAACTAATTTTTGAAAATCACCTAATTTCACTTCAGTCGATCCAAAATTTTTGATCATCTCACTTTTAACATTTTTCAAACATTCATATAAGAATTCTTTGGAAACTACCTTTTCTTTTTCATATTTATTGTAGTTTCTAGTTAAATTATAATACATCATACCATATGTGCCAGCACCAAATGAATCTGCATCAGCTTTTTTATTCCAGGTTTGAATAGAATTCAATAATTCTGCTATTTCTGGATAATCGTCAGGTTTCATTTCAAAAACGTTATTAATATCTATGAAACTATAATTTATAGGAGTTGGAAACGTCCTATCATTTTTAATCTTTTTAAAAGTTTCAAAATCAATTGTTTCATATGAATTTATTAATTCTAAAAGTCTTGTACTTCTATTATTATCATAAAGTTCATAACCCATCGTTTTAGAGAAATTATCAGCTTTTGGATTTTCACTTTCATCTGTTGATTTAAAAGGTGAATGATTTGCATTATATATAAACCCAGATTTAGGATTTATAACTTGAGGAAGATCTTCAATATCATAATATTCAGTCCATAAAGTTTTTTTTGTATTCCCAGGAACTACTTTTTTCCAATTATATGCTTCATTTCTTTTTGGCATGATTCCATTAGAAATATAAAAAATAGTGTCATTTCTGTCAGCGTATCCAATATTATATCCAGGTAAATTTCTTGATTTAAGAATATTGTAAAATTCTGTAAATGACTTGGCTTTGTTCATTTCCCACCATTGTTGAAGTGATTTAATATTGTAAAGAATAGGAGTTCTTACAGAGTAGTATCCACTATCGTTTTTCAATGTCGGTCCATATATACTTTTAAAAAATTTACGTCGAATTTTAAATGAAATTCCTAATATATTAACATACAATTTAGCCTTCTTTATTTCTAATTTAAATTCTTGTCCATCAACTAAATATATATTCTTTTTTCTTGGATGCATTTGAAGTTTAAAAATATCAGCTTTATCAGGCAAATTTACCGTATGGGTCCATGCTAAATATTTATTTACTCCAATCAAAATACAAGGAGCACCAGCAAAAGTTGCACCAATTATATTTGTTCCCTGTTCACTTACAAGATGAGCTTCATACCATGAAGTAGGTCCATCAAAAGGTTGATGTGGATTTATAGCAAGATATGTTTCATTTCTCCCTGTTTTATTAGAATTCATAGCAATAGCATTTGAGCCATTCATGTCATTATTAAAAGTAATATCTGATTTAATGTTATTTCTAAAAATATTTCCAATTAATCTATCCCCTTGATTTGAAATAAATAATTGTAAAAAAGAATATCTAGCCATTTTTTTTGGAGTAATAGGAAAAAGTTTTTTGACTAAAACTTGATTGGGATATATTTCAGCATACTTATTCATTCCTTGTGAATATGCTTCTAATATTTTTATAAATTCAGGGCTTAAAGTATGATATAACTCATCCACAGTTTTCTCAGATTCAATGACTTGAGTGATTAAATCAGCACCAGCTCCTTTTGTTCCAATATATTTGCTTAATAATCCATTTCCTGCTAAATACCCTTCTTGAATAGTTTTAAAATCATCTTCGCAGTGAGCCCAGGCTAAACCATATGCAACATCAGCATCTGTTTTTCCATAAATATGCGGCACACCATAGTTGTCTCTAACAATTTCAATATTTTTAGGATTGATTTGAGATAGGAGCGGGGTAGAATTTAATAATAAAAGAAATAAAAATAATAAGGTTTTTTTCATAACAAGTTTAATAACAATAACTATACCACATTTAGATAATTATAAGGTTTGATTTCTTCTATAAAAATAATCATATATTCGTATAATTAATATATTTTGAAAAAATTTATTACAGGAAGGTTTAAAGCTATATATTATTCAATTAAAGGAGCTTTTTATTTAATTCAAACAGAGCATGCTATTCAAGCTCAGTTATTTGTGTCTTTTTGTTTTGTTGTTGCTGGATTTTATTTTGAAATTTCTAAAATAGAATGGATGTTTCAA
Organism: Flavobacteriaceae bacterium; assembly: GCA_014239275.1. Taxonomy (GTDB): domain Bacteria; phylum Bacteroidota; class Bacteroidia; order Flavobacteriales; family Flavobacteriaceae; genus MAG-121220-bin8. The sequence goes on along the minus strand of JAAZZF010000033.1, from coordinate 1,201 downwards.
ATACTTGTTATAGGCTTAATTTTATCTTCTGAAGCTTTGAACACTGCTATTGAGAAAATATCTGATTTTATTCACCCTGATTACAATAAAAAAATAGGATTAATTAAAGATATTGCTGCAGGCGCAGTTTTTTTCTCTGTTATTTTTGGATTGATAGTAGCTGTAATGATATACTATCCAAAATTTTCTTGATTTATAATAATTTAGGAATAATAGCTTTTCTATTCTTTGGATAATCTTTAAAATTATCCTTATACCATTTATGATGCGAAATTGCTCTTGGGACTAGATTTATAAATGTCCATATAAAAAAAGATAAACTACCAAGGTTTACTGTAATAATTGCAAATCCTAACCATTCTACTAATTCACCAAAGAAATTAGGACAAGATATATAATTAAATAATTCTCCATTAGGAATAACATATTTATTCTCTTCATTTTTTAATCTTAAGCTAATCAATTTATTATCTGATCTTATATTTATTATTAATCCAGTAAAGAAAATTATAAACCCAAATAGTAACACATAGTAATTGATTTCTAAATAATTTGTGTTAGAGAGATAGTATCCATTAATTAATCCGTTAATAACATTAAAAAATAAGGCTAAAGCAGCAATTATCAGTGGCATTCTCTTTCCTTTGGTTTTAATCCTTAGGGGATAAATTATTGTTCTATTAAAATAATGCAAGACCCATAATAAAATAAATAGAGTATTTATGGTATATAGGTTAGAATTGTAAAAAATATAATATATAGGACAAACTAGTAGAGCAGGAAGTTCCATTAAAATCCATCCAATTTTATTGCTTATAGTAATTCCCCATTTTTGAGATGTATGTCTCCCATAGGGAACCTTATTTTTAATTAAAACAGGGAATAATAATATCCCTATAATAATCCATATTAGTGTTAATGTGTTAATATCCATCATAAATAAAAAAAAACCCGCTAATTAAAGCGGGTTTTTTAAAATATCTTGGTTAGATTAAGATATTAATAACCGTAGTTCTCAACCATATTAGGGTTAGCATTTAATTCTCCTGTCCCAATTGGGTAAGCAGTATTATAGTCACCAAATCCTGGTGGAGATCCAGTTTTATCGTCATTCATTTGCTTAAAAGGATCAACTAAAGGCATTCCTTTACCTGTTCTTAGCAAATCATCATAACGCATACCTTCAAAATAGAATTCCTTT
>JAAZZF010000032.1 GCA_014239275.1 Flavobacteriaceae bacterium | reverse complement strand
CGTTTTGCAGATTTAGCCCCAGAATTAGGCTATGAGATTGAAATGAAAAGTTGGGACTTTTTTGATTTTGAATTAGATTATGAAAGAGATGACAATCAGTATTTTACAACAAATGGAAGAATATTAGAATCTACTAGAGGAAATAAAGATGACTTTGGAAAAGGCAAAGATGATAAAAACAAAAAAAGAGGTCCTTGTTTTAAATTTGTTTATCCGATTTCTTACACAATGGCTGATGGTTCAGTAATTTCTGGCAATGACAGAAAAGAAATCCATACTCAAATGAAAGCATATTTTGAAAAAAATGGTAAGACTAGAGAAAATAAACCTCGTCTAAATTTACCAGTTCAAATTTTGATGCTTGACAAAGACAAAAAAGTTATTAAAAAAGATATTTCATCAATTGAAGATCTTAAGCTTCTTTGGCAGTACTGCAAGGGGAACAGGAATAAAGGAAACGGTGATAGAAAAGGATAAAAAAATTATTAAATCATAAAAGAAGAAATAAGCTCCAAAATTGGGGCTTATTTTTTTTTATATAATATCCATAAAAAACTAAAGAGTCCTAAAAATAAAAACAGCCATCCGATTGGAATTAAGAAGAAGGGTTCTCTAAGAATACCATTTTCATCTACTTCACTTCCAATTAGTCCAAATGAAAGAAAACATAAAATTCCCAGTACTAAAAAAGTAATTGCTATTTTATATTTAGCTGCCATAATGAATTAAATTTATTGCTTTGTTTAACTTGTTTACCTCTTTCTTTCCAACCATTGTGATTTTCTTTGGGTAAATCTGGAATTGAATCCAATGATTTTTTTAAAGAATTATAGATTTCATTTTCTTCTTTATTAAGAATATTAAAAGAAATTGGATTTTCTTCAAATATATCTTCTGAATATTTGAAAAATTTACCACTCTTATATAATTTATAAGTCTTATTCTGTGCATAAACAGCTCTATCCAGTGCACGTGTACCCCACATTGGATTGTAATATGTTATCAAAACATCCCTTTGCTTATAACTATCATTTAAAATGAGAGGTAAAAGACTTTTTCCATAGGAATCTGGATTTTCAATATCAAGAATATCTTCAAATGTTGCATAAAAATCTGTAAAATCTATTAATGCATCACTCGTTCTAGAATCCTTATTATGCTTATTCCAATTCACAATCATTGGAACATTTGAAGCATGTTTAACTGTGCCTCCTTTTGAACCTTTTATTTCGTTTCCATTATTTAATGTTACAACTTTTGTGTCAGTTCCATTATCACCTAAAAAAATCAAAATGGTATTTTTATCTAAATTATTTTTCTTTAAAGCATTTGTAATTTTACCAACAACCTTATCCATATATGTTACCATATCTGAAAAATATTTTGAATTATTTCCAACATTTCTTTTGTCCAAGTCATTCCAATCCTTAGAATCTGGAGTCGGACGAAAAGGGTCATGAACTAAAGCCATTGGATAATAAACAAAGAAAGGATCATCTTTGTTTTTTTCTATAAAATCAACTATAAAATCTGAGAATACATCTGGGCCATAGTCATCAATGTTTTTTTCTAGTTTTTTTCCATTTTGTACAATATTAGGATTTGCAAATCTATCACCTCTTTCTCTTAACCACCATAAACAATATTCATCAAAACCAAAATGATATGGTCTATTTAAGTCCTGATTGTTTTCTAAATCATATTGAACTCCATTTAACTGCCACTTACCAACGACAGTTGTCTTATAACCATTTTCCTGAAATAAATTTCCAAATGTTTTTTGATTAGGGTTTAAATATGTAAAGTATTCATAATTAATATAGTTTGGTTTCCCAGTCATAATTTTAACTCTTGTTGGAGTGCAAAGTGGTTGAGAATAAGCATTGGTAAAATTAATACCATTTCTAGCTAGAGAATCTATAACAGGTGTGTTATAATCATCTGTACCATTAATTCCAAGTGCTTCAAATCCAATGTCATCTGCCATTATAAGAACAACATTTGGTTTTGATGAAACTTTTTTTGATGGATTATTGCCACAACTTAAAACTAGTGTAGAAATAAAAACAAGAGATAAAATTTTCATATTTTTGACACTTATTTCATCACAATTTATGGAACATTTTTCAAAGTCTGAAATAAATGCAATGGAAAGAATTTTTAGACTTAACCTTATTAATAGTTGTACTGGATATAAGTCTGCTAATTTAATTGGAACTTCATCTAATGAGGGAATACTGAATTTAGCTGTTTTCAGTTCTATCACTCATTTAGGAAGTGATCCTTCTTTATTAAGTTTTATTGTTCGTCCAACAATTGTTCCAAGAGATACTTATAGAAATATAATATCTAATCATTATTTTACCGTCAATCATATTCATGTAGATGATATTGAAGATGCTCATCATACTTCTGCAAGATATCCATATAAAATCTCAGAATTTGATGTAACTAAATTTGAGACTGAATATTTGAATAATTTTCCTGCTCCTTATGTTAAAAGTTCAAAAATTAAATTAGGATGTAAGTATTTAAATAAATATGAAATCAAAGAGAATGAAACAATATTAATAGTAGCCGAAATAAATGATATTTATTTTGAAAAAAATATTCTAAATGATGATGGATATTTACAATTAGATAAAGCTGAAACGGTTGCTATAAATGGATTAGATGGGTATGCCCTACCTACTCTTTTAAATAGATTTAAGTATGCTAAGCCAAAGAAATGAATGAGTTTATAAATAAAGACATTTTAAATTATGTGGAGCTTAATTCACAGCAAGAGCCTACTTTATTAAAAGAATTAAATAAAGAAACTAATCTAAAAATTCTTAATCCTAGAATGTTATGTAGCAGTTATCAAGGAAGAGTTTTATCTATTATTTCAAAAATTATAAAACCAAAAAATGTATTAGAAATTGGAACCTATACGGGGTATTCTGCTTTATGTATTGCAGAAGGATTAGAAAAAAATGGCATAATTCATACCATTGATATAAATGAAGAACTTAAGGAAATTCAAAATAAATATTTTAAGAAATCAGGGTTTGGAAATCAAATTCACCAACATATTGGGAATGCTATAGAAATCATTCCAAAAATTAATGAATGTTTTGATTTTGTTTATTTAGATGCAGACAAAGAAAATTATAACGAATATTTTGATTTAATTATAGATAAAATTGTTTCTGGAGGTGTACTTATTTGTGATAATGTTCTATGGAGCGGAAAAGTTTTAAATACTAATCATAAAGATTTAATAACTGAAAAATTAATAGAATTTAATCAATTAGTAAAAAAAGATAAAAGATTAGACTCCATTATTCTTCCAATTAGAGATGGGTTATCTATCTGTAGAAAAATTTAAAGGTTTCTTTTTATAGAGCCTCCTAAATCTTCAATTTTTTCTTTTACATTATCAATATCCTTTTTTAAAGATTTCGTGTCTATCCCTTTTGATTTTGCACTTTTATTAATTTCACTTTTTACTTCATCTGTTGCATCTCTAACTGCACGAATCCCTTTTCCAAGTCCTTTAGAAAGCTCGGGAATTTTATCTGCTCCAAAAACAAGTAAAATAATAAGTCCAATAAATAAAATTTCGGGACCGCTAATAAATAAAAGCATAATTGTTATTTAAGTTAAATATAGAAAAAAGACATTTTATAATCTTACATTAAATTTTAATTTTTAACCTTTTATTCTCTTTTTAAATTTATCAAAATCTGAATCTTCTTGTTTTTTAGGCCATGAATTATTAGATGTATCAATATCTGCAGTTTCAAGGTCAGGATCTAATGTTATATTTATTATTTTCTTATTAGATTTAATAAGCTTACTAACCTCATTATCATTTTTTCTCCATACTTGAACAGGATATTTAATTTTTTCTTTAGTTCCATCTTCATATTCATATTCAACAATTATAGGCATTACAAGTCCACCTGGTTTATCAAAAATCACTTCATAAAAATATTTAGGAACTTTTAAATTAGAAATTTCTTCCTCACTATAATTTTCATTGAGATAATTATTTAATAGTTTTGAGTTTTCTAGAGGATTTCCATCCTTTAAATTTTCCGTATCATTTTCAAAATCTTCAAAATAAATCATTGGTCTTAATCTATTCATTGGGATACCTCGCTCTTCCATTATTTTTCTCATTTCTTTCCCTGGTCCAGGTGAAACATAATATTGTTTAACTTCTTTAATTCCTATATCAACATAATCTGTTGTATAAAACCAACCTCTCCAAAACCAATCTAAATCAACAGCAGAAGCATCTTCCATAGTTCTAAAAAAATCTTCTGGTGTAGGATGTTTAAACATCCATCTTTTAGAATATGTTTTAAAAGCGTGATCAAAAAGTTCTTTACCCATTATGGTTTCTCTAAGAATATTTAATGCTGTTGCAGGTTTCCCATATGCATTAGGCCCTAGACTATAAACATTTTCAGGATTAGTCATAATTGGAGCTAAAAAATTCTGGTCAACACTCATATAATTTGTTATTAATTCAGCAGGACCTCTGTCAGAAGGATAATTCTCATTGGGATAAATAATTTCCGGATAATCTTTCCCAAGTTTCTGCTCAGTTAAATACTGAACAAACGTATTAATTCCTTCATCCATCCAAGCCCATTGACGTTCATCATTATTGACAATCATAGGGAAAAAATTGTGACCAACTTCATGAATTATAACACCAATCATTCCAAACTTAACATCATCTGAATAAGAGCCATCTATATTAGGTCTTCCAAAATTGAAACATATCATTGGGTATTCCATCCCTATTTGTTTTGCATGCACAGAAATAGCTTTATGATACGGGTAATCAAAAGTATAATCTGAATAGGTTTTTAAGGTTTCTGCAACTGCTATTGTAGAATAGTCTTCCCATAATGGATTTCCTTCTTTAGGATATAATGATACGGCCATAACATCTCTATTACCAATTTTAACAGCCATCATATCCCAAATAAACTTTCTAGATGTTGCAAAAGCAAAATCTCTTACATTTTGCGCTTTAAAATGCCATGTTTTTTTATTATTAGAAAAACTCTTTTCTGTCTCTTCTGCTTCAGATTGAGTTACAATCATTATAGGTTTATCATAAGATTTTTTTGCTTTATTATATCTTTTTAACATATCTTTTGAAAAAACTTCTTTTCTATTTTGCAATTCACCTGTAGCATCTAATATATGGTCGGCAGGAACAGTTATTTTTACTTCATAATTTCCAAATGGCAATGCAAATTCTCCATTTCCCCAAAATTGATAGTTTTGCCATCCTTCTATTTCATTGTAAACAGCCATTCTTGGGAAAAATTGGGCAATGATATAAGATCTATTTCCATCACTTTCAAAAGTTTCATACCCTGATCTACCATCTTGATTAACATGGTCTTGAATATTGTACCACCATTTCATTGAAAAAGAAAACATTTCTCCACTCTTTAAAACTTTAGGTAAATCAACCCTCATCATAGTTTGATTAATAAAATAAGAAAGTGTTTTCCCATCCTCATCTTTAACATATTCAACATTAAATCCTCCATCAAAAGGATCTGTCAAAAATTCATTTGTAAATCCGGAAGGAGGATAAAATGGACGTACTCCACTCCCATCCCTCTCTAACGAAGGAGAATCTTTTTTTCTAACATTTTGATCTAATTGCACCCATAAATATTCCAAATTATCTGGAGAATTATTTGTGTAAGTAATTGTTTCACTACCAGAAATTCTTTTGTTTCTATCATCTAATTCGATATCCATTTTATAATCAGCTTGTTGCTGATAATAAGCTGGACCTGGTGCCCCTGCAGCAGTTCTAAACATATTAGGAGAAGAAAACTCTTGATACATTTGCCTAAACTTGTTTAAGTTTAAATGTCCTTTCTGCTTAGTTTCTGATGAATTTTCTTGTGAAAATCCAAAAAATGAAATCATAATTAAAATTACGATTAACCGAATATTTTTAATTTTCATATTTATATATTTTGAATGTTAAATTTAGTTAAAAAGTTTAGAACTCAAATGATACATTTGGAGCATCTTTTCTAAGAATAAAACTCCTTTTATTAAGACCTTTTTTT
>JAAZZF010000031.1 GCA_014239275.1 Flavobacteriaceae bacterium | reverse complement strand
TCTTATGCTTGAAGATCATGCTGAGGGTTTAAAATACAAGAAATTACTTTTTGGCAAGAAAAGAGGATTCGGATTAGGCTTTGATATTGTTAAACAAGATAATACAAAATTTGGTTCTAAAGGAACATTTGGATGGGGAGGCATGTTTGGGACCTACTTTAGAATTGACCCAGTCGAAGACATGATTTATATTTATATGACCCAATCTTTTGAAACATATAAACTAAAATTAGCTGCTAAATTTAGAGAGCTAGTTTATGATTCCCTTTTATAATAGAATTATTTTTTTCCCTTTTGAGATTTTAATAAATTATTTTGCTCCTCCAGTAAACTATTCATTTTTGTTAATAGTTCAATATTTTTTGGAGCGGAAACAGAACCGTCTTTAGGATCTTCAGCTTTTTTATTTAGCTTATTAATAAACTTTACCACTATGAAAATAGTAAATCCAACAATTAGAAAATCCAACAATGCTTCTGTAAATAACCCATAATTTATAGCAACTTCTTCCATCACTAGATTGCCTAATCCATCCTCTTCACTTGCTCTTAAAACTAATTTTTTGCTTTCCAAATTAACTCCATTAGAAAGTAGTGATAATGGTGGAAGCAAAACCTTTTTTACTAAAACATCAATAACTGAATTGAATGAGGCTCCTATAATAATTCCAATAGCCATATCAATCATATTTCCTTTTACAGCAAACTCTTTAAACTCTTGTAGTAATTTCATAAAAGTATTTTTTAAAAATTGTATTTACAACAAGATACATATTTGAATGTAATTGGAGATCTAATTCCTTAGTTTATAAATCTTCTAAGAAAATAGTGCCAAAAAACTTAATACTGTTACTCATTTAATTCGTTTTTTGTAATTTGTTTACATATGAAAAAACTAATACTGTTATTTCTATTTATTCCTCTTGGTTTATTTTCCCAATATTATTATACAGTACCTAATAAGGATCGTCTTCAAATACGGGATTTAGATTCTGGTTTTAATTATTCCGAAATTCTCCCAGAGTCATATTATTACAATGAATCCAGGGAAAATTTTAAACATAATTCAGAATATATTGATGGGGGGAGAATAGAAAAGAGTTTCGATATAAAGGGAACATTAAGAGAGGAACTTTTTCAAGCAGCTACTTATAATGTGAGGGATCAGAGCTATTTGAGATTATTTAATCAATGGGGAAAATTAAAAGTGGAAATTTTATTAAATAAAAATGGGTTTAAAGATGGTATAGAAACATTTTGGCAAGATCTTTATAATGATTATAAACCAGACCCTCCTCTTTCGAAAGACAAAGAAACCACTTATTCCAATGGAAATTTTGTCTCCTCAAAAACTTTTGCGTATAAATCAGATGCAGTAGATTATGAAGTGATTCTCTTAAATGAACAGACTGAGTCAATTTTTGTTCAATGGTTAGAATCGGAATGGTGTTATTACCATGGAGGTCGTCATATTGAAATTAAAAAAGATAAAAATGATCCAGAATATATTCCGTTTGGCAAAACCCTTTGGCATAATTTTAAAATTTTAGAGAAAAAATTTGTAGGTGGCCCAGGAATTAAATATGGTGACTTTCCTGAGCAATTCCTTTCAGAGAAATATAAAAAAGGTGATAAATTTGATTTTAATAACCCAGAAAATAATAATTTTCCTGATGATGGAATAATAGAATATACAGAGCCTAATAACACGTTTTATCGTGTCAAGTTATTAGATTCTACTTATATCAACAGTCCCTATTCAAAAGAAAAAATTATAAATAGTAAATATTTTGATAAGACTGTTGATCTGCGATTTTACCTATCAAAGAATTATACTAATGGGACTCGTGCGGAGTATATGCATTCACGTATTTATAACAACGGAGTATACACTGGATTACACGGTCAGGGTGGAAAAGCTGGAAAAGATAGAGAATGGTGGGCAAATGGAAATTTAAAAAAAGAAGTAAATTATCAAACTATAGAAAAGACCAAAACTTCTTTTAAAGAAGGCTTTAAAAATAATCCTAAATTTTATTTAAACAGCCATACTAATGGATTTACTAGAGAATGGTATGAAGGAGGAGAATTACTTTCAGAAAAATATTTTGAAGACAACAGTTTCAAAAGCTCTAAATCATTTTATGCATCAGGAAATTTAAAAGAAGAAAAAAATGATTTTAATTCTGATGATGGAAAAAATGAGAATATAGTTGAAAAAAAATATTTCGCAAATGGAAATTTAAAATATAGTTATTCTTTTGTAAAAATATTTGATTTCGCCTTCATACCGTACTCTCGCAAATCCAGGGTACAATTGGGGTCATCTAAAGAGACACATGAATACAATGAGGATGGTGTATTAATTTTCTTGGAAACTTATAAGGATAATCAGTTAATTGCTAGAAGTAAATTTGATTC
>JAAZZF010000030.1 GCA_014239275.1 Flavobacteriaceae bacterium | reverse complement strand
TTCTTGTATTATTGTCTTATCTACAGTATTAGGAACTTGTGAAGCAGCTAAAGAAAAATTTAGTGCGGCACGTTCAGCATCATTAAAAGAATCATGTGTTCTATAATTCCAAATATTATCTAATTGTTCTTGTTTTGCCCCATAACGTTCAGCTGCTCTAATAGAGTGTGCTTGGCAATACCTACAGCCAGTTGCATTACTTGAAACCCAAGCAATCATTCGCTTGAGTGCTGATGTTACTCGTCCTTTATTAGACATAACAGCTTTATTTAAATTAATAAAGGCTTTACTTATCTCTGGACGTCTCTGCATGGTAAGTACAGAATTTGGACAAAATCCAAGTGTTTCATTAAAGAACTCAGCTAATTTTTTAGTTTCAGAATCATAATCTGATGGTAAAGGCGTAATTAAAGACATCTTATTTTATTATAAATTACAATATTTGATTAAAATTAATTCTTCATTGAAAATATAATCTTTTTCATTTTAGAAATATAAGAAATATGTAAAAGCTAATAAAATGGTTATAGCATTGAATTTTTATTTGACATCCATTTACCTAAAAATGAATCCGTTTTTCATTGGGTCATTTGGATCAATTACAAAAGTTTGCATTCCTGTGATGTAGGCAGTTCCTTCTACTTGTGGAATAACAGCCTTAAAGGGCCCGTAATCTTGTTCAGAAATCACCGAACCTTTGAATACTGAACCGATAATACTTTCAATTGTCATGGTTTCTCCGTAGTCAATTTCTTTTCTTGCTTTATGAATAGCCATTCTACCTGAAACTCCAGAACCTGTTGGGCAGCGATCTACTTCTCCTTCAGCAAAAATACAGACGTTTCTACTGTCAGCTCCAGAGGATTGTTTCTTATTATCTATAAAAATCGTTCCGTAATTAAAACTCAAATCTTTTTCGAAAGGATGTACAATTTCTTTGTCTGCTTTTATTACAGCATTTTTGATTTTCATTCCATTGGTAATTAAAGCTCTGTAGGAATCTGTGCTTAAATCAAAATCAAAATTGTTTTTAGCCATGTCTACATACGCATAAAAAGCACCTCCATAGGCCAAATCATAGGTCACTTTCCCTAATCCTTTAACTTTTACAGTTTTATCTAAACCAACAACAAAACTTGGGACACAATGAAAACGAACTCCTGTTACCTGTCCGTTTTTAACATTTACAAAAGAAGCGATTCTTCCGCAAGGCGCATCAATTTTAAGAACATTGTCTCCTTCTTTTATGTCAACCCAATTCATTTTAATGGCTAATGTAGAAATAGCAATAATTGCATGACCACACATTGTTGAGTATCCTCCGTTGTGTAAAAAGATAATTCCAAAATCTCCCTCATCGTCATTTGGAGGCAATAAAATACATCCATACATATCTGCATGTCCACGAGGTTCAAACATCAATGTTGTTCGTAAATAATCAAAGTTTTCTTTGCAATTGAGTCTGTATTCTAAAACTGAATTTCCTTTTAATTCTGGAAACCCATCAATAATAACACGTAAAGGTTCTCCACCTGTATGCATGTCTATAGTTTTGATCTGTAACCAATCTTTATTTGGTGTAAAATTATTTTTTGAAAGTATGTTTCGATATGTTTTACTCATTTAAACATTTGTTATAATAATAATTCGCAGCTGCTAAATCTTCCAAAGCATGACCAACAGATTTAAAAACTGTAATTTCTTCCTTATTACTTCTTCCTTTTTTTTCACTAGAACATAATTGAAATAAATCAGCTTTAATATCTTCTTGTTTTAATGTTTTGTTTTGCAATGGAGTCACAATATCACCACTTTCTTTTAAGGCACCTTGAAAAGTATCGACATAAACAGATGCTTTTGAAATTGTTTCATCATCTGCTTCTCGCATGTTTGTTTTATAAGAACCAACCAAATCAATATGTTGTCCTGTTTTTAAATATTTCCCTAAAACAAGTGGTGTTTTTGATAATGTAGCGCAAGAAATAATGTCCACTTCTGATATTTTTTCTTCTATGGTTTTTACAGCAGTAATTTTAATTTTTTCATTTTTTAATACATCACAAATAGTTATTGCTTTTTTAAAATTTCGACCCCAAACAAACACTTCTTTTATAGGGCGAACAGCAGCATGTGCTTTGATTAAATTTGTAGACAAGGCTCCAGTTCCAATCATTAATAGAGAGGATGCATCTTTTCTTGATAAATAGGAAGATGCCAAAGCAGAAGCAGCAGCAGTTCTTTTTACAGTTAAACTTTTGGCTTCTATAATTGCCTTAATAAACCCTTTTATGGCATCAAAATAAATATAAACTCCATGGATAGATGGTAAATCAAATTGTCCATTTTCTGGATTTACAGTTATAACCTTTACTCCAACATTTTTACTTGGAACCCAGGCAGGCATTAAAAACAAAGTAGAGTCGGCCTGTACTTTTGGATTTGGAAAATCGTGATGATGACGCATTGGAACGATAACTTCATCAGAAGAAAAATACTGTTTTATTTCAGAAATCAATTCCAAGAAATTGGTGTTTTCCTCAATAAATTCAGTGCTAATTTGTTTGATTTTATTCATAGGATAAAAATACGTAAAAGGCTTGATACATTAACCTTTTAGCTTATTTGATAAAATTACATTTGAAGATTTCTCAAAAAAGTTAAATTTATACATAATGGCTATATTTATGAAATAAAAAAACTTCTGCTTTTATCAGCATTTGTGTTTTTGAGTTGCCAGCCTAAAAAGAAAATAGAGTTAATTTTATGAAGTTGAATCAACAAAATATCCCGGGAATTTTTAATGATGTCATTGGACCAGTCATGCGAGGACCGTCAAGCTCACATACAGCGGCGGCATGGCGTGCTGCGAAAACTTCTATGGATATCTTAAATGAACCTCTTAAAAAAGCTATTATTGACTTTGATAAGGATGGTGCGTGGGCGTCTAACTATAGAGAACAAGGCACATCGCTTGGAATAGAGGGAGGGTTGTTAGGTTTAGAAATGACTGATGACCGAATGAAAAACACAGAATTAGTTGCCAATGAGCTGGGTATTTCAATACATTATGAAATAAATTCATTTAAAACAAATCATGTAAATACCTTTCGCTTATTATTGGATGGCATTAACGGAAAAAATATTCAAGTAGTGGCTATATCAATAGGTGGAGGATCCTTTGAAATTCAAAATATTGATGGTTTTGAAGTTAAAATTTGCGGAGATTTTTATGAGTTATGTCTTTTTAATAGCTCAAAAGAAACGAGTTTAGAAGATCTTAAATCTATGTTTCCACAAAGCAAATCTATTATTGAATCATTTAGCCGCGATAGACGGCTTATAAATATGAAGTTCTCAAAAGAAGTTTCTGACAAAACAATTAAAAAATTGAATAATATAGTAAGCTTTGATGAATTAATTATTACAAAACCGGTATTGCCAATTATTGCAGGTAACGAAACGGAGCTGCCATTTACTTCAGTTTCATCACTTTTAGAATTTGCCGAAAAAGAAAATCTCGATTTGGGAGCACTTGGATTGATTTACGAACAATGCCAGAGTGGATTAGAAGATTCTGCTGTCATTAATAGAATGAAGAAACTTGTTAGCATCATAGAGAATAGTATTAAAACAGGTTTAGAAGGAACGACCTATAAAGATCGAATTTTGCCACAACAATCCCATTTAATCAATAGTGCAAAAAAGCGTAATAAAATTCTACAAAATTCTATTATTAATAAAATTATAGAAAATGTATCGGCAATAATGGAATCGAAAAGTGCTATGGAAGTTGTTGTTGCAAATCCGACGGCTGGTTCTTGTGGTGTTGTAGGGGGAGTATTAAGAGCGGTAGCAGACGATATAAATGCGACTCAAGACGAATTGATTGATGCGTATTTTGCCACGGGAATTATTGGAGTGTATTTTGCAATGGGACCAGGGTTCTCTGCTGAGGAACATGGTTGTCAAGTTGAATGTGGAGCATCAGCAGGCATGGCAGCTGCTGGTATAGTTCAATTATTTGGAGGAACAGCTAGACAGGCCGTTGATGCAGCCTCTATGGCAATTCAAAATATGATTGGATTGGTTTGTGACCCTATAGCAGATCGTGTAGAAGCACCTTGTTTGGGAAAAAATGTAAGTGCAGCTGTAAATGCACTTTCATCAGCAACAATGTCTTGTGCTGGGTATAATGCTCTTATTCCTCTAAATGAGGTTATAGAAACTGTTTCTTCAGTTAGCAAACAAATGCCAAGTTGTGTTAAATGTACAGGAAAGGGTGGACTTGCGATGACAAAAACTGCTTGTGCTATAAAGGAGAAAATGACGCAAAAAAAAATAATAGTTACTCCCTAAATCAAACATAGATTAATGAATTAATATTATTAGAACCCTCCGAATTATGACTATAGCTATTTGGATTACCCTTATTATATTATCAATATTTTTTATATACTTTTTAAGCAAAGACGTTATTAAACACCGAAAAGTTTTGGAAAATGTTAGCGTTGTCAAAACAGCTTTAATCGGGTTTGTTGTTAATTTTTTTGATGTTCTTGGTATCGGTGCTTTTGCCCCACAAACGGCATTGTTGAAATTCACAAAACAAACAGAAGACAGGATTTTACCTGGCACATTGAATGTGTCAAACACAATTCCAGTTTTAATCCAAGCCTTGATTTTTATTCAAATTGTTGAAGTAGAACCCGTTACCCTGATATCCATGTTGTTATCAGCAGCAGCAGGTGCTATTCTTGGTGCTGGAATAGTTGCAAAGTTGTCTGTAAAAAAAATTCAGTTAACCATGGGATTTGCCTTACTAGTTACTGCTTTTTTTATGTTATCTGGACAAATGAATTGGATACAAAACGGAGGAGAAGCTATTGGCTTAAATGGAGGAAAATTAGCCTTAGCAATTGGAGCAAATTTCATTCTTGGTGCTTTTATGACTGTAGGAATTGGTTTGTATGCTCCTTGTATGGCTTTAGTCTATGCTTTAGGAATGTCCCCTTTGGTCGCTTTTCCAATCATGATGGGTTCCTGTGCTTTTTTAATGCCACCAGCATCGGCAAAATTCATTAAAGAAGGTGCTTATAACAGAAAAGCTTCAGTGTCTATGGCTATCCCTGGAATTATTGCTGTTTTAATTGCTGCATTTTTAGTAAAATCATTGCCGCTCAATACACTTAGATGGGTTGTAATAGTGGTTATAATTTATACTTCTGTAGTAATGTTTAAATCAACCTTAAATAGTAGACAATGATATATCTTAAATAATTTTAAAAATAACTTAAACTTAAATAAGCATTAACTAAATTTGTATTGCATAATTTTCATAAAATGAAACAAGATCTTTTTCAAGCTCCAGACTATTATAATCTTGATGAATTATTAACTGAGGAACATAAATTAGTAAGAAACTCTGCGCGTGATTGGGTGAAAAAATCTGTTTCACCTATAATTGAAGAATATGCACAAAAAGCAAAATTCCCTGATCAACTTATTAAAGGCCTAGCTAATATAGGTGCATTTGGACCTTATATCCCTGAAGAATATGGTGGTGCAGGGCTTGATCATATCTCATATGGTTTGTTAATGCAAGAAATAGAAAGGGGAGACTCAGGAATTAGATCAACAGCTTCAGTTCAATCATCACTTGTTATGTTTCCAATATGGAAATATGGTAGTGAAGATCAAAAGAAAAAATACCTTCCAAAATTAGCATCAGGAGAATTTATGGGTTGTTTTGGCTTAACTGAACCTGATCATGGATCAAATCCTAGCGAGATGATTACAAACTTTAAAGATAGGGGAGATCACTTTTTATTAAATGGTGCTAAACTTTGGATTTCAAACTCTCCATTTGCAGATATAGCAATTGTATGGGCAAAAAATGAAGAAGGAAGAATTCATGGATTAATTATTGAAAGAGACATGGAAGGGTTTAGTGCTCCTGAGACTCATAACAAATGGTCTTTAAGGGCAAGTTCGACAGGAGAATTAATATTCAATAATGTTAAAGTTCCTAAAGAAAATTTGCTCCCTAATAAATCTGGATTAAGTGCTCCTTTAGGATGTTTAGATTCTGCTAGATATGGAATATCATGGGGTGCAATTGGAGCTGCTATGGATTGCTATGATACAGCTCTTAGATATAGTAAAGAGAGAATTCAGTTTGGTAAACCAATTGCAGGATTCCAATTACAACAAAAAAAATTAGCTGAAATGATAACTGAAATTACTAAAGCACAACTTTTAGCATGGAGGCTTGGTATGTTAAAAAATGCGGATAAAGCAACTTCAGCACAAATATCTATGGCTAAAAGAAATAATGTTGAAATGGCTATTAAAATAGCAAGAGAGTCAAGACAAATTTTAGGTGCAATGGGAATTACTGGGGATTACTCAATTATGAGGCATATGATGAATCTTGAAAGTGTAATTACATATGAAGGGACGCATGATATTCATTTACTAATTACGGGATTAGATATTACAGGATTAAATGCATTTAAATAATATATATAAGAGTTTTAACTGAAGTAATAGAAATTACTGAAAATATTCAGACTAATAATTAAATAAGTCAATTAGCTCACTTTCAAATCGACTATAAGGTAAATATTGCTTTTCTAAGCTAGCCTCAAATGGTATTGGAGTGTTTAGGCTTGCCACTCTTCTTACAGGTGCATCTAATGATTCAAAGCAATTTTCCATTATTATAGAGGAAATTTCAGACGCCAAACCTCCAAACAACGAATCTTCCTGAAGAATAATTGCCTTACCGGTTTTATTTACGGAATTTATTATAGTTTCTACATCTAATGGACATAAGCTCCTAAGATCAATTAAATCTGCACTTATATTAGGGTTTTTATCTAAAACTTCTGCAGCATAATGAACAGCTGCCCCATAAGAAATAATAGAAATACTATTTCCAGATCTTAAGATTGAAGCTTTTCCAATAGGTATATTATAATAATCCTTAGGCACTTCTTGCCTTATACTTCTATATAATGCTTTATGTTCAAAGAATAAAACAGGATTTGGGTTTTCAATAGCTGATATTATAAGCCCTTTAGCATCATAGGGAAATGCTGGATATAATACAATTAATCCAGGTGTTTTGGTAAACCAAGCTTCATTTGTTTGAGAATGAAAAGGTCCCGCTCCTACACCAGCTCCACAGGGCATTCTTAGAACAATATCAGCATTTTGCCCCCATCTATAATAAGACTTAGCTAAATAGTTTACAACAGGATTAAAACCAGAAGTTATAAAATCTGAAAATTGTAATTCAACAATACTCTTTGTATTACATATAGAAAGTCCCATTGCGACTTCAATAATAGCTGATTCACATATAGGGGTGTTTCTAACCCTTTCTGCTCCAAACTTTTTAGCAAAACCTTCAGTAACTTTAAATACGCCACCATATTCTGCTATATCTTGTCCCATTAGAATCAAATTATTATTCTTTTCCATTGATTGAAATAAGCCATCTGAAATAGCATCTATAAATCTTAAATTAGATGTTTTTTTAGAGTGTCTTACTTGCTTAAATAGATGTTCTTTATAAACTTCTTTTAATTCAGTGTTTATATCTGGTTTTAAAAGTGGTTCATTAAAAGCTAATTCTAAGTTTCGGGTTATTTCTTTAGTAAATTTATTTCTAATTTCAACTATGTCATCTTTTGTAAGAAGCTTAGATTCTATAAGAAATGATTCGTAATTAGATATTGGATCTTTTTCTTTCCACTCACTAATTAATTCTTTAGGCACATATTTTACTCCACTAGCTTCTTCATGGCCTCTAAGCCTAAAAGTTTTAAATTCTATTAATACAGGTTTAGGTTTTTTTCTAATTTTAGCTGCTACTGAAGATATTTTTGTATATACATCAAGAATATTGTTTCCATTTACAATATGCGATTCAATACCATACCCTACACCTTTATCAGCGATATTTTTACAATTATATTGTTCATTTGTAGGTGTTGAAAGACCATAACCATTGTTTTCAATAATAAATATAACTGGCAAATTCCAAACAGAAGCAACATTTAGCGCTTCGTGAAAATCTCCTTCACTAGTTCCTCCTTCACCTGTAAAGACTGCCGTAACTTTTTTGTTTTTATTTAGTAGATGGTATAATGCAATTCCGTCTGCAACCCCTAATTGAGGCCCTAAATGCGAAATCATACCTACAATATTGTATTGATTTGTACCAAAATGAAATGATCTATCTCTCCCTTTTGTAAAACCAGAAGGTTTGCCTTGCCATTGAGAAAACAACCTATTAAGTGGTATGTTTCTAGAAGTAAAGACACCTAAATTTCGATGCATCGGAAGAATATATTCATCATTCTCTAAAGCTAATGTTACTCCAACAGATATTGCTTCTTGCCCTATTCCTGAAAACCATTTTGAAATTTTTCCCTGTCTAAGTATAACGAGCATTCTTTCTTCAATCATTCGGGATTTTAACATTGAAGTGTATAACTCTAAATGTTGTGTTGCTTTTATTAAATCTTTTTGATAATTCATTGAAAACTCTAATCTATAGATTAATATAAAAATAACAGCTTTTTCATACCTACAATTTACAATAATTAAAAAAGTCTTGGAAAAAACATATTGGTAGTTTTCTTGTAATTTTTATAGTCTGGTCTTTTTATCAAAGAATAATATTCTGAAGGAACAGCTCCAGTTAAAAAAACTAAAGTTTGATACATTAAAATTGTAATATAAAATAGGGCTGTAGTTGTACCAATGAAAATAATCATTGAGTTATTGATAGGTAATGATGAACAACTTGCAATTATAAGAGAATTCCAAATCATCCATTCAGAAAAATAATTGGGATGTCTAGTGTATTTCCATAAACCAACATTACAAACTTTATTTTTCAATTTATTTTTTTTTGCATTTATTAAAAACTTCTGTTTTTGTAAATCAGATATATGCTCTAGAAAGAAAAATACAATCCATAACAAAACCCCAATAATTTCAAAATTTGAAAAAAATTCAGAGTTATTATTTGAAATCAAAATAGCAGGAATAGCTAAAAATGTTGCATTAGCAAAACATTGCAGAAGAATTTCATATTGAACTGAAAATTTATCGTTTGTAAACCCTTTCTTTTTCCATCTAATTCTTTGATATTTATAACGGGGGAATTCATTGTTTAAATATCCTTTTTTTAATAAAATCAATGCCCCAATTCCCATTCTTAAACCTGCAATTATATATAACATAGATATAATTGATTTTTTTAATAAATACCCATCTCCATACATAAATGAAATTAGACCAATTGCAATAAGTCCAAAAGGCCAAGCTATATCTACATATGACATTCTATCAGTAAAATAAGCAGGTATACACACTATAAACAAAAAAATAAAAATTTGAGAGATAAGATTAACTAATAAAAAATTCTGAAAATTTTCAATTTGAAAAAAAATATAAAATACTACAGAAAATAATATAATCTGAAATAAACGCGATTTTATTTTATTTAAATATTTAAACATTTTTAATTACTTACTTATTTCCCTATATGGAAAATACTTTTATTCTGTTGAATATATGATTTTGTGACACTATTGTGACACAGCTGAATTAAAAAAAAGCCAAACAAAGGAAAACAAGAAGATATGCCTATGGTTTAATTTACAATACTCATATTAGCTACATATTCTGCAGAATCAAAAACATAACCTACTCCAGAAACTTTGTCTCCTTCCCACTTAAAATAAGCGTGAACTGGATTACTTACGGTTACGCCAGTTGATTTACTTGTCCCCTCCCAAGTGAACCAAGTATTTGTATAAATAGCGCCATCATCATAAATAAATGTAGAAGTAGATGGATTGATGTTCTTTATATCACTATAAAACTCTCTTCCGCCCATAAATGCTTCAATCATTTCAGCAGGAGACATCTCTTGATTATTTACTTTAGCAGTTGCATTTTCTGTAAAAATCCCATCCTGACCAGTCATATCATTATTTAAATAAGCTTTATTAAATGCGTCCATAACTAGAGATTTCGCATCATTTTTTTTAATAATACCCTGCTGGTTTTCTGATTTTTTCTCAGTTGTTGAGCAGCTGAACATTAATAAACTTAAAAATAGTGTGTAAAAAATATTTTTCATTAGTATTAATTATTTGTTTTTATCTAATATAATAAAGAATTAATAAATATAAAGTGGAATAAACAGCAATAGTAGAATTAGTTTTTTCATAATTTAATTAATTCTCTTTTTGACGATGTCCAATCTACTAACTTACCATCAACAAATTGATACCATTCGTCGTATACTGCATTTAATCCTGTGAATCTAGCACAAACCCATTCTCCTTTTGTATTAGTTATTTTAGGGTCATCAGAAGCACTAGGTTTAACTGAGAATGCAAAATTAGTTATCCATTCTTCTTCCTCACCACTTGCTAGTGATTCTTGATAATTATTTTCTGAATGGGCAATAAATTCTTCTGCATTATTTGTAATGCTTCCGTCTGCATGTCTAAATATTCCGTTATCAGAAATGTGAACTTTCATTGTTTCATAATCTCTATTTAACCAAGCATTATTAAATTTATTAAATAAATCAATAGTTGCTTCACTCCCCATCATAACGGTTTGATCAGTTCCTGTGATAAAGCCATTAGTTATATTTTTTGATGGCTGATTAGTATTCTCACAAGAAACAAGTGGAATAAATAGTAATAGTAGAATTAGTTTTTTCATAATTATAAATTTAGTTAATTTCTGAACCATTTTAAGATTTTCTTCAGAAGATTTATCTTGAATTCCAGTAATAGTAGAAGGAGTTTTTTCATAAACTATCAATTTTTTTTGCAGGAACTAAAGGTATTAAAGGAATAGTATCTTTTTCTGCAGCTTGCTTTTTGATTTCTATTATTCTATCAACTGTTCTATCTGCAGCTTCTTGAGTTACTTTATCTCCATAATTTATGAGGAATTTGATAGATAATACAGCTATTATAATAACTAATATAATTTTCCAAAGTGGTTGTTTTTTCATAACAAGTTATTTTACTCTAATATACTTAAAGTCAGTAGTAAATGAAAGTAGGGGAGTTAGTTATTCTTTATAGTGTGACATTTGAGACATACCATTTTTATAGTGTCCACTTATGTCCATTTTCTCGTTATTTTCTGGTTTAATTATTAGTGGAACAAAGCAAAAATATTTCTCAGAACTTCATTATACTTGAAAAAACTTGATTAATCAAGTGATTATCATCCGAAGAAAAATTCAAAAGGGGGAGTGGGGTTAGTCCTTAGAAATGAGGGGGGGTTGTTGTTTAATATAAAACCTATTATTAAATCCATCTTCTAACTTTTGAACAATAATTTTCAAATTCTTTTCCATAAAGTTTTAACATCGCTTTTTCTTCTGGTTCAATTTGAAAGAGATTCATATAAAT
>JAAZZF010000029.1 GCA_014239275.1 Flavobacteriaceae bacterium | reverse complement strand
TTAATCATGTCTTTATTATGGTTGTTATTGATATCATTGTCTATATTAAATCATTCAGAAATGTCTATAGAATTCACAGGTTTCTCTGGATACTTTTCAACTATATTAACTGGTACTATACCTGCATTTACTACAGCAGGAGTTGTAGCCACATTAATATTCAAAAAATTTCAAAAAACAGTTATTAAATGGAGCTATCTAAGTTTGATTTTTTTAGGAATTATTAATTTAATTTTTGGATTAGCAACTAGGCCGTTTTGGGGTATTTCTAAAATACAAGGAACCCCATCATGGTTAGGAATTTGTACAGGAATAGGTTTTTTAATGTTTGCATTGTTATACTACATTGCAGATGAGAAAAAACACACGAATTGGGCTAAAATAATTGCTCCAGCTGGAACAGCTACCTTAACATGTTACATGATACCATACTTTATTTACCCACTTAGAACTATTACGGAGATAAGAATCCCAGAAATTTTAACTAATAATCAAATAGGCCTATTAATGTCTTTTGCTTTTGCTCTTCTAGTAGTTATATTTACTGGTTTGTTAGAAAAAAAACGTTTTAAATTAAAATTATAAATAATATTCCTTGAAAATAATAATAAAACTTATATTAATTTTAAATTTTTATTTAATTTTCCCCCAAAACATTATAGTTGATCAGAGTTCATTGAATCAATATGACAAGGACAACTATATTCATTTTAACTCCTTTGCCTATTATGGTAAATTCAGTGGAAACGTAGGTAAAACTCCTCCTATCCCTCTTCCCACAGATAGAATAAATTTACCCAATACTTTTCCAGTTCTTGGAAATCAATTTACTCTAGAAGCAATGTTTTATTCAAAACCAAATCCTTTATTAACTAGTAAAGGAATTATTGGAGGTGATGCACCTCCTAGTAAAATCAAAAACGAAAGTCCACCAACCATTACATTAAATAAGCAAAATGGTGTAAATCAGATAAGATACGGATTTGGAATTGGACCAGATTCAAAAAGAAAAACATTTAAAATTATAAGAAAATAATTATGAAAAAACTCGTTTTAATATTACTAATTTTTATATCCTGTACTAATAATTCAGATATAAAACCTCAAGTTATAGCTTATTATGCTGGTGATGAAAAATCAATTGATGAATTTAATTTAGATGGAGTTGACCAGATAATATATAGTTTTTTACACTTGAAAGGAAACAAATTAGCTGTTGATAATGAAGTAGATAGTCTTACTTTATTAAATGTTGTTAATCAAAAA
This sequence comes from Flavobacteriaceae bacterium, assembly GCA_014239275.1. GTDB lineage: Bacteria > Bacteroidota > Bacteroidia > Flavobacteriales > Flavobacteriaceae > MAG-121220-bin8. The sequence continues at coordinate 10,130 of JAAZZF010000029.1, read as the reverse complement.
AATAAATATCCAAAATTAAAGGTTTTGGTATCGCTTGGTGGTTGGGGTGGTTGTGAAACATGCTCTGATGCTTTTAGTACAGAAGAGGGTAGAGTAGAGTTTGCAATTTCCACTGCTAATATCATAGAATCATTCAAGGCAGACGGTATTGATTTAGATTGGGAATATCCAGGAATTTCCGGATTTCCTGGGCATGATTATAAACCTGAAGACCGAGAAAATTTTACTGACTTAGTTGTTCAACTAAGAAAATATATGAAAGAAGGTGATATATTAAGTTTTGCTGCTGGTGCATCTACTAGATTTTTTGAAAATTCAGTTGAATGGGATAAAGTCATGCCTTTAGTTGATAATGTAAATCTAATGACTTATGATTTCTATGGATCAGGCTCTAGTAAAACAGGTCATCATACAGCTCTGTCATCTAATGAATTTCAAGATAGATCTGCAGAATCATCAATAGAAGCATTGATAAATCTAGGTGTAAATCCTAAACAAATATTTATTGGAGGTGCTTTTTATATTAAAACGTTTAAAAATGTTGAAAATATTAGCAATGGTCTTAATCAAAATGCTGAATGGAACAGAACTTATAATCAAATGGATTTTGAAGATGTAAGATCTAATTTTAATTTTTATTGGGATAGTTTAGCCAATGCACCTTACGCATACGATAGTATTAATAAGATTTTTGCTACATTCGATGATCATAAATCAATAGAACTTAAATCTCAATATGCACTAGAGAATAATCTTGGTGGAATCATGTTTTGGCAACTTATGAATGATAAAAAACAAAATGGATTGTTAAAAACTATGGTAAATGAAATGAAATAAATATTATTAAAAAACTAATTTAGTAACTCGATAATTAACTTAAAATATAACCAATGAAAAAAATACTAATACTATTAATTACAGCTATAACTTTTACTGCATGCAACAATACGCCAGCTAATTTTGATGACTCAGAATGGGGTGGGACTATGTCACCAAATGATGAAAGAAATGATAAGATTAATCAATTTATTGATTCTTATGCTAATAATGATTTACAATCCGTAAAGGATATGTTTTCAGATGACGCAGTTATCCAGGTAAATGATGATACAATGACCGTTCAAGAAATGATAGATGGATTTTCAGCAGGACATGATTTTTACGATGGCATCAATAATATTGACAGAAGGGTTAACACTATGTTTTATAATAACGGATCAATATATACTAACTACTGGTATACATGGGTTGGTACAAACAAACAATCCGGTGAAGAGCTTTCGGTCAAGGGACATGCTTATTTTCAGTGGAAAGATGGAAAAATTATTGAGACATACAATGCATTTGACCCAACTGAATATGCAAAGGTTTTTGATTGGGTTCAAGAATAAAATTGTAATTAAAAAATCCTTTGAAACAAATACTCTCCTATTTGTTTTTATAGTTAATTTAATTCAATTGCCCCTGTATTTTTATTAAACAATTTAATTGGACTATCTAAAACTATTGCAATTACTGTGTAATATGGATCTAATGTTTTCTTGGGGATTTCTATATATGTTATCCCGGGATATTTATTCCAATATACCTTACACAATAATTGTTGATTAAGTACAGTTCCGTTACCAACAATATAAGCTCTGTTTATTTTATTTGAAATTCCTTTTAATACAATTTGATTGTCTTTAGGAATATCTCTTACAAATAAAAACAAAGTTTTCTTGTCCTTGCTTAAAGTAGATGGTCCATAAAAATGGTCGTAAGCAATACCTTTCTTAGTTGAATAAATAGCAGAACTATGTTTTTTATTCCATTTGCCTAATTCCTTTAATATTAACTTTTGTTTTTCTGGAATACTTCCATCAGATTTAGGACTAATATTAAGTAATAGGTTTCCGCCTTTACTTATTGTATCAACGAAGAGATCGATTATCTGCATTGGAGTTTTATAATTATTGTCATTTTGTTGATATCCCCAGGAATCATTTATTGTCATACAAAGTTCCCAATACTTACTTGATGGTCTGTAAACTGGAATACCAATTTCAGGAGTTTCATAATCTCCAAATTGATTCAATCTTGAATTAAAAATGACATTAGGAAAGTCTTTCTGAAGTTCTGTTTTTAACTCTCTGCTTTTCCAATCAATTGCATTATGTTCCCAATCTCCATCAAACCACCATAAGTCAGGTTTATATCTGTTTTTTAACTCATTAAGTTGATTATCTCTATAATTCAAGAAACTTTGCCATCTATTTGGGTTTTCTTTAATTCTATATCTTTTTATTTTATTTGTATGATTTGTATAATCTTTATATGACCAATCTGGTAGAGAATAGTATAAACCTAGTTTTAATCCTTTATTTCGGATTTCTTTTACAAAAGGAGTAAGTAAATCTTTTTTAGATTTACTACTTTCAAAAGAATTTAAATTACCATACTTTGAATCCCAAAGTGCAAATCCATCGTGATGTTTTGTTGTTATAACAGTGTATTTTGCCCCACTTTCTTCAATAAGACTAGACCATTCTTTTGGATCATATTTTTTTGCATTGAAACCATCTAATTGTTTCATATAATCGGAGTGAGATATATATCCATTAAAAAAAGACCAAGACTCGCTTATACCGTTAACAGAGTAAATTCCCCAGTGAATAAAAATTCCTAGTTTGGCTTCCTCAAACCACCTCATTTTATCTATATCACCAATTTCATTATTACTAGAAATAATTTGTTGACTACTAATTGAAATAGGAGTAAGAAATAGTATTAATAATAAAATTTTAATTCTCATCATTTAAAGATATTAATTAACTTTTATACATAATTTTATTTAGAATTTATGAACGAAAACCTTGTTTTTTTTCAAATTAAAATTAAAGATTTTATTTTTATAAATTACAGCCACGGATTTATCAGAATTTGTTTTTAAACTAACTTGTTTAATTTCATTATTATCCCATTTCATATTTATTATAATATTGTTTCTCGCTATTAAACCTTTAACACTTCCTGAGCTCCATGAATCAGGTAAAGCAGGGAGCAGTCTTATCCCTTTTTTTTCATGAGATTGTAACAACATTTCTGTAACACCTGCTGTATATCCAAAATTTCCATCAATTTGAAATGGGGGATGGGCATCAAAAAGATTTGTATAAAGTGAATTTTTAAATAACATTTGAATATTTTCAAAAGCCATTTCCCCATCCAATAATCTGGCAGATATATTTATTAACCAAGCTCGACTCCAACCCGTGCGGCCTCCACCATTATTTAATCTATAATCTACTGTTTTTTTTACTGCTTTAAAAAGTTCAGGATTCTGATCAATAGTGATCTGATTTCCAGGATGAAAACCATATAAATGTGACATATGTCTATGTCCAGGCTCAACTTCTTTGTATTCTCTATCCCATTCTAAAATTCTACCATCTTCTCCAATGACAAACCCAGGTCTTAATCTTTTTAGTTGTTCTGTAATTTTTCTAGTCAAAAAGTTCTCGACTCCAATTATTTTAGATGCTTTAAGGTAATTTGTGAATGTTTCATATATTATTTGTTGATCTTTTGCGCTTCCCAAACATGTAGCAACCTTTTCACCATTTAAATCATAATATTGGTTTTCAGGTGAAGTTGATGGCGCAGAAACAAGAGTTTTATCTCTTGGATCTTCAATTAGCCAATCAGAATAAAACTGAGCTATTTCCTGGATTGCTGGAAATGCTCTGTTTTTTAAAAAATCAATATCATTTGTGAATTCATAATGATACCAATAATGTTGCATTAACCATCCCCCTGCACCAAAAGATGATCCCCAATAAGCTGTTCTTGCTCTTAGCCAAGTTTTAGCCCACAAATCAGATGCATGTGGAATAACACTTCCTCTAAGTCCAAAGTTTTTCTTTGCTGTTTTTTTTCCATTTTCCACTAATCTATCTATATAATCAAACAAAGGAAAATTTAACTCATGAAGGCCTGTTGGGTTAGCAAGCCAGTAATTCATTTGTAAATTTATATTTAAATGATAATCTGCATTCCAGGGAGCAGCAATATGATTGTTCCAAAGTCCTTGAAGATTAGCAGGTAATGTACCAACTCTAGAGGATGATATTAATAAATATCTACCATAATCATACAAGATTTTTGTTAATCCATTATCAATTGATCCTTTTCTTACTTTTTCAAGTCGTTCAAATGTTGTTAATAATTGTAATTTTTTATCACTATTTAAATTTAATTTTACCCTATTAAAAAAAGATTGATGATCTATTATGTGATCTTCTTTGATTTTTTTTATGTTTAATTCAATGGTTTTTGCTATTTCTCTCTTATTTTTATTTGAATAATCATTTGTGTAAAAGTCTGAATTTGAAGCTATAAACAAATTAAGTTTTTTTACTCCAGATACCTTTAAACTTTGACCATTTTTAGAAATTGATCCAAATTCATTTTTATATGTTAGCAAGGTTTCAAATTTTACACCAGATTCAATAACTACTGGAAGTTCTCTAAATTTGCCTCCTCTTTGTGTTACTTCACCGCCCATAATAATTTTATCATCCTCATACTTTAAAGAAACTGTTTCAACTCCTTCATCTTTTGGTCTGTTAAGTTGAATTGTTCCATTAAGACCCTCAGGATGTTCGCTTTCTATTTCAATTACTATAATTTGATTAGGATGTGACACAAAAACTTCTTGTTTTACTGGATATCCATCTGTTTTATATTTTGTTGTTGATATAGCTGTATTAAGATCCAATGACCGTCTGTAGTCTGAAATTTTTTGGTGATTCCAGTTTAAAAAAAGATCACCCAGTGTTTGGTGGGAAAGGATGATAGATTTATTTGAAAATTTTTCAACAATTAATGAATCAGCACTTTTTGGATCTTTATTCAAGAGATGTTTCCTAATATCCAAAAGATCTTTTTCTGTTCCTTCTGCCTCATTCCAATTATCATGATAAGGCCACAATGAGTCATCATTAAGTTGAATTCTTTCATTATTGGGATTGCCAAATACCATTGCCCCTAATCTCCCATTTCCTAAAGGGAGAGCTTCATCCCATTTTTCAGCGGGCTTATCATACCAAATAGTTTGATAGGTTAAATCATTGGAATCATTTAATTTACATCCAAACAACAAAAAAAATATTATGACATTAAAAAAATATGATAAGTAATGTTTCAAAATTTAAATAGTTTTATACAATTTAACAATAAAATAAGTTTTATCAATATTTAAAAAAACAACTCTAATTCAAAGAAAAACGATATTTAACAAGTAGGGGAGATTCTTTTAAGAATTACTGTTAATTTTTTTGAGTTATCGTGCGTATCGTAAGGTTTATTTTTATAGAACAAAGAAATAATCTAAATTTAAGATATTAAAAACTCTTTCCAATAGTTGATGAGATTAAATAAAATTATGAAAGTTGATCAAAGATTTCTTTTGCTTCTATTAATTCTTTGTATTTCTTGTAATGAAGAATCGATATCAAAAAAAGAAAATAATAGCAAGCCAAATATAATATACATTTTAGCTGATGATTTGGGTTATGGAGATGTACAATATTTCAATAAAGATGGTAAGATACCTACTCCCAATATAAATTCTATGGCAAATAATGGAGTTGTTTTTACAGATGCACATACATCTTCTGCAGTTTGCACACCAACGCGCTATGGGATCCTTACAGGACGCTACAATTGGCGAACTTCACTTAAAAGTGGTGTTTTAAATGGATATTCTAAAGCTTTGATAAAAGAGAACAGAACGACTATCGCAAGCATGCTAAAAAGTAAAGGATATAGCACAGCATTTATTGGAAAATGGCATTTAGGATGGGATTGGAATGTTAAAAAAGAAGATAATAATACCTCCGTACCAATAGACAATCTTATTGATGTGGATTTTAATTCTCCTATTAATAATGGACCATCAACTAACGGATTTGATTATTCTTATGGTTTTTCAGGATCATTAGATATGCCTCCATATGTTTGGGTTGAGAATGATTTTCCTACTCAGATCCCTACTAAAACTACCCAGTCTGTTGATTATAAAGGATTTTGGAGAAATGGTTTGACTTCAGAAGATTTTGATCACACTAATGTACTACAAACCATTGCTGACAAAGCTGTTAGCTATATTAACAAACATAGCAAAGAAGAAAAACCTTTCTTTCTATATTTACCCCTATCAGCACCACACACGCCTATTTTACCGACCTCAGAGTTTTTGGGTAAGAGTAACACAAACATGTATGGAGATTTTGTTATGCAAGTGGACGATGTCTTAAAACAAATAAGAATGACGTTGAAACATAATGGGTTAACAAATAACACATTACTGGTTTTTGCAAGTGATAATGGTTGTTCTCCAAGAGCTGACTATAAAGAATTAGCACAAGTAAAACACAATCCTAGTTATATTTATAGAGGTGCAAAAGCAGATATTTTTGAAGGAGGTCATCGAGTGCCATTTATTGTTGAATGGCCAGCCATGGCAAAAAAAGGTACCATTTCCAATGTTATATGTACTACAGATTTTTTTGCAACCTGTGCTGCAATAGCAAACTATGAAATCAAAGATTCTGAAGGAGAAGATAGTTTTAATATGTTACCCTTAATTAATGGAGAAAGCCTTCATGATATTAGACAATATACGGTACACCATTCTATAAATGGATCTTTTGCAATTCGAAAAGGAGATTGGAAATTAATTTTTGCTCCCAGCTCTGGTGGTTGGAGCTATCCAAGGCCAATTGATATCGAAAGAGAAAACCTTAATTTACCAACTATGCAGCTTTATAATTTAAAAAATGATATATCAGAAACCAAAAACTTAATAGACATTTACCCTGAAAAAGTTAATGAATTAAAAAAAGCTTTAATAAAAATTATTTTGGATGGAAGAAGTACTGATGGTATAAGACAAGAGAATGAAGGGATGGATAATTGGAAACAAATTGAAAATATCTTAAATATATGAAATTGTTAAAATTTTTAATAATTGGAATATTAGTCTTTGGTTGTGATGACTTAAATCAATCCAAAATACCTAGTTATCTAAGTGATTATGGTGATCTTTATAAAAGTAATCCCAGAAAAGCCAATCTAGAGTGGTTTAAAAAATCAAAAATTGGATTGTTTATTCATTATGGTTTGTACTCTCAACTTGAAAAGGGAGAGTGGGTTCAGTTAAGAGATACAATTCCGGTTTCTGATTATGCTAGACTTAAAGAAACATTTAATCCAAGCAATTTTGATGCTGATAAAATTACTGACTTAGCAATTTCGGCAGGCATGAAATATATCACCATCACATCGAAACATCATGATGGTTTTTCATTATTTGATACTAAGCAAAATGATTTTAATTCAATTAAATCACCTGCAGGAAGAGATTTAATAGGTGAACTCTATAATTCATGTAAAGAGAAAAAAATAGGTCTTTTCTTATACTACTCTTATGCAGCAGATTGGAGTCATCCATATTTTTATTCAAGATTAGATGGGTGGAGTAATGCAAGACCTGCATATAAAGAAAATCAAAAAGAATACAAGTATAAAAATAAAGAAGATTTTAGTAATTACATCAAATTTGCCCATAACCAGTTAAAAGAATTGTTAACCCAATATCCTGAAATAGCTGGAATATGGTTAGATCCAATCATGGGATATTATGCCAATCATGAAATGTTTCCAATAGAAGAGACTTATAATTTAATTAGATCAATTAGTAAACATGCATTAATTTCATTTAAACAAGGAGCTAATGGAGATGAAGATTTTTCAGCTCCAGAACATAATTTTAGTAAAAGAGTTGGGAATCAATATGAAGTTGCAAGAATAGTATATGAATTGAATAAATTAAAGCCCAAGGAAGTTTGTACTTCTTTACAATCAAGGTATTGGGGATACGATAAAAATGCTAAACATAAAAATTTTGATGATATTTATAGCTATTATTTAGATGCTATTAAAAACGATACAAATCTTTTGCTGAATGTTGGTCCTCTTCCTGACGGGTCAATCCATTATGAAGATATAATAACTCTAACTAAGTTAGGCGAAAAAATAAAAACCTCTGTAAATTAGTGACTTACAAAGATTTTTGCAGAGAGATGGGATTTGATACTAAATAATATAAAACCAATATGAAAAAAAATATACTTTTTATTTTATTATGTTTTTTTCAATGTAGCATTCTTATTGCTCAAGACAATAAGAGCATTAAATTATACACAAAAGAATCATACATGATTCCCATGCGAGATGGAATAATGCTATATACAGAAATATTAAAGCCTATTGGAAATACAGAATCTTTCCCATTTCTTTTAAAAAGAACACCTTACGGTTCTGAAACACCTTATGAGAAAGAAGATTCTATTAAAACTGAAAAAGTACCAGCTCCTAAAAGGTTGGCGGAGGGAGGATATATTTTTGTTCTTCAAGACATTAGAGGAAGGTCTAAAAGTGAAGGTGTTTTTGAAGTAGCCAAACCCTTATATCATTTAAAAGATAGTTCTAAAACTGATGAGAGTACTGATGCTTATGATACTGTAGATTGGTTGATTAAAAACATATCCAATAACAATGGTAAGGCTGGTATTTATGGTATTTCTTATCCAGGACTTACTTCTTTGCAAGCTTCAGTAGACCCACATCCAGCATTAAAAGTAAGCTCTCCACAGGCTTCACCAGCAGATATGTTTTTAGGTGATGATTTTCATCACAATGGTGCATTTAGATTAAGTTATGCATTTGAGTATGCATATTTGGTTGAAAACATTAAAGAGTCTCTTAGTTTATTCCCATTTCCTCAATATGATGTATTTGACTGGTATTTAAACCTTGGTGGTTTAAGTAATGTTAATGAAAAATATTTTAAAGGTAAATTTTCATCATGGAATGATTTCGTAGAGCACCCTAACTACGATAACTATTGGAAACATCAATCGAGTTTAACAAATATTCATGCTCCCGAAATTCCTGTTTTACATGTAGGAGGCTATTATGATCCCGAAGATTTGATGGGCCCTCAAGTAATGTATGAGCATTTAGAAAAGAAGGACACTTCTAATAAAAATTATATGATTCTTGGTCCGTGGAATCATGGGCAATGGTCAGATGAAGATGGTAATACACTTGGTAAAATACAATTTGGAAGCAATACATCTGAGTGGTTTCAGGATTTTGAAAAAAAATGGTTTGATTATTGGTTAAAAGGTATTGGTGACGGAAAATTTGATGAGGTATATGCCTTTCAAACTGGTTCTAATACCTGGAAATCATATGATGCCTGGGCACCAAAAAATGCAACAATTAAACGATTATATACTCATACAGATAATACAAGTTCTTTTAATAAACCAACTACAGAAACAGGATCGGTAAGTTATATAAGTGACCCTTTAAAACCAATTCCGTATAGAAAAAGGCCAATAGAATCAACATTCACTAAAGAAAGTAATTGGAGTTCTTGGCATATAGAAGACCAACGCTTTGTTAGCTCTAGACCAGATGTATTGAATTTTAAAACAGAAACCTTAACAGAAAATATAACAGTAACAGGAAAGATAACAGCACATATTATTGCCAGTACCACTGCTACTGATGCCGATTTTATAGTGAAGATTATAGATGTATATCCTGATTTTTATGAGGAAGATAAAACCATGAGTGGGTATCAATTGCCTGTCACTATGGAAGTTTTTAGAGGTCGTTTCAGAAAAAGTTTCGAAAAACCGGAACCATTTACACCCAATAAACCAGAAGAGATTATAATAGACTTACATCAAATAGATCATGTTTTTTTAAAAGGACATAAAATAATGATTCAAATACAAAGTACTTGGTTTCCTATTATAGACCGTAACCCACAAAATTATGTGCCAAATATTTTTAAAGCAAAAGATAGTGACTTTATAAAGGCAAGGCATACTATTTACTGTAATAACAAATATGCAACATATATTGAATTGCCTATAGTAGAAAAGTAACTTTGTATATTTAATATTTACAATTATGAAAAAAATAATTCTGATATTATATAAGTAGAGAAGTACCAATTAAAAATTACTATTGAGATTTTTTGACTTTTTGTTTTAACTTAGTGATAGTTA
>JAAZZF010000028.1 GCA_014239275.1 Flavobacteriaceae bacterium | reverse complement strand
ATCATTGGAACAGGTAATATTTCATATCACCTTTGCAAAGCAATTATAGAAACTAAAAATCTTAAATTAATTGAGGTGTTTGGAAGAAAAAAAAATCCTCCAAAAGATTTATTTAATAACATTTCTTATTGTAATAATATAAAAAAAATTCAAAAAGCTGATTTATATATATTATGTGTTAGCGATAATGCTATTTCAAAGATTAGTGATGAATTAAATATAAATAAAAATAGTATTGTAGTACATACTTCTGGTTCAACTAATATGAAACTGTTATCGAAACACAAAAATCATGGCATTATTTATCCATTACAAACATTTAGTAAGAATAAAAAAATTCCGTTCACTAATATTCCCATTATAATTGAAGCAAATTCTAAGTTAATATTAAATAAAATAAGAATTATTTGTTCACTTATCTCTAATAAAGTAATAGAATGTAATAATGATCAAAGAACATTAATTCATATTTCTGCTGTTTTTGCCAATAATTTTTCTAATTATATGAATTTAATAGCAGAAGAAATTTTAAAATCAAATAATATAAATTCTGATATTTTATATCCATTAATTAATGAAACTGCAAATAAATTAAATTATTTGTCTCCAAAAAATGCACAAACTGGACCTGCAATAAGAAATGATCAAATAACAATTCAAAAACACTTAAATTTATTAAAAGAAACAAAGTATTTTGAAATATATGATAAACTAACAAAAGAAATAATAAAATCAAAAAATGAATTATAAAGAAAAACTCCATATTATTAAAAATTTTGTATTTGATATTGATGGTGTCTTTACAAATGGATTAATAATGATTGATTCTTCAGGGAATGAATCTAGAACTTTTAATACAAAAGATGGTATTGCTATAAAACATGCTATAGAAAATGGATATAATATTGCTATAATTTCAGGGGCACATAATGATGGTATTAGATTAAGATTAAAAAACCTTGGAGTAACAAACATTTTACTAGGATCTAATAATAAACTAAAAGATCTCAAAAAATATATAAAATCCAATAAGCTGTCAAGTGAAGAAACAGTATATATGGGAGATGATATACCTGATATTAATCCTATGTCATATGTAGGTTTAAAAACATGTCCTTTTGATGCTATTCCAGAAGTAAGAAGTATCTCTGATTATGTTTCACCAAAAAAAGGAGGAGAAGGATGTGTTAGAGATATAATTGAACAAACTTTAAAAGTTCAAAATAATTGGAAATTAAAAGATTCTAGTCAGAATATTTAAATTTTATGATTTCAGAATATTTGAAAAACTATAAAGTTTTACTTGCTTCTTCTTCAAAAAGAAGGCATGAACTTCTAAAAGAATTAGAAATCAATTTCCAAATAGTCTTCCAAAAAATTGAAGAAAGCTATCCAAAAAATCTTATTAAGTCTGAAATAACAGATTTTCTTTCAAAAAAAAAATCTTTTCCATTTTTAAATAGTTTAAAAAAAAATGAATTACTAATCACATCTGATACTATAGTCTGGTTTAATAATAAAGCAATTGAAAAACCAAAAAATATAGTTGAGGCAAAAGAAATGTTAAATCTATTAAGTGGCTGTATGCATCAGGTATTTACCTCAATTTGTATTTCATTAAAAGATCAACAAAAAATAGTTAATCAAGAAACTAAAGTTTACTTCAATATTTTAAAAAATGAGGATATAAATTATTATATAAATAAATTCGATGTTTTAGATAGAGCAGGAAGTTATGGAATCCAAGATTTAATAGGTCATATTGGAGTTTGCAAAATTGAGGGGTGTTATAACAATGTTTTAGGATTTCCTACTAGTTTATTTTGTGATACTATTGAAAAAATGAATTTATAATCTATATTTTTAATAATTGTAAAGTATAATAATATGTTTAAGTGGAATAAATCATATACTATCGTCATTTTAATTAATATTTCATATATCATATTTTTTAACATTATAACTAATCTATTTTCATAACATATGGAAGAAATCGATTGGTTAATACTAATTAGTACCCTAGTTTTTATAGTTAGCTATGGGGTAATTAAAACAAGAAATAATAAAAATTTAAATGATTATTTAAAAGGAGGTAATTCATCTAATTGGTGGACAATAGGTCTATCAGTTATGGCTACTCAAGCTAGTGCAATAACCTTTCTTTCTACACCTGGCCAAGCGTTTAATGACGGGATGACTTTCGTACAATTTTATTTTGGAATTCCTCTTGCAATGATTATAATTTGCATGGTTTTTATACCCATATACCATAGACTGAAAGTTTATACAGCATATGAATTTCTGGAACAAAGGTTTGATCTTAAAACTAGGACATTAGCTGCTATATTATTTTTAGTACAAAGAGGACTTGCTGCTGGAATAACTATTTATGCTCCTGCAATAATATTATCTTCTGTTTTAGGTTGGGATTTAAAACTTTTAAATATTGCTATTGGTGTGTTAGTAATTATTTATACCGTTAGTGGAGGTACTAAAGCTGTAAGTATAACTCAAAAGCAACAAATGTTTGTAATTATGAGTGGAATGTTTATAGCTTTTTTTATAATATTAAACTCTCTTCCTCCAAATATTAATTTTTCTAATGCTGTAGACATAGCTGGTTTGGGAGGAAAAATGAAAGTTTTAGATTTTTCTTTTGACTTAAATGAAAGATATACATTTTGGAGTGGAATCACGGGTGGATTATTTTTAGCTTTATCTTATTTTGGTACGGACCAAAGTCAAGTTCAAAGATATATATCTGGTAAATCTATTAAAGAAAGTCAACTGGGACTTCTTTTTAATGCTGTTTTTAAAATTCCAATGCAATTTTTTATTCTTTTTGTTGGAGTAATGGTATTTGTTTTTTTTGAATTTAATTCAGCTCCAATTCATTTTAACCCTCAAGCAATTGAATATTTAAAAAAATATGAAAAAGATGATTATGATAATTTAAATAAAAGTTATAATCTAATAAAAAGTGATAAAAGAAAACTTCAAATTGATTTTGTTGAAAGGAAAAAACAAAATAAATCTACATTAAGAATTGAAAATAAAATAAAAGAATTACAAAAAACAGAAAAAGATTACAGAAATACTGTAAAAGGAATAATTAATCAAAGTAATTCAAAAATAGAAACAAACGATAAGGACTATGTGTTTATATATTTCATATTAAATTACTTGCCAAAAGGAATTATAGGTTTATTATTAGCTGTTATACTAAGTGCTGCTATGTCTTCCACTGCATCAGAACTTAATGCACTTTCTGCTACAACTGTTATTGACTTATACAAAAGGAATCATATTAAGCCTAGATCAAAAAAACACTATGTTAATGCATCAAAATGGTTTACATTGATTTGGGGAATAATTGCTATAATTTTTGCAAATTTTGGAACATTATTTGAAAATCTTATACAATTAGTAAATATTATAGGATCTATATTTTACGGAACAATTTTAGGTATTTTTTTAATCGCTTTCTTTATTAAGAAAATAAAAGGAAACGACGTTTTTTGGGCGGCTTGCATATCACAAATACTTATATTTATAATATATAGTTTTACAGATATTGGTTACTTGTGGTTAAATTTAATTGGAGCTTTATTAACCACAATATTTTCATATTTTTTCAACTATATAAACTCGAAAAATAATTAATTATTTAGGACGTATTCAACAGTATCACTTAACGTCTTAATAGAATCTTTAAGTTTAGTTTCTTTAGCCATAGCTAGTCCTTGATTAGCTATTTTTAAAGCACCTTCTTTGTCACCAAAAGCTAAATAAATCAAAGCTTTTTGGTTTAACATCCAATATGGGGGGTCTTTTCTAAGTTCAAAACACTTGTCAATCCAGTTTTTAGCCATATTTATATCTAAATTTTCTTCCAAATAAAAAACAGCTGCTTTATAATAATCTTGGGAATTTGTGCTTTCATCTAATGTCTTTTCTATACTAGATATTGTTTTTTCCTTAGTTAATGTATTGAGTCCAAATGAAACTAAAGTATTTTCCCAAAAAAAATCTAAAGTAGCTCCGTTATTATTCAAATTATTTAAAGCAATTGTAAAAGTTTCAATTTGAAAAGGTAAAGCATATGAATATGCAATAGTGCTTAATGCAATTTGACTTTCGTCCCAATTAGATGGAAGTCCCCAATTATCTATTTTTTTATACAATATTAATTCCCAGGAATCTAAAGATGGTCTAGTATATATTGAATAAGTTCCTTTAGAAAGTTTTGAAGTCCCTATTCTTACATCATCACTAAAGGTTATTTTTGAGTTTTGATTTGCACCTGTCCTCCAAACTTCATTATAAGGAATAAGACCACCAAAAATTTGTCTACCACGCATTGAAGGTCTTGAGTATTCAATCTTCACGTCTATAAGTCCAACTTTTTGAATTAATGTTGAGGAAGGACTAGGCTGAGGAGTTTGAATTTGAGAAAAAGAAATAAAGGAAATTAATAGAAAAGTAAATGAAGTGATAAAATATTTTTTCATAACAGATGTTTTATATGTTTAAATGTATTAAATCTATTTTTATTATAGATTAAACTATGAGTGTGTGCTAATATATTTGTAAGTTCTTTATTTTATTGAGGGTTTGTTTTATTCTCACTTCATATACTTTCTTATTATCTTTAGCATTTACAAAAAGGTACAAGAGTACCAAACTAAAAACTACAAAATGAAAACCACCAAATTTCTGAGTTATGCTGCACTTACCTTGTGTGTAACATCCATCCTTTTTTTAAGTTGTAATCCATCAAAAAAATCTAAAAGCAACGATTTATGGGCCACTTTAGAGCCTTTACCATTAGACCCTACTATTGAAGCTGAAATTGATGAAATGCTTCCTAATCTTACTTTAGAACAAAAGGTAGGGCAAGTAATTCAGGCCGATAGTGGGTCTGTAACTCCTGAAGAAATAAAAGAATACCGATTGGGCTCTGTGTTGAGTGGGGGAAATTCTGCTCCGGGTCCATTGCCATACGCCGACTCAAAAACGTGGCTTAAAATGGCAGACAAATACTACAATGCCTCAATTGATAATGAGGGTGTTGAAATAGCTATCCCTATTATTTGGGGAATTGATGCTGTGCATGGGCATGCCAATTTAAAGGGCGCCATTGTTTTCCCTCATAACGTTGGCTTAGGTGCCATGAATAACCCTGATTTAATTGAAAAAATTGCACGTGTTACTGCGCATGAATTAACCGTATCTGGACATGATTGGACTTTTGCTCCTACCCTTGCAGTGCCACAAGATTTGAGATGGGGAAGAAGTTATGAAGGATTTTCAGAAAACCCTGATATTGTGCAGTCTTATGGAAACCGTATTGTAATTGGTTTACAAGGACAATTTGGTGCAGATGATTTTATGGGCGATGGAAAAGTAATTTCTAGTGCCAAGCATTTCTTAGCTGATGGTGCTACTCAAAATGGAGTAGATCAAGGTGATGCTTTGATTAGTGAAGAAGAATTAAGTACAGTTCATGCTGCTGGATATTACAGCGCTATTCCTGCTGGTGTACAAACAGTGATGGTTTCATTTTCTAGTTGGCAAGGAAGAAAACTACACGGCGATAAAGAATTGCTAACCGATGTATTGAAAGGAAAAATGGGCTTCAATGGATTTGTAGTTGGTGACTGGAATGGTCACGGTCAAGTACCAGGATGTACCAATACAGATTGTGCACAATCGTTAAATGCAGGGTTGGATATGTATATGGCGCCAGATAGTTGGAAAGGCTTATATGAAAGTACTCTACAACAAGTAAAAGATGGAACTATTTCTATGGAACGTTTAGACGATGCCGTTCGTCGTATTCTTAGAGTAAAACTCGTGTCAGGTGTTTTTCAAAAAGGTGCTCCGAGTACGCGTGCCAATGCGGGTAAACAAAGCTTTTTGGGCTTGCCAGATCACAGAGCCATTGCAAGACAAGCGGTAAGAGAATCTATGGTACTGCTTAAAAACAACAACCAAGTATTGCCTATTGATGCTTCTAAAACAATATTGGTTGTTGGAGATGGTGGTGCTAGCATTTCTAAAGCCAGTGGTGGATGGACACTTTCTTGGCAAGGAACTGGTCATACCAATGATGAATTCCCAAATGGAGCATCTATCTTACATGGCATTGAAGAAGTCGTTAATGAAGCAGGTGGAAAAGTAATTTTCTCTCCAAATGGTGATACTTCTATAAAAGCTGATGCTGTGATTGCGGTATATGGAGAAGATCCTTACGCAGAATTTCAAGGAGATCGTGAGAACTTAGATTTTGTTCCTAACGGATTTGACGTTAACAAATTGGGTGCCTATAAAAACAAAGGAATTCCTGTAGTATCTGTATTCTTATCCGGACGTCCAATGTGGACGAATCCAGAGATTAATAATTCTGATGCATTTGTTGCTGCATGGTTACCTGGAAGTGAAGGTGGTGGTGTTTCTGATCT
>JAAZZF010000027.1 GCA_014239275.1 Flavobacteriaceae bacterium | reverse complement strand
TAGATCCATTAACAGATGGATGGGATGGAAATTACAACGGAAAACCATTGCCGCAAACAGACTACTGGTTTAGAATTAACCTAGAAGATGGAAGAGAATTTAAATCACACTTTAGCCTAATTAGAGCGTGGTAAAAGATTAAAAACAATCGCAATCAATCGAACCTCTTAAGAAATTAAATCCAAGTGTGATTTGGTGAAAGCCCCCAGATCCAAATCTAATATCCCCATGTTGATAAGAGTAATTATATGAAAAAATAAAATCTTTATAGTCTATTCCTATCAGAGGAGTAATTAATTGCAGTCTTTGTCTCTTTAAAAGTTGGCCATCTAAATATTGAGCACCTTCATAACTGTTTCTATAAGAAAATCCTGCCCACAATCTTCCTTGCCTTAATTTATAGTAGGTCTTTAAATTAATATCAATTGCTTTTTCATTAGTAAGTTCTGCAGCTTGAAAAAGAACTGAAGGTTCAAAAGACCAAGGCAATTCTGTATAAAAAATATAACCTAAAGAAGCAACTAGTCTTTTAAAGCTAGTTCTATCAGGCCTTTTACTGTATGTATCTACACCATACATATTGTGAGGGCTCCAAAGTAAATTTTTGACAGTAATATGACCATAATATTTATTAGTTACATAAGACATTCCTGCATCTACATTAAAATACCCTGTGCTTTGCTTTATCCCCGCTATTAATGGATCATAATCATAGAGATCAAATGAAGTTTGATCTAAAGAATTTTGAATTCCCCCGACACTTATACCAAAAGACAGTTGGTTAATATCATCATCTTTTGAAGGATAAGGCCTTTTGGAAGGCAACATAGATTTATTAAAATTAATATGGTGAGCATAAGTCAAATATCCACCTATTTGAGAATGATAGCCGTTCTGATCTTTATAAATAATCGTTCCAATCCCAGAT
This sequence comes from Flavobacteriaceae bacterium, assembly GCA_014239275.1. Classification (GTDB taxonomy): domain Bacteria; phylum Bacteroidota; class Bacteroidia; order Flavobacteriales; family Flavobacteriaceae; genus MAG-121220-bin8. Next base: position 3,524 of record JAAZZF010000027.1, on the reverse strand, counting down.
CTATCTGTTAATCTAAAGTCTGCTGAAAGTGTTTGTAAATTTGGGGCATCTTGCTGATCAAACCATTGTTTTCTAGCAGTCATTCTTACTTTTCCCCCAACTAGATTAACTCCAGCCATTGATGGATGAACCAAATAATAATTCTCAGTTAAATAATCAGTATATATTGGTAAGCCCTCCTGACTATTAAGTTTAGAAAGGAATAATATAAAGATTAATAAAAACAGTCTATTCAAAATATAATAGCTTAAACATAAATCTTTAGACAATTCACTTGTTTAAAAGTTTATTTTTTTTTTAAAGATAAACATTCTATGGAATAAAAAAATTGCTTCTCATAAAAGAATTATTTAGTAACGTACTCAACTAATTCCTCTTCCGAAAGATGACCTAAATCTTTAATTTCATTCATCCAATTTTCTAATTGAATTTTTAAATTTTTAATATCATCTGAATATTTTTTTTCATCAATCAAGTTATTTAGTTCAAATGGATCATTTTCTAAATCATAATATTCCTCTTGGCTTTTAGGGATTTGAAACCATGATTTTTGTTGTTTTGAAAGCAAATCTGATTCATTAAGTCTATTTAAATGCTGCATTAAGGCCATCTGATTTCTGTAAGCAACAGGCAATGCATGTGGTTTGTTAAGATTATAATTTTTTATATACTTAAATCTTTTATTTTTTACTGCTCTTATTCTATCTGGGTGTTCATCAAATCTATCACTTGCTGTAAATAAATATTCTCTTTTATTTTTACTTTTTTTTGATCCCAAAAATGCTTTCCCCTGGTAAATTTTTGGAATATCTATTCCGCCTACGATCGATAAAATAGTAGGAGCAAAATCAATAAAATTAAGCATGTCCGAATTTCTTTTTTCTTCTGGCTTTATAAGAGAAGGAAATTTAATTAGCAATGGGACCTTAGTCCCTGTTTCATAAATTGCTCTTTTGTGTCTTGGGAAGGGGCCTCCATGATCACTGTAGAAAAATATGTATGTGTTATTGTATAATCCTTGATCTTTTAATTTATCAATAATTAATCCCATTTGTCTATCCATTTCAACCAAATTTGAATAGTTTACAGCAAGTGAATGTCTTGAAATAGAATCATTAGGGAAAACTGGAGGAACCTTCAAATTTTTTGGATCTACTTTTAATTCCTCTTTATCTCTTTGCCAGATTGCAGATTCATGCGTAACATTAAAATTAAAAACTGAAAAGAAAGGCTGGTCATCTTTTCTTTTTTCCCAAGAAGCTTTGTTGCTTGACTCATCCCAAGCTTCATCTCTTAAATTAAAATTATAATCTCTTTTAGAATTATTAGTACAATAATATCCGTTCTCTCTTAGAATTTGTGTGAAAGGTTTTATGTTTTCTGCTAATTTTGAAGAATAATAAGGAACTCCCAATGAAGCTTCTTTTGCACTTCTTTGTTTTTTGTCTCCTTGTAATGCTCTCATATTACCTGTTCCTATAGAATTTGGATACATGCCAGTAATAATTGCGCTTCTTGCTGGGGCGCAAACAGGATAAGAAGAATTCATGCCTTCAAAAACAGTTCCATTTTTTAATAATTCACTAATATTTGGCAGATTAACAGAATTGTCCCCATAAAACGGAAAAAAATATTGCGATTGATCCTCAGCTACAAGCCAAACTATATTTGGTTTCTTTTCTGGGTTGTTTTGACAGCCAACTATCAGAAAAAAAATAACGGTTAAGATTGATAATTTAATTATTTGTTTCATTTTAATTTCTTAATTTAAGTCTCCCAAATTTAAATATTATACATATGCAAAAATACATTCCTCTAATATTATTACTCTCTTTTCTTAATATCTTTTCTCAAGAAGCAGAAAAATCGATAAAAAAGGATACCCTTAAAAAGGCTAAACTTCCTCTAAAAGTTGATAGGAAAATAAAACTTCAAACTGATGAAGGTACATGGATGTCTTTAGATATAAGTCCAGATGGGAAAACCATAGCATTTGATATGCTTGGTGATATATATACATTACCTATTGATGGAGGTAAAGCTACTAGAATTACAAGTGGATTAGCTTTCGATACTCATCCAAAATTTTCCCCTAATGGCAAAGAACTATTAATAATTTCGGATAGAAGCGGAGGCCCAAATGCATGGATTTTAGACCTGGAAAATAACGATTCAACTCAGGTTACAAAAGGAGATGATTATTTTATGGAAACAGCAGAATGGACAAATGATGGAGAATATGTTATTAGTACTAAGGGAGGAAGAAATTCAAAATTATTTTTAAATCATAAATCTGGTGGAAAAGGGGTTGAATTAATTAAAGAACCTGCTAATTTAAAAGTTAGTGATGTAGCTATTGGTAAAAATGACCGATATATATGGTTTTCTAAAAAAACTAATGCATGGCAGTATAATGCAACATTTCCTCAAATTTCTTTAGCTAGATATGATAGAGATAGTGGAAAAGTTGAAAATATGGTTAGTAGATATGGTTCTGCTTTTTCTCCTACACTTTCTTCAGATGGAAAGTGGCTTGTGTATGGATCTAGATGGAATGATAAAACAGGTTTAATTGCAAGAGAATTAAAAACTGGCGAAGAGAAATGGTTAGCATATCCTATTCAAAGAGATGATATTGAGTCTCAAAATACTTTAGGCACTTTACCAGTAATGTCTTTTACTCCTGACAATAAATTTGTTTTAGCTTCATATGGCGGTAAAATAAATAAGATTCCTATTGATGGGGGTAATACAATTAATATTCCTTTTAAAGTTGAAGAAGAGATTGAGTTGGGGCCACAATTAAAATTTAATTATTCCATTGAAGATGTAGACAAAATTATTTCTAATCAAATTAGAGATCCTAAAATTTCCCCAGATGGAAATAAAGTTGTTTTTTCTTCATTTCAAAAAATATATATAAAACAACTTCCTGATGGAGTTCCAACCAGATTAAGTAATTTAAATTATGCAGAAAATATGCCTGTATGGAGTCCCGATGGCAGTGAAATAGCATTTACTACATGGGATGATAAAGAGGGTGGAGCTATATATAAGGTAAATTTACAAGGAAGAAAAAAAGTTACTAAGCTTACTCAGGAAAATGGTGTCTATTCTTATCCCGTTTGGAATAATGAAGGATCAAAAATTGTTTTTATAAAAGCTTCTGAAAACGATTTTATTGAATATGGAAGAGGTGGTATAGATTCACAAATTATGTGGGTTTCCTCAAATGGAGGAAAAAATGTTTTTATTGATAAAACCAAAGGAAGATCTAATCCTCATTTTATCAAAAAATCAAACAGAATACATTTATATAGTAGATCCAATGGATTAAGTACTATTAGATGGGATGGAACAGATGAAAAACAGGTTCTAAAAATAACCGGAATTTCTGTTTATGGAACTCCTGGAAGAAAATCACCTCCATCCTCAGCATCATATATAATTAAGTCTCCTGTAGATGAAAAAGCATTGGCAGTAATAAATAATGATGTTTATGTTGTAACCATTCCTTATACTGG
>JAAZZF010000026.1 GCA_014239275.1 Flavobacteriaceae bacterium | reverse complement strand
CTTGCAATATTTAATTTTTTTCAAATTAATATATATAATTACTTTATTAATTCCACCATAGAAAAATCCCTATATACGCAAAAGTTTAATAAAGAAGAAATTGTTGTCTTTACAATTGGTACAGGCTCTCCTGTAAGTGCTCAAAGAGCGAACTCAGGAATCGGAATATTTGTAAATGAAAAATTTTTCATTTTTGATGTTGGAGATGGAATTGTTAAAAAGGCTGAAAATATGAATTTACCTTTAGCAGAATTAGATGGTATATTTTTAACTCACTATCATTCTGATCATTTTATTGACTTACCTTATCTTATTAATAGATCCTGGATACTAGGAAGAGATCATGACCTAAATGTTTACGGACCTACTGGCCTTGAGGAAATAATGAATAGTAATACTTCCTTTTTAAAACTTGAAAATCAATATAGGGTAGACCATCATGGATCAGAAATTATGGACATTAAATATGCTTATGGAAGAATAAATGAATTTGCAGAAAAGAACAATCAAATTGTATACAATAAAGATAAAATTAAAATAACAGCCTTTAAAGTAGATCACTCTCCAGTAAGTCCAGCTGTAGGATACATGATCGAATATGACGGAAAAAAGATTGTTATTAGCGGAGATACTAAAATAAATGAAAATGTTTTTAAAATGGCTGAAAATGCTGACTTATTAATTCACGAAGTAATTTTAAATTCTTTATTAAAAAGAACTGCAACTATTTTAGATCAAAAACTTTTAACTAGAAATTCTCATATCTTAACTGATATTCAAGATTATCACACTCCTCCTAATGAAATTGTCAAACTAGCTAACAAGGCAAATGTAAAAACACTTGTTTTAACCCATTTAGTTCCTTACCCTGATAACTTAATTATTAAAAGTTTATATAAAAAAGAAATTAAAGGATTTGATGGAAAAGTTTATTTGGCTAATGATGGAGATAAATTTATTATTAAATAATTATGAATTTTTTTAATAGAAATAACTATTTAATTTCATTAACATTATTTTTAATTTCATTATTTACTGGAAGTTACCTCGCTATTTCAAATTTAAAATCTTCAACAGAAAAAAGGAACCTTTCAATTAAAAATGGGAATTGGATAGTTAATCCTAAAATGGATTTAAAAGATGATTATCAAAGAGCCTATATAGCTAGAATCGGTCTTTTTGCACTAGATGATAAGGAAGCACTTTATTTTTTATCTAGTAAAGATGATAAAGGAAGGCTTTTATCCTCAGAATATGATTATGAATTAATTGGATTGGCCCCAAAAGGTCGTTATTGGAGCTATACTTTATATGGTGATGACTATTTCCTAGTGAAAAACAAGGTTAATAAATTTGGAATTAATAAAGAAAATTTTAATCCCAAACATAATATTATTATTTCTTCAACAGAACAAAAAAATAATTGGCTTCCATCTGGAAATGAGAAACAATTTCATATAACTTTAAGACTTTATAATCCATCTGAAAAAGTTTATAAAAATTTGGAATCAATCAAACTTCCCATAATTCGAAGATTAGAAAAATGAAAAAAGGACTAACATATTTATTGTTTGTTGGTTTAACAACATTCTTTTCATATAATTTAACAATAAAGTATTTACCAAATTTTATTTATGGAGTTTTTCATTATAAAATGAAAAATGACCATAATATTAATGACAATGAATTAAAATTCTACAATTTGCCAAATGATAAATCTAAGGTAGTTGTAATGCCTAATCCAGATTTTCTATACGTTGTAAGCTTTTATGATCTAAGAAATGGCCCATTAAATCTAACTGGAAAAATGCCAGACTCAACATACTGGTCTATATCATTTTACAAATCAAATACTATAAATTGGTATGTGAAAAATGATAAAGAGTTTAAGGATAATCATTTAAATATTGTTTTATCAAAATCTACTGTTGATTTAGATCTAAATTCATCAACTATTATAAAATCTCCAGATGAAAAAGGTGTTATACTAATAAGAATATTAATTGAGAAAAAGGATGAAGAATCTATAAAATTCTATAAATCAATTCAAAAAAGTATTTCTTTAAAAAAGATCTTATAACTATTTTTTAAGTAAATTAGTATTTAAATACTAAAAATTCCATGAAAAAGATTAAGAGAAAAATTAGAAAACTATTAGTAAAACTAATTGGATCTCCAATAAAAATTGACAACAAAGCTAGAGGTAGAAAAATAAAACAAATTGCTCCCCTACCAAAAGAAATATTTTGGGATGACTCAGTTAACATTCACAAGACTAAAGGTGGAATAGAATTTGTTCAAACACCTAGTAAGTGTTTTAGAAATTTGCCCAACTATAATTTTAATGAAAATTATTATGATCTTAATGGATTAAAAATACATTATGTAGACGCTGGCCCAGCTCATGGAAAGATACTGTTACTTCTTCATGGGCAACCTGTTTGGTCTTATCTATATAGAACAATGATTCATGATTTAGTATCCAAAGGTTACAGATGTATTGCACCGGACTTAATGGGTATGGGTAAATCAGACAAGCCTATTTCAGAAAAATATCATACTTATGATACGCATTGCGAAAATATTTTATCATTTATTAAGGGTATTAAACTAAACAACATAACCTTGTTTTGTCAAGATTGGGGAAGTCTTATTGGACTTAGAATTGCAGGTGAAAATCCAGGTTTATTTGTAGGTATAATTGCAGCAAATGCTGAACTTCCTAAGTTTACCGAAGAAACCAATCCATTATATATTCCAGAAACAATTAAAATAAACACTAAAATTAAGAGCTTTACTGGCGCTATGGCTTATTATTCACTTGGAGGGTTTGCTAGGGGAAGCTTTCAAGCATGGATACTTTACTGTCTAACAGCTCCAATGGTTGATATTAAAAGTATTTTGAAATTATCTTTTTCAAGAAACTTCAAAAAAAGTAAACAGGTTATTCATGCTTACGTTTCACCATTCCCCTCATTCATATATATGGCTGGACCACGTACGCTACCTTCAATGAATGCTGGTATAACTGGACAAACGCTAAAAGCTATTGAAGGGTTAAAAAAGTTTAAAAAACCTTTTTTATCTTTAATAGGATTACAAGACAAACTATTAGGCACACCTAGAATTCAAAAAAAATGGATTAAAATAGTGCCTGGTGCTAAAGGTCAAGATCATGAACAGTTCAAAGAAGCTAATCATTTTATCCAAGAAGATATTGGAGAAATTATGGCAGATAGAGTCCATAAATTTATAATAAAAAATAAAATATGATAAAGAAAAAAATGATTAAAATTATAGGATTTGTTTCTGTTTTATTTATATTATTTTTAATTGCATTGCCTACATTATTACATAAAGCTGGATTACATCCACAATACAAGGACAGTAAAGTTTATAATTTTAAAAATAAAAAAGCTGTAATTATAACTACTAGTCATAATCTTTTAAATAAACCAGGTGAAAAAGAGGGAAAATTAACTGGTGTTTTTGCTTCGGAATTAACCGTTCCTTACTATGAGTTTTTAGATTCGGGGGTCCAGGTTGATGTGGCTAGTGTAAAAGGTGGTGAAATTCCAATTGATCCTGAATCATTTTTTTATGCTGTAAAAACTATTGAAGATAAAAGATACTTAAAAGATAAGTTGTTCCAAGACAAAGTAAAAAACTCAATATTGATAGATAACTTAAAGATAGATGATTATGACTTTGTCTTTATTTCTGGTGGTTGGGGTGCAGCTTATGATTTAGGGTATTCAGAAATACTTGGAGAAAAAATAAGTCAAGCCTATTACAGTGAAAAAACTATAATAGGAGCTGTATGTCATGGCGTTTTGGGTTTTATTAAAGCCAAAGATTCCTTAGGAAAATTAATTATTAAAAATAGAAGAATGACTGGCGTTACTAATAAACAAATTAAGGAGCTTGGAATTGATTTCACCCCTCAACATCCTGAAGATGAATTAATTAAAGCAGGAGCTATATTTGAAAGTAAAACTGCTTTTAGAGATGCCTTTGCTGATTTAACAATCACTGATGACAATGCAAAGTTTGTTACGGGGCAAAATCAAAATGCAGGACATGAAACTCCTCAAAAAATGATGGAAATTTTAAAAAATAAATAATGAATTTTAATTTTAGAAACATACTACCGAAAAGTGCCAATAACAACTTTCAAGGTCACAAGGTTGCATTGTGGGGATTTGTTTTATTCACGATACTAATGACCTGGCGTTCAATTGTTCATATGTTGTTTGAGCAGTATGGGTTTCATGAAATTGGGAGCTTTGTAGTTATCTCAGGCGATCCCGATCCTATGCTTCTAATTTATAGATTTTTTTCTTTGTGGGGCTTTGCACAACTAATTTTTTGTTTGGTTTGCTGGATTGTAATTTATCAATATAGAGCATTAATTCCATTAATGTATTTGATTTGGCTGTTTGAATGGAGCTTTAGAACTTTTGGGTATCCTTTAATTAGGGATGAGATTGCAGTTCAAGGCTTATACACTAATGGCATCACACCTGGAACTTCATTTGCTCCATACACTACCATACTTTTGATTATTTTATTTGGTCTCTCTCTATTACAAAAAAAATAATGAGAAAATTTTTTCTTTTAATGGCAATTGTAGAAATTCTAGCAGGAATAGTATTGTTCTTTGTTGCTGATAAAATACCTGAATTTAATAATGTCTCTCCACTTACACTAGGTTTTGTTAAAATGTATGGTGTCTCTGCTTTTTCTCTTGGGTTATTTGCTTTATACGTATGGAAGTTTTTTGAAATCAAAAAATTACACAAGCCTTTTCTAATTATTTTTTCGATTTTTAATATAGGTGTTGCCTTCAGTGTTATAAATTCATATTTAAACAGTGGTTTTGAAAATCCTGCTCCTGGAATTCTTCATTTAATATTAGGATGTATTGCTTTATATTTTTTATTCAAAAAAAAAAACATAAATAATAACTCAAAGAAGCTCATACTTTACTCCTTTTTATTCTTTATTACATGTTTATTCACCACTAATTCAACTCTATTAGGCTTACCCATATTTGTCGATACTGAATCACTAATTAGAATATTAACCCTCTTTTTGATTTTTATTTTTCCAGGTTTATGGGCTATTAATAAGGTAGCATTATCATATTCTAAAAATACTTTAAAACAAATACTCTTTATTTCATTAAGCGGAACTATTTTAGCTTGGATCCTGCAACTAATTGAATTACAACTTTATCATACTGAAATAAATGTAAATTCTCCTATAGGATTTTTTGAAGATGAATTTAATAGATCTTGGAAATATATTTTACCAACTTTATTTATAGCAGAAACAATATGGTTTTATTTAAAAAATAAATTAAAATTTGTGTTTATTGGTTCTTCACTTATTATAATAATTTTATCTATTTCATTTTATAATTCTTTTATTTATTCTGATTCAAAACCAAGTATATACCCTGAAATATCCAATGACAACAATAATAAACCAAATATAATTTTAATAGTTGCTGATGATTTGGGTTATAATGATATTTCCATAAATGGAAACAAACTAATAGAAACCAATAATATTGATCAAATAGCAAAAAATGGAATTAATTTTACTAGAGCATATGCTACTGCTTCGGTATGTGCCCCGTCTAGAGCGGCATTTTTAACAGGAAATTATCAACATAGATATGGATTTGAATTTTTACCTGACCTTTTTAATTTGAGTCCTAGAGTTAGAAAAGCAGATTTTAAAAGATTTGGACACAAAGATAATTTCCCAGCATGGCATGAAAAATCTGTCCCTGTTAATCAAAGAGGTTTAGATCCATATGTAAGTACTATTGGGGATTATTTAAAAAAATCTGGATACAAGACATCAGTAATTGGAAAATGGCATATGGGATCACATTCAAAGTATAATCCTAGAAATTTTGGATTTGACCAGCATTACGGAATTACTGGAGCTGGATCATTATACGCTCCTTTAAATGAAGAAAAAATTATTGAATCTAGACACACTTGGGATTTTGCAGATTTTATAACATGGCAGGTGAGCAATTATCATATTGAAGAAAATGGAAAAAAAACAATTCCAAAAAACTCAGAATATCTTACAGACATTTTTACTAAAAAGGCAATTGAATTTATAAAAACTAATAAAAACAATTCATTTTTCCTTCACTTATCCCATATGGCTCCACATGGGCCATTTCAAGCTCAAAAAAAATATTATGATATGTTTTCTCATATTAAAGATCATAATAAAAGAGTGTATTATGCAATGATTAAAAATTTGGATGATAGCATAGGAGAAATTAAAGCTACACTAAAAGAAGAAGGAATGTTAGAGAATACCCTAATTATTTTTACAAGTGACAATGGCGGTGCTACTTACACTAGAGCCACCGATAATTCACCTTTTATTGGAGGTAAAATGTCAAATTTTGAAGGTGGAACTATCGTTCCAATGATGATGGAATGGGCAGGTAAAATAGAAAATCAAAAAAACTACACTAATATGGTTAGTTTAATGGATATAGTTCCTACAATTTTAGATGCTGTTAACTCACCAATAAAAAATAAAAAATTTGATGGTGTTTCATTATTGCCTTTCCTAGAATCTTTAGAAAAAATACCACACAAAGAATTGTTTTGGAAAACAGGTTATGTAAAATCTATTATCTCAGAAAATTTTAAGCTACATATTAACGAAAAAGAAGATTTTGTTTTTTTAAATAAGATTGATGAAGATCCCTCAGAAAAAAGTAATTTAATTTCAATCTATCCCCAAAAAGCTAAGGAATTAAAAGAAAAATGGAATATTTGGAATAAAACACTAAAAAAATCAAAATGGAAATCAAATGCGGATGTATCCATACCTTTAAGTAACTCAAAGGATTCAAAAAAATATTATTTCCCTTGGTAAATTTCACTTATGAACGATAACTTAATAATAGAATCCGTATCCAATGGACCCTTATTTGGACAAACTTTTAATGTTGAAATGATTAATAGCTTACCTGCTTTAAAAAGAAAATATATTCTGTCTAGAATTCCCTTTATACCCTACTCTATTAAATCTAAATTATTTTCATTAACAAAAAAAGAAGTAAATAGTAATGGCTTAATTCTTCATGGTGGAGGACCAATTTATAGTAATGGTACTATTAAAGATAGTGAATGTTGTAATCCTTTAGATTTAGACCCAAAAGACCCTCAATTTTTTGAAAAAACCTCTGGAGGATTAAAATTAGAAAAAGATGACCCAATGATTCAAGTTGCCAAATACCCTAAGAGGGTAATTGGTAATTTTATAGCTATGAATAGATTCATCACAGATATTTCTAGTGAATTTATAGCTAGTTCTATAAACAGAAAGTTGATTCCTACAAATTCAAAAGAACAAATAATAGACGCTTACATTAAAAGTGCCAAAGAATGTAAAAAACTAGATAATAAAATAATTTTAGAACAAACAGCCACTTTCGCATTTAGATCAAAAAATCATGGTGATGTTAATGAGCCAGCAAAAGATACTATTACAGGAATTATGTTATTTGTTTGGGGAATTAAAGGTCAAGTTTTTGATGGTACTGTTTTAGGAGGAACAGGAGTTTTTAGTGGAATCAGCGGGAAATTCACAAGAGAACGCTTACTAGCTCCTAATTTTTCAGGTGCAGAAACTTTTAGAATTACATTTCCATCTACTAAAAAACCGAATTATTATCCTCAGTAATTTAAATATTATTAAAATCCTTTGAAATAAGCTTTATAATTGACTTTTTTCTTTCATTATATTTTCCTATCCCTTTTTTTGTTAAGTATGGGTAATGAAACTCAAATATTTCCATTATTGTATTAGAATACATGGTTTTTTTATCATCTAAAACTTCCCATCTAGTTAATGAAGAGTTTACAATAGCCCAACTGTTTTTTGCAAAAGTTGAATATTGTCCTTTGAAAGATTCTTTTTTAAAATAGCCCTGTTCAAGAGCTATTTTTACATATGCTTTAATAAACTTTTCATTTCCTTTAATTATGTCTATAAAAATAGATTTTGCATTAGGAACCAAATTCAAAATTTCTAAAATATCTCTGAAAAAAAAACGATAACTAATTATAAAATAAAGATGATTTTTAAAAATTTCATACAGATCAAAATTTATATTTAACAATTTCTTTTGTTTGGCTTCATTCTCTACTAACTTTCTAATCATAACATAAATGATATAATCCATCAAATCTTTTTTTGTTTTATAATGATATGTTAAGTTACCTGGACTAATGTTATTGTATTCAGCTATATCTTGAAGCCTTACATTGGCGAGTCCTTTACTATTAAATAACAAAATTGAAGATTCTATAATTTTTTTTCTTGTACTACTCACTATTAATATATATATTTTTGTTAAATTAGTATAAATATCCTAAATTTTCATTTTTTAATCAGTTTAATGAATAATATAATACCAAATCCTATTAAATTAACTGATACTGAAATTACAAATAAAGTTACACTATTCTATTTATTTAAGTTTTCAAAAACAGTTGAAACCTCGAAAATAATCAAAGAAGAATTTGATAATCAAAACATAAAATGTTTACACTGGTTTAATTGTCAATACAACTTCATTGGTGAAGATGATTTCTGGACTAATTCTGCATTATTAGAGTTTAAATCAATAGATCACTTAGGCAAGGTATTTATTAAAAAAATTGGTAACTCTGATATTCAGGCTTTACAAGTATTTAATCTTACTCCAAAACTTCCTCCAAAAATCATTGTTTATTTATTTAAATTACTTAGACCAATAGGATATTTATTAGATTGTTTAATAAAAAACGAAATTGATTATTCAAAATTAAGCAATAGTGGTAGTAAAATTCTACCTAATAAAAAACAAAATAATCGCTTTAAAAACAATAATAGCAAAGAAAAAGCTTATATGATTAATCTCTTAAAAGCTTATGAAATTGCTAAGTATAAAGATAAAAATATTATAAAATCCGGCCGTGAAGCATACTATGAAAAATATGGAACTGTTGCTTTTAGAAGTGTTATATTAACAGGAGGTAATTTTACATATGCAGGAAGGTTTATTGGTAGTCCTCTTATTGAATATAATGCGCCTAATGACACAAAAGGAAATTGGCAAGCTCTAGGAATAATGGAATACAGTAATCCAAAAAAATTATATTCTTTAGAAAAAATGCCTGGATATAAAAAATCTCTAAAACACAGAGATGCAGGACTAGAAAGAACATTTAACATATATTCAATTAAATAATTAATGGGAAAAAATACCAAAACATTTTTAAAAGACACTGGAGCATCAATACCAGTTGTTTGTGGTCCAATGTATCCTGGTTCCAATCCAGAATTAATTGCAGCTGTTTCGGAAGCAGGTGGTTTTGGTGTAGTTCAACCACTTTCTTTGACTTCTTTATATGGTCATGATTTTAGAGAAGGATTACGGTTAATTAAAAGTTTAACAGACAAACCATTTGGAGTCAATTTCACAATTTTTGGCGGAGGAAATAAAAAATACCATGACAATAATAAAAAATGGATGGATATTTCAATTGAAGAAGGAGTTAAATTCTTTTTAACTTCACTTGGAAAACCAACAGAAATAGTTAAAATTGCTAAAAAAAATGATATTAAGGTATATCACGATGTTCCAAATAAAAAAGTAGCATTAGCCATGGTTGATTGTGGAGTTGATGGATTAAATTGTATTAACTGGAGGGCTGGAGGACAAACTGGAATTTACTCAGCTGAAAAATTTATGGAAGACTTAAAGGATATTAAAATCCCTCTAATTTGTGCTGGAGGAATTGGAAATGAAAATGATTATAAAAAAGCATTAGAAATGGGATATTCGGGAGTTCAGCTTGGTACAAGATTTTTAGCTTCAAAAGAATGCATTGTAACAAAAAGCTATAAAAATGCTATTGTTAATTCAGAAGAAAAAGATATTGTTTGGACTAATAAAATTGCTGGAAACAATTCTTCTGTTATTAAAACAAAAGACATCATGCGTGGAGGTCTTAGAACTGGCCCAATAATTAATTTTATGCTCAGAAGACCAAAGCTTAAAAAATACGCTAGAATGTATTTAATGAGTAAAGGTATAAAAAGTTACAGTAAGACTGCATTTGATGATTCCGTTCAATTCTGGCAAGCTGGAAAAGGAGTTGGAGGAATTAAATCAATTGAAAGTTGTGCTGATATACTAAAAAATTATAAAATTTAAATAATGAATAAAAAAATTAAGAATATTATACTTGGGTTTTTATTTTTTTTAGTAGTATTTGTAATTTGGTTTTCACAAAACTGGTATAAAATGCCAAAATATATCGGTATTTGGAAAAATCCAATAGGCAAAAATGTTTCAGTAAATTGGGAAAAAGGACCTGAAAAAAGAACCAATTCTAAGCCAAATGTAATTGTAATTTTAGTTGATGATTTAGGATTTAATCAAATTAGCTCTTACGGAGGAGGAATGGCTAATGGAAACTTTAAAACCCCCAATATAGATAAATTAGCCAAAGATGGTGTATTATGTACCAATGGATATTCATCTAGTGCAGTATGCTCTCCATCTAGAGCTTCATTATTAACTGGAAAATTTCCTACTCGTTTTGGTTTTGAATTTACTCCCACAACTTCTTCATTTATGAAAGGAATTAAAGCTTTTGGTAAAAAGGAAATTGTTGAAGGTGTATATCATAAAGAATCTGAAAGTGATATGATTGAAATTAAAGATATGGGACTTCCTCAATCAGAGTTAACCATAGCTGAGATTTTAAAACCTCAAGGCTATCATAATATCCATATAGGTAAATGGCATTTGGGTCATTCAGAAAAATTTTTACCAAGAAAGCATGGTTTTGATGAAAGCTTAAGAATGGATCAAGGATCTTTATTCTTACCTGAGAATGATCCAAATGTTATAAATGCAAAATTAGATTTCGACCCAATTGACAAACTTCTTTGGGGAAATCTTCCTTATGCTGTCAATTTTAATGAAGGTCCTAGAATGAAACCAAAAGGTCATCTTACAGATTATTTGACAAATGAAGCTGTAAAAGTAATTGAGTTAAATAAAAACAGACCATTTTTTATGTATATGGCTTATTGGGCAGTTCACAGCCCTCTTCAGGCTAAAAAAGAAGATTATGAAAAACTATCTTATATTAATAATCACGAAGAAAGAGTTTTAGCTGCTATGGTAATGTCCGTTGACAGAGGAGTTGGAAAAATAAGAAAAGCGTTGGAAGATAACGGTATTGACAAAAATACAATTATTGTATTTACAAGTGATAATGGTGCGCCAGGATACATTGGCTTACCTGACTTAAATAAGCCATATAGGGGTTGGAAATTAACACATTTTGAAGGAGGAGTTCATATTCCTTTTATTGTTAACTATCCTAATAAAATTCCTGCTGGTCAAATTTACAATGGTAGAATTTCTAATATGGATATTTTCTCTACATTTTCGGAAATAGCTGGATTAAAGCCAACAAACGATATAGAAATTGATGGAGTTAATATTTTACCTTATTTAACTGGAGAAATACAAGGTGAACCTGATAGAATTCTTTTTTCAAAATCAGGAAGTCTTTCGTTTTTAATAAAAGAAGGATGGAAATTACAAATTGACTTTATGCAAAACAAAAAATGGCTCTTTAACTTAAACAATGACCCTAATGAAAAAATAAATTTAGCATCAATGAATTTAGAAAAGTTAAAAGAACTTGAAGAACTTTTAAATTTAAAAATTAAAGAGCAAGCTAAACCGATTTGGCCAAACCTTTTAAGCTGGCCAATATTTATTGATAAAGCATTAAATCAAAAAAAGAGTAATTTGGATGAGTATACTTATTGGCCTAATTAAAAAAACATATTTATGATTAAAGAAAAATTTTATTTAAAAAACAAAATTGCTATTATAACTGGATCTTCCAAAGGAATTGGCAAAGCAATGGCAAGAGG
>JAAZZF010000025.1 GCA_014239275.1 Flavobacteriaceae bacterium | reverse complement strand
CTTTTTTATAAATATTTATAAAATTATTATAGTTAATTTGTTTTTAATTTATAATGATAGATTAGTTTTTTAATTTTATAAAACACAAAAACTATACTTTATGGACATAAATGTTGAAATGTCATATATAGATGACGAAAAATTCAATGTAAAAAATAATTCTGGTAATAATCTAACAGTTGATATGTATAGCCAGGATAAAAAAGAACACATGTCACCAATGGAACTTCTTTTATCTGCATTAACAACATGTGCAGCAGTTGATATTGTATCGATGATAAAAAAAAGAAGACGTGATTTCAAAGATATCAAGGCGATTACTTCTGGATCAAGAGTTGAAAATCCTCCAAGATATTATAAATCAATTGATATTAAATATTTGATTTTTTCTTCTGATTTAAAAGATAATGAAGCTGAACGTTTTATTTCCTTAGCATTAAATAAGTATTGTTCTGTTGGGGCTACTATTAGACCTGATACAATTGTAAATCATAGTTTTGAGATAATTAGAGATTAAACTAAAAGATTACTAAATTCACTTTTTAAAATTTTATTTAAATGAAAAAATTTACCTACCTAATGTTGCTAATTTTTATAATTGGCTGTAACACAAATGTTAATAAAGAAAAAAACAATGATTTTTTTGTTGAAATTTTTTCTGATTCTGATCAAAAGATAGTTCATGTAGATTCTAAAATTGAAATCATAGCAGATTCTTTAATTGTAGCTGAAGGGCCACTTTGGAATAAGGAGATGAATTCATTATTATTTACAGATGTTGGTGCCAATAAAATTTATAAATGGAATCCAGAATCTGGATTATCAGATTATATGGTTCCTAGTGGATATACTGGCTATGCACCTAGTTTTGAAACTGGACTAATTGGTGCCAATGGATTAATTTATGGAAATGATGGAAACTTGTATTTGTGTCAACATGGGGATAGGAGAGTAGCTAAACTAATTAATTTAGAAGACGGAGTTCCAGAATTTGAAACTGTTGTTGATAAATATGATGGAAAGTTTTTTAATAGTCCAAATGATATTGTAATGGACAATAATGGAGACATATATTTTACAGATCCTCCTTATGGGTTTTTTAATCCTCAAGAAGGAAAATTTAATAATGAGTTTAAAGAATTAGATTTTAGTGGGGTTTATAAGTTTTCTAATTCAGGTGAATTAACCTTAATTTCCTATGATCTTAGTCTTCCTAATGGAATAGCTCTTTCTAATGATGAAAAGTATCTTTTTGTCAACAATTCAGATGATAATAATCCTGTAATAACTAGATATGATGTTGGAGATAATTTTAGTTCTGAATTGTTTTTTGATGGTACAGAACTTTTAAAAGATTATGGAGGAGGTTTTGATGGTTTAAAAGTTCATTCATCAGGAAATATATTTTCAACAGGCCCTGGAGGCGTATTGGTTATTTCTCCAGATGGAGAATTGATTTCAAGAATTAATTTTGGTGGTGGCGTTACTAATTGTAATTTTGATGAAGACGAGCAATTTCTTTATGTAACTGGTTTTGGCTTTGTTGCTAGAGTTTCTTTAAACTGATAATTTTATATAAATGAGCATTCTAGAAATCACAACCGTTTTACTGCTTTTAGCTTCATTTTTTTCAATTATCAATTTAAGATTACTTAAGCTTCCTCAAACTATAGGATTGATGATTCTTGCAATATGCTTATCTATAGTTATTTTAGCAATCGGTGTAATTTTTCCTGAATTTATAGAGATTATAACAGGACTTACTAAGGATTTTGATTTTAGTGTTCTTCTAATAGATGTGATGTTACCATTTCTTCTTTTTGCCGGAGCAATTAGTGTTGATGTTCATGAGCTTTTAAAAGATAAGGTTACCATTCTTTTTCTAGCAACTTTTGGAGTGGCTTTTTCAACTTTTGCAGTAGGAACAGGAGTTTTTTGGTTAATAGAACAACCTTTTTTTGGTCTAAATGATATTGGAATTTCTTATGTAGATTGCCTATTGTTTGGGGCTTTAATTGCACCAACTGATCCAATTGCAGTTCTTTCCATTGTAAAAAAAATGAACTTATCTTCAATCACTGTAACACGAATTGCAGGAGAATCTCTTTTTAATGATGGAATAGGGGTAGTTATTTTTCTTACTTTATTGAAAGTAAAATTATTGGGAGTAGATAATGTTACTCCGGAGGGAATTAGTATGTTGTTTGCAACAGAAGTTATAGGTGGAGTTATTTTAGGTTGTGCTTTAGGATACTTAGGTTTAAAACTTGTTAAATATATTGAGAATCAACATGTAGAATTAGAAGTTTTAATTACACTTTCTTTAGTTCTATTAGTTACTGTAGTTGCTAATAAATTTCATTTTTCTGGACCTTTAGGCGTTGTAATGATGGGATTATTTTTAAATAGAAATATTGATACAGATAAAATTGAAGCAGGAGTTCAAAAAGCAATGGGTGAATATGTATATAAATTTTGGCATTTGTTGGATGAAACTTTGAATGCCATATTATTTATTTTAATTGGACTTGAGATTATTCCTATTTTCCAAAATTTTGTTCCTGCATATTTTTTAATTTCAATAATAACCATTATACTCGTTGTTTTTTCAAGAGGAATTGG
>JAAZZF010000024.1 GCA_014239275.1 Flavobacteriaceae bacterium | reverse complement strand
TTGGCTATTTTAGAATTTTCCTGGGTCCCATTAATTATCATTGAATGCTTTTGAATAGTTTTAGCTGCCTTCTCCTCTCCTTTTATAAAATTTGCATTATCAATCCCATCAACAGTAATAATTTCATCAGATATTTTAATCTTTTCTATTGGTAGAACTTCCCAAAAATTTTCATTAAATGCGTTTTGTGTTTGCAAAAGCCCTTCTTCAATAGATACTGCGCCGTTAAATAAAACATTATAGCTCGAAACAATAGAGTGATAGCCTTTATTTAAAGGCTTATTTTTTTTGGTTGAGCAACTAAAAAAAAGAAAGGCTAATAATATGGTATAAATAAATTTGTTCAAACTAACTATGATATACTACTCAATAACATAAAATATTGTGTTTTATTATCGAAAAGTAAAAATAATTGATTTTCTAGTAATTATCCCTTAAAATAAGCTTCTAGCTCTTTTAAAGTTTTTGGGTTAGTTACAATATCTTTTATAACCTTACCTTTTTCTAGTAGGACAATTCTTTCACAAACTTCAGTCACATCTTGAATGTCATGACTTGAGACTAGAATAGTTGTCTTATTGTTGTTGGAAAGGTCTTTTAAAATTTGTTTTAGCCTTATCTGCGTTGATGGATCTAGGTTTGCAAAAGGCTCGTCCAAAATAACTACTTTAGGTTCCCCTAATAATGCTGCAACAACTCCAGCTTTTTTTTGATTTCCCTTTGAAAGATCTCTCAAATATTTCTTTCCTCCCAATATCTCTCCGTGAAAAAAATCTTCAAATTGATTTATAAATTCATCAACCTCTTTTTTCTTTAAGCCTCTTAATTCCCCAATAAAATAAAAGTATTCTTCTGGCATTAAATAGCCAATTAAAAAAGTGTCATCTAAAAATGCTGATGTGAAGGATTTCCATTTTTCACTGCTTGCGACCTCCACACCATTGTTTAAAACATTCCCCGTAGTTGGCTTTATCAAATCTAACAAACAACTAAACATAGTGGTTTTCCCTGCTCCGTTATTTCCTACTAAACCAAAAGTTTGGCCCACTGGGATGTCTAAAGCTATAATGTCTAAAACTGTTTGCTTTGAATATTTTTTTGTAATATTTTTTAAAGTAATCATAGAATTAATTTTGTTTATATGCTTTTAAAGTGGAATACTTTTCTGTCTTGTATGCTTTTATTATAAGGTTAAAAACCTGTTCTTTTAATAATATTCCTAAAATTCCAGTTGTGCCAACAATTAAACATCCTATTGATGCAGAATAATAATAATTTCCTATTGAGAATAAGGCTATTGGAAGCGCCATTTGTGGAAGGGCAATTAAAAGTGTTTTCATATTAAAGGCTTTTGTGTCTCCAAAAATGTTTTTATTTGAGTCCAGATCAATAGGCGTTTTAGTAAAGGCTCCTGCCCAAAGCGTTAAATATCCATTTATCCCTATATTATATAACCCTCCGGCTAATACCGCAAATATTGCATCTGCTCCTAAAAAAGAGTAAATAAAACAAGCCAACAATGTAGAGATGGAGGTTCCAATAACCACCAAAGACCATTTTGATTTTATGTATTCTTTATATTCTATGTTTTGACACATCATAAGAGAATAATACTGGCTATCCCAGCTTGGAACAAAGGCTCCAAACATGAATAAGAATCCTCCTGATGCAAAAAGATAGCCAAAAAAGGTCATGGATGGACCATAAATATCTTCTGAGAAATAAAAGATAAATCCATAAAAAAGAAAGAATATTCCTGCTAAAACAGTGCCCCTTGCTCTTTTGGACCTTTTAATTAATCTTAAATCGTTTTTTAAAAAAACAGCTGTTTTTCCAAATCTATCAAGCCATGAAAAGTCGTCTATTTTCGCCTCTTCTGTTCTCTTTTTTAGCCCCAAATCTATATAAAGACCATTCTTGAAGTATTTGAAAACATAAAAATAGAGCCAAATTAAAAAGACCCAGGGTAATAGTGAATAAAGGGGATTAGTATAAAAAGAATAGAAAAAGGCTTCAGAATAAATGGTAAAATCAAAAACAGAATAATACTCTAACAGTTTTATTAACACCAATATTGCTGCTATAGAATATAATAGTTTATCGTTGTTGTTTAATATAAAATTTAGATAGTTTGTGATGTATACAAAAGCAATAATTGTTAAATTCCATCCAATTAATTGATTGACTTGATAGTCTTTATTTATTAAGACCCAAGTAAGGGGAATCAGATAGAAAAATGCTATTATATTGAAAAAAGAAAAAACAGATTTTCCAAGTGCATGTCTAACTATTTGTGATTTTGAAATAGGTGTTAAAAGAAGGGGCTTAATAGAAACAACTGGAATTGGTTGGATAAAATACCTCATTACTATCCAATAGGCAAAAACATAAATAAGGTTTTTGTTGAGATAAAGAAAAGGGTCTTCTATCTCTAATTTTTCTTTTAAAACCTTATAAGTGAGAAACCCCAACAAAGGAGTAATAAAGCCAAAATAAACAATCCCAAACCACTTGAAGACTTTGGTCATAACATTAACGCCAACAGATTCTCCTCTAAAAAAAGATTTCCATTGTAATTTTAGAAAGGCCCAAATCATAGTTGGCAAATATATCATTGTTTTTGAAATGTTCTTTTCTTTTTAGGCACTAAATTAAATTCTGTTTTTTTATTTTTGCAATTAACTCTAAATGTTGTTGCTTGATACAATTTCATTCTTTAAAAGTTGCAAAAATAAAAGAGGAAACTATAAATTCTGTTTCTATCACTTTTGAGGTCCCAAAATTCCTTAAAGAAAATTATTCTTTCAAAGCTGGCCAATACCTCACTTTAAAAGCAAAAATTAAAGGGGATTTAACTCTTCGTTCATATTCGATTTGTAGTCCTCCTAATAGTGGTTTACTAAAAATTGGTGTAAAAGCTATTTCTAATGGACTGTTTTCTAACTATCTTAACGACACCTTGAAAGAAGGAGATGTGCTAGAGGTTTCCACGCCTGAAGGAAGATTTGTTGTTGAAAATGTCCATTTGAAAAACACATTTATGGGTATTGCTGCTGGTAGTGGAATAACTCCTGTCATTTCTATTTTGAAAAACGTTTTGCTATCTCATAAAGAAAGTACGTTTGTCTTATTGTTTGGGAATAAGTCAATTAAAGAAACGATGTTTTATGATGAGATAGAAAATTTAAAAATATCTTTTGCAGGCAGGTTTTATTGTTATAATATTTATAGTGCTGAAAATAATCCTGCTTCTGAATATGGAAGAATTGATTCTGGATTTATTAATTATTGTTTGAAACAACATGATAATTTAAAATTTGACAAGTTTTTTATTTGTGGTCCTAAAAAACTCTCCAAATCTATCTCCAAAGAATTAGAAAGGCTAGGATATCAAAAAGAAAATATTTTGTTTGAACTGTTTCATTCAAAGGTTGATAACGCCCTAAAAGCCAATGAAGTTAAAGGCAAAATAACGGCAATTATAACTCGTGATTTTGAGGAGTTTCAAATAGACGTTCCCCACAATATGACGCTTTTAGACGCTGCATTAAATCAAAATCTTGACGTCCCCTATTCTTGTCAAGGCGGCGTGTGTTCTTCTTGTATATGTAAAATTACTAATGGTTCTGCAAAAATGATTGAAAATAATATTTTAACAGATTTAGAAATTCAAGATGGTCTAACATTAGCTTGTCAGTCGATTCC
>JAAZZF010000023.1 GCA_014239275.1 Flavobacteriaceae bacterium | reverse complement strand
CTGCTAAATCAAAAGTTGTAGGCACTATGTCTTGAAGGTATATGTCATGACTAATTTTTTTGCCTTTTTCTATATCAGGTCCGGAAATTATCATTGGAACTCTTATGCTATGATCGTATAAACTTTGTTTTCCTATTAATCCATGTTGACCAACTGCAAGCCCATGATCTGATGTAAAAACAATATATGTATTATCTAACATTTCTTGATTTTCAAGATGATCAATTATTTTTCCTACTTGCTGATCTAAATGACTTATTACAGCATAATATTCTTGAATGTGTTTTTTTACAGCATATTCACTTCTTGGGTATGGAGCAAGTGCTTCATCACGAAGACCAGGCATATTGCCTATCTCACGCATATAAGGATGCTGAGGAGAATAATTCTTAGGTAATTTTATGTTATTTATTGGATATAAATCCAGAAATTTTTTAGGTGCTTGTCTAGGGTCATGAGGAGCATTAAAAGCTAAATACATAAAGAAAGGATCCTCTTGTTTATTTGCATCGTTTATAAATCCTATAGCATCATCTGCTAATACTTCGCTCCAATGTTTTCCGCCTTCCCAAAACCCTTTAAAAATTGTATCATATGAGCTCCATGATTCGTCCTGTTCATCTTTAGGTCTTCCATAGCCAATTGGCATAAAGTTTTCTAAATCTTTTAAATCTCCTGATTTTTCTTTCCATTCACCCAAACTTTGCCATAAATCTCCCCTGTTATCACTAGGCATCCCTGGCCTTTTGTTTTTTACCACATCAAATACTTTTTCAACTGGAGCATTTATATGCCATTTCCCTGTCATATATGTTTTGTATCCATTTTTTTTCAATATCCTTGGCCAGGTTTTTGAAAGAGCCAGGGAATCTTCTTTTTGAAGAAAATTAATTTGCTCCTTGGCCCTCCAAACAGATTTGCCTGAAATGATCATTGCTCTTGATGCAACACAAATAGCTCCATGCCAAGCTCCCATATTATAAGCATTTGAAAAAACTGTCCCATTAACAGCAAGCTTATCTAAATTTGGAGTATATACTTCATTATTGCCTATCATTCCAACTGTATCAAATCTTTGATCATCAGTATAGATAAAAATAATATTAGGCTTAATCGACTCCTGGTTACAAGATGTTAGAGCCAAACATGCAAAAAATAAAATTTTAAAAATTTTCATTAACTTAATTTATTTCAAGTAAGATATAAATAAGTACTAACTTTTAAAACTATTGATAATAATAAAGAGAATTATGAGATTCCATAAAATATTTTTTTATAGTAATTATCTTTACAAAAATGAATGCTCAACATATAACATACTATAACGATAACAATGAAGACTTTGCCGATGTTTATATAGAGGATAATCTAATATTTACATGTAGAGTGGCAGGTCTAGAAAATACTGGTGGAACTGTTATTCTGCTGCACGGATGGCCTGAAACATCAAAAATGTGGTCTAAGCTACTCCCTTTTCTAAGCTCTAAAAACTATAGAGTAATTGCTCCTGATCAAAGGGGATATAGCAAAGGCGCTAGGCCATTAAAAGTCAAGGATTATTCTGCGCATAAACTTGCTCAGGACATAATAAATATTGCTGATTCTTTTGGAGCAAAAAAATTCCATCTTGTAGGGCATGACTGGGGTTCTGGAATTGGGTGGTATTTGTCTTCATTTAATAAAAATAGAATTCTTAGCTTCTCTGCCCTTGCTGTTCCACATTTAGATGCCTTTGCTGATGCCATTTTAAATGATAAAATACAAAAGAAAAAAAGTGCATATGTAAAATTCTTTAGGATTAGATTTTTGCCTGAAATATATTTTAAGAAGTCTAACTATGCTAATTTAAAAAGAATGTGGACTAGTAGCGATAAAGAGGAAATTGAAAGTTATTTAAGCGTTTTTAGTCAAAAAAATGCTTTAAAAGCTGTATTAAATTGGTATCGTGCTACAAAATTAAGCGATCCAACAAAAATTGGAGATATTCATGTTCCAACCTTAATGATTTATGGAAAGAAAGATTTAGCTGTTGGCGAAAAGGCTGTTGACGAAACCGAAAAGTATATAAAGGCTCCTTATACTTTAAAAAAGACAAATTTATCCCATTGGTTAATTCAAGATTCTTTTGAATTAGTTTCCAAAGAAATATTAAATCATATAAAAAATTATTAAGGAATTTTATTTCTCAGAATCATTGTAAAATATACAAAATCAAAAAAAATTCTAATGTTAAGCTTACTTAACATTAATTTTTATATATTTGTAAAGTTAACTTAACGTATAAAAATAAAATGAAACTTAAAATACTTAGAATTATGGCAATAATTACAGGATTAATTGGAACAACTTTGTTTAATAGATTTTTAGAAGGTGGCGCATTATTTATGTCCCTTATTCTTATTTGTTTGTTAATATCAATTTACTTTACAGTAAAATCTCTTTTGAACATCAAAACAAATATTGAAATTTCAAAAAAAATGCTTAAACATATAAGTGATAGTGGCACGCTTGGTTTAGCTTTAGGTGTCATGGGGGCCTTTATAGGACTTATAACTGCTTTTGATGTTCTTGAAGCAACTGGAGAAGCGGATCCTTCTATAATAGCTGGAGGTTTAAAGGTAGCATTATTATCTCCTCTTTTTGGACTTTTTACTTTTTCAGTTTCTAAGCTTGCAATACTAATACTTCGAATTATTCAAAAATAAAATTATGGCACTATCTAAAAAAGAAATATCAATCTTAATTGAGATTGTATTTTCAATAGTCTTTGCATTTATTTTTCTTCCATATTTTTATGAAAATCAAGATAACAACTTGATTTTAATGGATGATTTAATTGGAAAAATAATTGAAATTTTAATATTTACAGTAATCTATTTTTCTGTTGCATATTCTTTGTTAGAGTTTGTTTTTAAAAAAAAAGAAACT